>JBNLVK010000134.1:0-3733 GCA_050618055.1 Myxococcota bacterium
CTCGATCTTCCGCTTGGCACGAGGGTGGCGCTTACGATTCTGAAGAAGCTATATGAGCGCCGCGGAGCAGGACGAAAGGAAAACGCCCTGTTCCGCGGACTCGATCACCGTGCCAAGCGCCTCGTCCCGGAGGTCTTGCGGTTGATCCAGCGAGAGGGTCTTGCGACGCCGTGCCGGCGCGGCTCTGACACCATTTGGTTGCCAGATCGAAGCAGCAGAAGGCGAGTAGGACGCATCATCTCTGCACCGACCTCAGGGGAAGACAAGCTCCTAAGAGCGAGTGCGACGGTCGGCTGAGGCACTGAATCGCTTCTCATCCCTTCATTGGTGGCGCAACCCACGTCGACGCGCCAGAAGCTCGGGATCTGCCGGGCAGCTACGCGGCAACGTCGCTGCAGAGCACTTCAGCCTGCTTGAGTACGGTCTGGGTCGCCTGCTCCTGCTTGTCCGGCGGGTAGCCGTACTTGCGTAGCACCCTCTTCACATACACACGGAGTTGGGCTCGAACGTTCTCGCGGATCGTCCAGTCGATCGTGACATTTTTGCGGACGGTCGCCACGAGCTCGCGTGCGATCGTCTTCAGCGTGTCGTCCCCGAGGACCTGCACCGCGCTGTCGTTGGTTTCCAGGGCATCGTAGAACGCGACCTCGTCGTCGCTGAGCCCCAGCTCCTCGCCGCGCCGCCCGGCTTCCCTCATCTCCTTCGCGAGCTGGATCAGCTCCTCGATTACCTGCGCCGTCTCGATCGCGCGGTTCTGGTATTTTCGGATGGCCTGCTGCAAGAGCTCCGCGAACGACCGGGCCTGCACAACGTTGCGCCGACGACGCTCCCGGATCTCGCCCTTCAGCAGCTTCTGCAGCAGCTCTACGGCAAGATTGCGCTGGGGAAGGCCGCGGACTTCGGCGAGGAACTCGTCGGAGAGGATCGAGATGTCGGGCTTCTTGAGGCCGGCCGCAGCGAAGATGTCCACCACTTCGTCCGAGACGACCGCCTTGGAGACGATCTGCCGGATGGCGTGCTCGAGTTCCTCGTCCGTCCGCTGCTCGCCAGGGGTGGGCTTGGCGAGCACCGAGCGCACCGCCTGGTAGAAGCCGACCTCGTCGCGGATAGCCAGCGCCTCCGGGTGCGGAACGGCGAGGGCGAACGCCTGAGACAGCTCGGTGACCGCCCGCAGGAGCCGTGCCTTGCCATCGTCCTGCGCGAGGATGTGCTCCTGTGCGGCGGGAAGCAGCGAGACGCGATCTTGGGGCGTGCCGCTCGTCCACGGACTCCAGTCGAAGCCGTGGAAGAGACCGCGGCAGATCTCGACCTTCTCCAGCATCACCGCCACGGCCTCGGCCTGATCGAGCGCGGTCTCGCCACTGCCGCCGGCCTCGGTGTAGGTGGCGAGCGCCTGCTTCAGCTCGTCGGCCAGTCCGAGATAGTCGACGACCAGGCCGCCCGGCTTGTCCCGGAAGACTCGGTTTACGCGCGCGATGGCCTGCATCAGCCCGTGGCCCCGCATCGGCTTGTCGAGGTACATCGTGTGGAGGCTCGGCGCATCGAAGCCGGTGAGCCACATGTCCCGCACGATCACGATCCTGAAGGGGTCCCTCGGATCGCGAAAGCGTTGGGCCAGCGCCTCTCGCCGCGGCTTGTTGCGGATGTGCGGCTGCCAGTCCAGCGGGTCCGAGGCCGAGCCGGTCATCACCACTTTCAGCGTTCCAGCGCCATCGTCGTCCACGGCCCACTCCGGCCGAAGCAGGGCGATCTCCTTGTAGAGCTCCACGGCGATGCGGCGGCTCATCACCACCACCATCGCCTTGCCCTCCATCGCCTCACAGCGCCGTTCGTAGTGCTCCACGAGGTCGCGAGCGATCAGCTTGAGGCGCTTCTCGGTCCCCACCACTGCCTCGAGCTGCGCCCACTTGCTCTTGAGCTTCTCCTTGCGCTCGATCTCCTCGCCCTCGGTAGCCTCCTCGAACTCGGGGTCGATTTTGGGCTTCTCGGCTTCCGACAACTCCAGCCTCGCCAACCGGCTCTCGTAGTAGATGGGCACGGTCGCCCCGTCCGCCACCGCACGCTGGATGTCATAGACGCTGATGTAGTCGCCGAAGACGGCGCGCGTGTTGGCGTCGGTCTTCTCGACCGGCGTGCCCGTGAAGCCCACAAAGGAGGCATTGGGAAGCGCGTCGCGCATATGCCGCGCGAAGCCATCGATGAAGTCATACTGGCTGCGATGGGCCTCGTCGGCGATCACGACGATGTTGCGCCGGTTCGAGAGCACCGGGTGGCGGTCTCCCTTCTCCTCCGGGAAGAACTTCTGGATGGTGGTGAACACCACGCCGCCCGAGGCGACCTGCAATTTCTCCCGCAGATCGGCCCGGTCGGCCGCCTGCACGGGCGGCTGGCGCAGGAGGTCATGGCAGCGCGCGAAGGTACCGAAGAGCTGGTCGTCCAGATCGTTGCGGTCGGTGAGCACGACGAGGGTTGGGTTCTCCATCGCCGGGTGCAGGATCACGCGCCCGGCGTAGAAGGCCATTGTCAGGCTCTTGCCCGAGCCCTGCGTGTGCCAGACAACTCCCACGCGCCGGTCGCCGGGCTCACCTCCGTGCCGCAGCCCGTTTTGGTACTCGCCAGGGCCGTCGGCGACCCGGTCAACAGCCAAATTGTGCGCCGCCCGCAGCGTCTCTTCGACCGCCGCATTGACCGCGTGGAACTGGTGATAGCCCGCCAGCTTCTTTACCAGCTTCCCGCCCCCTTCGTCCTCGAAGACTATGAAATGGCGTATAAGATCGAGGAAGCGGCGCTTGTCGAACACGCCCTCTAGCACCACTTGTAACTGGGACATCGAGGCCGGCGCATCGCCCTCGCCCGAGATCGTCCGCCAGGGCTTGAACCACTCCTTGCCGGCACCGAGCGCGCCGATACGGGCCTCGACACCATCCGAGACGACCAACGTCGCGTTCGCGGCAAAGAGGGCCGGGATCTGCGCCTGGTAGGTCTGGAGTTGCTGCCACGCGGACCAGACGGTGGCGTTCTCGTCCGCTGCATTCTTGAGCTCGATCACCGTCAGCGGCAGCCCGTTTACGAACAGCACCACGTCCGGCCGGCGTGTGTGCGGCCCTTCCGACACAGTGAACTGGTTTACGGCTACCCAGTCGTTGCTACCTGGATCCTCGAAGTCGATCACGCGCGCCTGGTCACCCGCGATCGAGCCGTCTGCGCGACGGTACTCCACGGTCGCGCCATCCACGAGCATGCGGTGCATCGCGCGGTTGCGTTCGATGATCGACGGCGCATCCAGCCGGGTCAGCCTCTTGAACCCGTCGTCGATGGCCTCAGAGGGAAGTGTGGGGTTGAGCCGCGCGAGCGCCTGCCGCAGCCGGCCTCCCAGCACGACGTCGCGGTAGTTCGGGTCGCTGCGCTCGCCGCCGGACTCTCCCGCTGCGATCTCGGGGCCGTGCTTGATCTTGTAACCCAGGCCTTCTAGCCAGGCGAGGGCCGCGTCTTCGACGACGGATTCGGTGAAGCGGCCGCTCATCCCGGCGAACCTCCGGCCGCGGCGGGCGGTGTGGCGGCGGCCAGGCCGGAGCTCCCGATCTGGACTCGAAGCCACGCCACGAGCCGGCCGGCGATCTCGTCCGCCCTGCCCGCATCCACCCCGAAATGAACGAGTGCACGCTTGCAGGCTACCTTGAGCCGCGCCTGGATCGGCGCCCGCTCCGTCCAGTCGAGGCCCGCGTTCCGATCG
>JBNLVK010000135.1:0-43450 GCA_050618055.1 Myxococcota bacterium
GCGCGGCGCGTCGGCGCCGGGCGCTCCGGAAACGACGGTGGAATGATCGGTCATGAGCGGATTCCTTTCGACGTCGTCAACCGACGTATCAGGGTGAAAGCCAGGTCGGCGATGAGCGCCAACACGATGGTGAAGACGACGCCGGTCCACATTCGTTCGACCGATGCGACGTCGGGAAAGCGTTGGAGGCCGTCGTTGATGTAGCGACCGAGACCGGTGCCGCCGACGAGCGGGGCGATGGCCGAGATGCCCAGGTTGAGCAGGGTGGCGACGCGGATCCCGGTGAGGATGATCGGCCAGGCCAGTGGTAGCTCGATGCGCACCAGCCGTTGCGACTTGTTGAGCCCCATACCCTTGGCCGACTCGATGACCGCCTGATCGACGTCTTCGAGGCCGGCCACCGTGTTGCGCAGGATCGGCAGCACGCTGTAGAGCGAGAGCGCGATCAGTGCCGGCGTGTAGCCGATGCCGCGCAGCTCGACGCCCAGGCCGGCGAGCAGTCCGCCCAGCGCGGCCAGCGCCGGCACCATGATGGCGAGCAGCGCCAGCGACGGGATCGTCTGGATCACGCTGGCCACGCCGAGCACGCCCGGCTCGAGCGACGGACGCCGCGTGAGCCAGATGCCGAGGGGCACGCTCACGCCCGTGCCGACGGCCAGCGCCACCAGCGAGAGCTGGAGGTGGGCGGTGAGGTAGCCCGGGACCAGGGCCAGCTGATCGCTCACGATCCCGGCTCCCGGCCCAGGAGGCGGTCGACCACGTCCGCCTGGCGGCGCGGCGTCTCCATCAGGCCGGCCACGGTCTCGTTGGCCGGCGTGCGCAGAAGCTCCTCGGGCGTACCGACCTGCACCAGCCGTCCCGCGTCGAGCACGGCGATGCGGTCGCCGAGCAGCAGCGCCTCGACCATGTCGTGGGTGACGAACATGGCCGTGAGCGCCAGCTCCCGGCGGATCTGCTGGAACTCCTGCTGGAGCCGGTCGCGGGTCAGCGGGTCGAGGGCGCCGAAGGGCTCGTCGAGCAGCATGACCTGGGGCTCGGCGGCCAGCGCCCGCGCCAGGCCCACCCGCTGCTGCTGGCCGCCGGACAGCGCGTCGGGCAGGCGCTCCCGGTACTCGCCGGGCTCCAGCTCCACCAGCGCCAGCAGATCGTCGACGCGCCGCCGCGTGCGCTCCGCGTCCCAGCCGAGCAGGCTCGGCGTGACGGCCACGTTCTCGGCCACGGTCAGGTGGGGGAACAGGCCGATCTGCTGGAAGCAGTAGCCGATGCTGCGGCGCAGCTCGGGCCCGGGCACGTCGGCCGTGTCGCGACCGTCCACGCGCACACGGCCCGAGGTCGGCTCGATCAGCCGGTTCACCATCTTCAGGGTGGTGGTCTTGCCGCAGCCGCTGCCGCCCAGCAGCACCAGCAGCTCGCCCCGCTCCACCTGGAGCGAGAGCCCGTCTACCGCGGTCGCTCCGCCCCCCTCGTCGTCCCGTCCGTCGAAACGCTTGGTGAGGGCCTCGAGCTCGATCATTCGCGGTCCAGCAGCCAGAGCTTCACGTAGCGCACGCGCACGTAGTGGGCGGCCATGTAGGCGAGCAGCAGGCCGCGCCAGCCGTCGCGGAAGCCGCCACGCAGCAGGTAGAAGGTGAGGAAGCGCAGCGGCGGGCGCAGGACGATGTCGAGGAGGCGCGCCCGCCTGCCGTCGCGCCGCAGCTCCTCGGCCATGATGTCGCCGTAGCGGTCGATGGTGCGCAGGTGGTCGCCGAAGCTGCGGTAGGGGTGGTGCTCCAGGTCGGACGCCAGCGCGCGCACCGGACCGTCGACCTCGACCCGGTCGTGCGGATCGCGGCCGCCCCAGCCGCCGCGGCGGCGGTCGAACAGTCGCAGCTTGCGGTCCGGGTACCAGCTGCCGTGGCGGATCCAGCCGCCCAGGTAGCTCGACAGGCGCGGCACCGAGAAGCCGGCGGCATCGCCGAAGCCGGACGCGCGCAGCGCCTCGATCTCCGTCGCCAGCGCCGGCGAGACCCGCTCGTCGGCGTCGATGCAGAACACCCAGTCGTTCTGCGCGGCGCGCACCGCGAACTCCTTCTGGGCCACGTGCCCGGGCCAGTCGCGCTCGATCACCCGCGCGCCGGCGCTCTTGGCGATCTCGCAGGTGCGGTCGCCCGAGCCCGAGTCGACGACGACGATCTCGTCGCACCAGCCGAGCGAGGCGAGGCAGTCCGGCAGCCGGTCCTCCTCGTCGCGGGTGATGATGCAGGCGCTCACCCGGACGTCGTGGGCCACGCTGCCCCCCGGTCCGCCGCTAGCCCTGGGCCGCGTCGGGGGCGCTCGACTCGAAGCGCGCGTCGAGCAGCGGCCACTCCACGGCCGACTGGGCCGCGAAGGCCTGGAGCAGCAGCTCGCGGTCCGGGTCGTCGTCGGCGCCCAGGAAGGCCTCGACCGCGGCGTCGAGCTTCGCGGCGTCGGGCTGGGCGGGCTCGTCCTCCTCCAGGGTGCCGTCGTCGTGGGCCAGGCCCACCCCGTCCAGCCACTCGAGCAGGAGGTCCTTGCGGCACTCCAGGAAGTAGACGGCCAGCAGCTCGTCGGCCACCGGGTTCGCCACCACGCGGGCCAGCGAGCGGCGCACCGCCTCGGCCCGCTTCTCGAAGGGCTGGCGCCGCATGTAGACGGGCCGCGCCTTGATGGCGATGGCCGCGGCGTCCACGGCCTGGCGGAACATGCCCGGCGCCTCCGCCTTCAGCGTCTTCATCATCGCCACCGCGCGTTCCTGCGACATGCCGGCGAACACCTGATACGAGCGCATGGACCCCTCCGAGGCCGGCTAGCATCGCAAGCCGCGCCGGGGGACGCTAGCTCTGGAGCGATCGGCGCGTGGCGCTGCCCACGGTGAGCACCAGCGCCGCGGCCAGCGCCGAGTGCAGGCCGGTCACCTCGACCGGAATGGCGAGCAGCACGTTGGCGATGCCGACGACCGTCTGGGCCACGCCCAGCGCCGCCGCCAGCAGCAGCAGGCGCGCCAGGCCCGGCGTGCGCCGGCCGATCCAGGCCAGCGCCAGCAGCGCCACGGCCAGCAGCGTGCCGTTCCAGCGGTGCACCAGGTGGAGCCCGACGTTGCCGCGCAGGCTGGGGAACCAGATCTCGCCGTTGCAGGTGGGCCAGAGCGGACAGGCCATGCCGGCGAACTGGGACGAGACCAGGCCGCCCAGCACCATCTGGAGCAGCAGCAGCGCCGCCACGAACGCCACCGCGTTGCGCACGCCGGCGGGCACCGGGGTCGCGCCGGCGCCGCGCGCCGTCTCGCGCAGCGAGAGCGCCGCGAACAGCACGCACAGGGCGGAGGCGTTGCCGGTCAGCAGGTGGGACGTCACGGTCCACGACGCCAGCAGCTTCCAGACGGTGAGCGCCCCGAGCAGCACCTGCACGACCAGCAGCACGGCCCCCACCACGATCCAGCGGCGCGTGGCCGCGCCGGTCGCCGGATCGCGCCAGGCCAGCACGGCCAGCGTGGCGAACGCCAGGCTGACGCTGCCGGCCAGCACCCGGTGCGAGTACTCGAAGGCCACCTTCAGGTCGAAGGCGGGGATGAACTCGCCGAAGCAGAGCGGCCAGTCGGGGCAGGCCAGCCCCGCCTCGTGGGCGCGCACCAGGGCGCCCAGCACGATCAGCGTCTCGGTCACACCGACGAGGACGGCGAAGGCGAGAGCCAGGCGGGAGAGCCGTTGCGCGGCGCGGGGGTCCATCCTCGGCGACCCTAGACGACGACGCCGGTTCCCGCACCCGATTGCGCGGCCGCTGCACGTCGCAGCTCCGTCCGCCCCGGCTCTTCAGATTCGGTGTCGTTTCGACGATACTTCCCCCATGGCGACGATTCCCCAGGGCCGCACCTCCTACGACCACCCCAGTCGGCTGCGCGAGCTGCTGAGCCGCGCGCAGGGGCTGGCGTCGGAGCACCACCTCTCGTCGGTGCTGGTGGGGCTGGGCGGCTTCGAGGGGGACATCCTGTTCCCCGAGGTGGTGAACTTCGTCGAGAGCGAGCTGCGGGTGGACGACTCGGTGTTCCGCATGACGCGCGAGCGCGCCGTGCTGCTGCTGACCGACGTCACCGTCGCCCAGGCCGAGCGCGTGATCGAGCGCCTGCTCGAGAGCTTCCGGGAGCACTTCCCGGCGGCCACCGAGCCGTCGGTGTCCTGCGGCTACTACGAGGTGTCGGGCGAGGTCTCCGAGGTCACGGCCAAGGAGGTCCTGCCCCGGCTGTTCGCGACGCCGCCCACCGCCCACTAGCGCCCCGGCGCTACAGCTCGGCGGCGAGGGCGTCCTCCAGCTGCGTGTAGGCGAAGGCGTAGCCGTTGGCGAGCGCCGCCGCCGGGTGCGCCCGCCGGCTTCCCAGGAGCTCGTCGGACAGCTCGCCCAGACCCGCGCGCAGCACGAAGGCCGGCACCGGGATCAGGGTGGGGCGGTTCAGCGTGCGCCCCAGCGCCCGGGTCAGCTCGGCGTTGGTCACCGGGGCCGGCGCCGTCACGTTGACCGCGCCGCGGTAGGTCTCGTCGTGGAGCGCGGCCAGGCAGATGCCCACCACGTCGTCGATGTGCACCCAGGGGAACCACTGGCGACCGTCGCCCAGGCGCCCGCCGACGCCGAAGCGGAAGGGCAGGGCCATCATGGGCAGCGCACCGCCCCCCTTCGCCAGCACGATCCCGAGGCGCAGGCTGACGCGGCGCACGCCGTGCGCCTCGACCTCCGCCGCGGCCGCCTCCCACTCGCGGCACACGTCGGCGAGGAAGCCCTCGCCCGGGGCCGCCGTCTCTTCCAGGACCTCGTCGCCGCGCGATCCGTAGAAGCCCACCGCCGAGGCGCACACCAGCGTCTTCGGCCGGTCGGCCTCGGGCAGGGCCGCCACGGCCTCGGCGATCTGGCGGGTCGACTCGACCCGGCTCTCGCGGATGCGGCGGCGGCGCTCGTCGGTGAGCCGGCCGCCGAAGACCGGCTCGCCGGCCAGGTGGACCACCGCCTCGGCCCAGAAGATCGACTCGGGCGGCAGCGTGCGGCCGTTCCAGCTCTGCACGTTCACGGCCGCCGGCAGCCCGGCGCTGGCACCGGACCGCGACAGCGCGCGCACCTCGTGCCCCTCGTGGAGCAGCGCGTCGACCAGCCGCCGGCCGATCAGACCGGTGGCTCCCGTCACCAGCACGGCACCCTTCGTCATTCGGTGGCCTCCAGGACTTCGGAAAGACGTGCGCTCCACGGCGCCGCGGCGTCGTCGTCTCCCACCAGGGGGCGGCCGTCGAGGCGTCCGACGCGGCGCGCGCCGCGCACCGCGTTGGTGCAGAAGACGGCGTGGGCGTCCAGCAGGTCGGCGCGGCGCAGGTCGCGCTCCGCGAGCTCCGGGACGCGCTCGCAGAGCACCTGTCGCGCCACGCCGGCCACGGCTCCGCGGGCGAGCGGCGGCGTCACCAGCCGGCCCGCCCGGGTCACGGCCACCACGTTGCTGCGGGTGCCCTCGACCAGGCGGCCGTCGCGGTCGAACAGGAGAGCCTCGTCGGCGCCGGCGTCGCGGGCCTCGTCCATGGCCAGCGCCAGCACCAGCCGGTGGGTCAGCTTGTGGCTGCCGGCCACGATCGGGCCCTCGTGGGGGGTCTTCGCGCAGACGGCGCTCCAGACCGCGCGCTCCTCGCCCAGCTCGCGGGGAACGCCCACGACCCGCGCGCGGGGCTCGCCCCGCGAGACCTGCACCCGCACGATCCCCTCGCCGTCGGGGAAGGCGGCCTTCGCCAGGTCGCGCAGCGCGTGACGGACCGCCAGGGCGTCGAGGGCGCCCAGCCGCAGCCCGGCGGCGCCGCGCGCCAGCCGCCGCACGTGGTGCTCCTCGAAGGCCACGCGCCCGCCGCGGATGCGGGCGGTGGTGTAGCAGCCCCGGCCCTCGGCGTAGGCGCTGTCGTCGACCGGAATGCCGGCCTCGTCGCGGCGCCGGACGCGCCCGTCCAGCCAGACGAGCTGCTTGGCCCCCGGGCTCAACGCTTCTCGATCGGCGTGTAGTCCGTCAGCGTCGGGCCGGTGTAGACCTGGCGCGGGCGGCCGATCTTGAAGTCCGGGTCGTGGTGCAGCTCCATCCACTGGGCGATCCAGCCGGGCATGCGGCCCAGCGCGAAGTTGGCCGTGAACATGTTGGCCGGCGTGCCGATCGCGTTGTAGATGACGCCCGAGTAGAAGTCGACGTTCGGGTAGAGCTTGCGCCCGACGAAGTAGTCGTCCTTCAGCGCGATCTCCTCCAGCTCCACCGCGATCTCCAGCAGCTTCGTGTGGACGCCCAGCTTCTCGAGCACGTCGAAGCAGGCCTTCTTGATGATCTTGCTGCGCGGGTCGAAGTTCTTGTACACGCGGTGGCCGAAGCCCATCAGGCGCGAGGTGTCGTCGCCCTTCTTGGCGCGCTCCACGAACTCGCGGGCGGTGATGCCCTCGTCGCGGATCGCGGCGAGCATCTCGATCACCTTCTGGTTGGCGCCGCCGTGGCTGGGGCCCCAGAGCGCGCTGATCGAGGCGGAGATGGCGGCGAACAGGTTCACCATCGAAGAGCCCACCAGCCGCGCGGTGCTGGTCGAGCAGTTCTGCTCGTGGTCCGCGTGCAGGATCAGCAGCAGGTCCATGGCCTTCTCGATCACCGGGGCGACCTCGAACTCCTCGCACGGGATGCCGAACATCAAGTGCAGGAAGTTCCCGCAGTAGGAGAGGTCGTTGCGCGGGTACATGAAGGGCTGGCCGATGGAGTGCTTGTAGGCGTAGGACGCCATCGTGCCCATCTTCGCGATCAGCCGGTGCACCGAGATCTCGACCTGGCGCGGATCGCGCGGATCGAGGGAGTCGGGGTAGAAGGCCGACAGCGCACCGACCGCCGCCGAGCACGCCGCCATCGGGTGGGCGTCCTTGGGCAGCGCCCGGAAGAAGACGCGGAAGTCCTCGTGCAGCATGGTGTGCCGCGTGATCGAGTTGACGAAGTTCTCGAGCTGCGTCGCCTTGGGCAGCTCGCCGTAGATCAGCAGGTACGCCACCTCGAGGAACGAGCTGTGCTCCGCCAGCTGCTCGATGGGAATGCCCCGGTAGCGCAGGATGCCCTTCTCGCCGTCGATGAAGGTGATGGCGCTCTTGCAGGATCCGGTGTTGGCGTAGCCCGGGTCCAGGGTGATCAGGCCGGTGGTGGAACGCAGCTTCGAGATGTCGATCGCGCGTTCGCCCTCGCTGCCCTCGACGATCGGGAGGTCCAGGGTTTCGCCGTCTACGCGAAGCTGTGCCGTGTCGGCCATGTGGGGGCTCCTTCCAGTCGCGGGAGCGGGGCTCCGCGAGAGCGTTCGAGACGGTCCGAAGGCTTCGGACCCGTGGCGCGCGGAGTTTAGCGGACTGGCGGTAGTGCGCATACGACGCCTTTGAACACGGGCGGTTGCGCCGATGTCTGCACGGCCCGGCAGGCTTCTCCGGCGCGCTCGGGCGGGTTCGGGGTACCCTCGGGGATCGGAGGTGAAGCATGAGCGGACCGGCCCGGGAGTTGAAGGCGCGCGTCGCGGAGTCGGTGGTCGACCCGGCGGCGGTCGCGAAGCTGCTCGACGGCATGAGCCACGCCGAACGGGTCGAGGCCACGCACAGCCTGGGGCGCGGCGAGCAGCGAAGACTCTACGCCGCCGTCGACCGCTTCCTGCCGCTCTGCCTGGAAGACCTGGTGCCGGCCGGCGTCGCCGACTTCACCCCGGTGCGCCACTACGGCAGGAACACGCTGCCCGCGTTCACCCACTTCGAGAAGCGCTTCTGCCGTCCGCGCGGCGCCGACCCGGCCAAGCCCGACGCGCTCTACGGCTTCAACTTCCAGACCCTGTCGAAGGTCACCGGACCGGGCTACTTCGTCGCCGTCGAGGCCGAGGGGCGTCCGGAGGTGCTGGTCGACTACAACCGCGTGCCCGATACGCACCCGGACGGCTGGCCCGACATCAAGCCCAACGACATCGGGCTCTCGCGCTTCGTCTACGGCTTCATGATCGACACGCTGCGCCGCGTGTCGGAGCACGTGACCATCGGCTCCGCGGCGCGCAAGGGCCGCGACCTGGGCAGCTGGTTCATCCTGACCCGCGAGGACTGAGCGCGCGTTGAACGCCACGCCCGTGCGCGACCTGTTCGACCTCTCCGGCCGCAGCGCGCTGGTCACCGGCGGCGGCCGCGGCATCGGCCGCCACATCGCGCTGGGCCTGGCCGAAGCGGGCGCCGACGTGGTGGTGGCGTCGCGCAAGCTGGCCAACTGCGAGGAGACGGTCGCGCTGGTGGAGGAGCGCGGACGCCGGGGCTTCGCCTTGGCCGCCGACCTGGCCGAGCGCGGCGCCGCCGAGGATCTGGCGGATCGGGCGATCGACGCGGTGGGCCGCCTCGACGTGCTGGTCAACAACGCGGGGGTGATCTTCGGCGCGCCCACCCTCGAGTTCCCCGTCGACGGCTGGGACCGGGTGTTCGACGTGAACGTGCGCAGCCTGTGGATCCTGTCACAGCGGGTGGCGCGGCACATGGTGGAGCACGGCGGCGGGTCGATCCTGCACATCTCGTCGGTGTCGGGCATGCGCGGGTCGCTCGAGGAGAAGGAGCCGGCGGTCTCCTACGCCGCCGCCAAGGGCGCGGTGAACGCGCTCACCATGGACATGGCGGTCAAGCTCGCGCCCCACGGCATCCGCGTGAACGCGATCGCGCCGGGCGCCTTCGACACCGACATGATGGAGTACGTCCGCAAGGACGAGGCCACGCTCGCCCGCTTCCTCGACCAGATCCCGCTGAAGCGCGCCGGCACCGAGAACGACGTGAAGGGTGCCGCCCTCTTCCTGGTGAGCGACGCCGCCGCCTACGTGACCGGCCACGTGCTCGTCGTCGACGGGGGGTGGTTGGTCCGCGCCTAGCGCGGGTCGGTTGCATGGCCGGTCGGCGGGGGGCCTTCCGGCTCATGGCTCGCCGGAGCGCTGCGCGTCGCGATCGCGCCCGTCGCGCCCCCCACCGCACTCCGTCGGCCGAACACCCGCAGGCTGCGCTTGACTTCCCCGGAAGGCCCCCCGCCGACCGGCCCAGCTACCCCCCAGCGAACTTGACGGTGTACCCCCGACCCCGCAGCTCTTCGGCCAGCACGTCGCGGTGGTCGCCCTGGATCTCGATGATGCCGTCCTTGGCAGAGCCGCCGGTGCCGCAGCGGCGTTTCAGCTCGCCGGCCAGCTCGCGCAGGTAGTCGGCGGCCAGGGGGACGCCGGAGATGGTGGTCACCGTCTTGCCGCGGCGTCCCTTGCTCTCGCGCCGCACCCGCACGACGCCGTCGCCCTCGGGCTTCGCGGTGCGCGGGTTCTTGCGGCACACGCAGTCCTTCTGCCGGCGACCGCACAGGGGGCACATGCGCCCGTGCTCGCTCGAGTAGACGGTGCGGTCGCCGCCGCGCCGGGTCATCGCGCCTCTCCTCTCTCCTTCGCGGCGAAGCGCCCCAGGATCGACAGCATCGTGTCGTCGTTCTGGATGCCGCCGAAGGGCCAGCGCCCCAGCATGAAGTTGGGCACGCCGGTCACCTCCTGCTCGTGGGCGGCGCGCGTGCGGGCGTGCAGCTCGTCGTCGGCGCGCTCGAGCGCCGCCGGGTCGAGGTCGATGCCGAGCTGGCGCACCAGCCCTTCCACGTTCTCGGGGGTGGGCCAGCGGCCGGCCTCGTAGATCATCGAGAAGCAGGCCTCGCGCCAGGTGGCCTGCTTCGCGTCGTCGAGGCACAGGGCGACCGCGTGGGCCGGGCGCGAGTCGAGCCAGACCCGCGGCATCTGGAGCGGCACGCCCAGCTCGCGCGACACGCGCTCGACGTTGCGCCGGCGGTCGTCGTCGACCTCGGCCCCGCGCCGCCAGCCGGTGATGCGCGTCAGGTCGACGGGCGACCAGGCGAGGTCGATGCCCAGGGCGTCGACGTCGCCGGCCAGGCGCTGCATGCAGCGGTGCGCCACGTAGCAGAGGCTCGAGGCGAAGTCGTAGTCGACGCGCACCCGGATGCGGTCGCTCACGGTGCGTCCGCGGCGACGGGCCCCAGCAGCCGGCGGTGCTCCACCATCAGGCAGCGGTCCTGCACCACGGCGATGCCGTGCTCCGCCAGGCGCGCGGCCGACGCGTCGTCGCGGATGCCGAGCTGGAACCAGACGGCGCGCGGACGGTGCTCGAGCGCCAGGATCTCGTCGACGTGGCCGGGCAGGTGGGCCGCGGCCCGGAACACGTTCAGCAGCTGGTAGGGCTCGGCGACGCCGGCCAGGTGCTTCGCCACCGGCTCGCCCAGCACCGTCTCGAGCTTCGGGTTCACCGGCAGGATGCGGTAGCCCTGCGCCTGGAGATATCGGGGAACCCGGAAGGCGTCGTCGGCATCTCCCTGTTTGATGCCCAGCACCGCGATCGTGCGGGTGGACCGCAACAGATCGCGCAGTGCGGCGTCTTCCCACTGCATGTCTTCCATGAACCCGCTCGTCTCCTCGACACCCGACCCGGTGCCGGATACTGTACCGCGCGCCATGAAGCCGATCCGCCGGGCGTGCGCCTGGGTCCTGTGGACGTTCCTGATCGTCGCCGCCGACGCGAAGGCCTTGGACGACCCGGCTGCGCGCATGCGCGTGACCGGGCTCGAGAACGGCCTCACGGTGCTCACCCTGGAGGACCACACCACTCCGGTCGTGTCCTTCCAGATGTGGGTGAACGTGGGCTCGTCGGACGAGTCGTCCTACACCGGCCTGGCCCACCTCTTCGAGCACATGATGTTCAAGGGCTCCGAGAACCTGGCTGCGGAGGAGCACGCGCGGCTGGTGACCGCGCGCGGCGGCAGCATCAACGCCTTCACGAACCGGGACCACACGGTCTACTTCGAGGACGTCACCTCCGAGTCGCTGCCGCTCATCATCGACCTCGAGCACGAGCGGGTGGCGAACCTGGACATCAGCGAGGAGACGCTGTCGAGCGAGCGCAAGGTGGTGCTGGAGGAGCGCCGCATGCGCACCGAGGACCAGCCCATGGGGCGCGCCTACGAGACGCTGCTGGCGCTGGTCTGGCAGGCGCACCCGTACCGCTGGCCGGTGATCTGCTGGCGCAGCGACGTCGAGAAGGCGACCGTCGAGGTCTGCCGCGACTTCTTCGACACCTTCTACGCGCCGAACAACATCGTCATCGCCATCGCCGGCGACTTCGACACCGAGCCCACCCTCGACCACGTCCGCCGCACCTTCGGCACGCTGCCGCGCAAGGGCGAGATTCCGCGCAACCCCACCGAGGAGCCGGTGCAGGAGGGCGAGCGTCGCGCCGTCGTGCACTTCGACGCGCGCGCGCCGGTGCTGGCTGCCGGCTGGCACGCGCCGCCCACCGGACACGACGACGGCGAGGCCCTCGACGTGCTGTCGGTGATCCTCTCCCAGGGCCGTTCGAGTCGGCTCTACCGCAGCCTGGTCTACGAGTCGGCGCAGGCGCTGTCGGC
The DNA here is from genome assembly GCA_050618055.1 of Myxococcota bacterium. GTDB lineage: Bacteria > Myxococcota_A > UBA9160 > UBA9160 > SMWR01 > CALDCK01. Next base: position 11,471 of record JBNLVK010000135.1, read on the forward strand.
CGAGGGCGGCTACTGGGAGCTGGACCACGCCGGCGTGTTCCTGGCCATCGCGAGCGTGCGTCCCGACGCCGAGATCGGGAAGGTCGAGGAGCTCTTCTTCGAGGAGATCGAGCGGGCCAAGCGCGAGCCGGTGTCGGAGGAGGAGCTGGCCAAGGCGAAGCGACAGCTCGAGGTGGGCCTGGTGGCGAGCGGCGGAACCAGCCACGCCCTGGCGGCCCGGATCGGACGCGAGATGGCGAGCCTGGGGCGCGTGCGCCCGCTGGCCGAGCGGCTGGAGCGCATCCAGGCCGTGACCGCCGAGGACGTGCAGCGGGTGGCGCAGAAGTACCTGCTGCAGTCGAAGCGCAGCGTGGTGCACGTGGTGCCGCCGCCGGCGGAGGAGGGCTGATGCGCCGCGCGCTCGTCGCCGCCGGGCTGGCCGCGCTGCTGGCCGGCTGCCAGACGCCCAAGGCCTGGGAGCTGCCGCCGCCGCCGCCGCCGGACGCCCCGGTCGTGCAGGAGGGGCGCCTCCACCGCACGACGCTGGACAACGGGCTCACCGTGCTGGTGCTCGAGGACCCGCGCCTGCCGCGGGTGGTGCTGGGTGTCACCTTCCGCCGCGGCGAGGCGATGCTGCCGGCCGAGGACGCGGGCCTGGCGTCGTTCAGCGCCGAGCTGCTCCAGCGCGGCGCGGGCGCGCGCGACGCTCTCCAGTTCGCCGAGGCGGTGGATCGGCTGGGCGCGTCGGCCGGCGCGGCCGCCGGCTGGGACGAGGTGAGCGTGTCGGCGGTGGGCCTGTCGCGCGACCTCGACTTCCTGATGGGCGTGCTGGCCGACATGGTGCTGGCGCCGCGCTTCGACCCGGCCGAGGCGGAGCGCGCGCGCAGCGAGCGCCTGGCGGCGCTCGAGCGGGCCAAGGACGATCCGGCCACGCTGGCCGGCTGGTACATGGGCACCGCCCTCTACGACGGACACCGCTTCGGCGTGCCCACCACCGGCACCGCCGAGACCGTGGTTCGCTTCGACGCGGCCCGCGCCCGCGCCTTCCACCAGCAGATCGCCCTGCCGAACAACGCCGTCTTCTCGGTGTCGGGCGACGTGGAGGCGGCCGACATCATTGCGCGCGTGCGCGACCGCTTCGGCGACTGGCAGCCGGGCGAGGTGCCGCCGGTCGGACCGCTGCCGCCGGCCACCACGCCCGAGGCGCGCAGGATCCTGGTGGTCGACCGTCCCGACCTGGCCCAGGCGCGCATCGTGGTGGCCCACGAGGGCATCGCACGCACCGACGACGAGCGCGTGGCGGCGGGTCTGATGAACCTGGTCGTCGGGGGTAGCGGCTTCTCGTCGCGGCTGATGGCGGCGCTGCGCACCGAGGAGGGCCTCACCTACGGCGTCTGGTCGGGCTTCTCCATGCGGCGCGCGCCCGGACCCTACCTGGCGTCGACCTTCACCAAGGTGCCGACGGTGCGCCGCGCCCTCGACCTGGTGCTGGCCGAGCTGGAGCGGGGCCGCAGCGATCCGCCGGACGACGAGGAGGTGGCCTGGGCGCGCACGCTGGCGGTGGGCCGCTTCTCGATGGGGCTCGAGACGTCGGACGCGGTGGTGCAGGCCCTGGTCGACCTGGACGTGCACGGGCTGCCCGAGGACTCGCTCGACACCTACCGCGCGCGGGTGCGCGCGACCACCGCCGAAGAGATCGCCCGCTCGGCGAGCGACCTGCTCCACCCGGACCGGGCGGCCATCGTGCTGGTCGGGCCGGCGGCGGAGATCGTGCCCCAGGTGGAGGACCTGGGACCGGTCGAGGTGGTCACGCCGTAGGCTCGCTGCGCGGCGTGCGCGCCGCGACGTCGACGGCGGCCGGCGCCTCGAGCGATCGCGCGCCGGCGACGCCCAGCTCGCGCACGCGCCGCGCCTGCACCAGCACGCGCGACTCGAAGGATCCGACGGTGGCGTTGTAGGCGTCGACCGAGCGGGTGAGCGAGCTGCCGAGCTTGCCCAGGTGCTCGCACACGACCCCCAGCCGGTCGTCCATCTCGGCCGCCAGCGCCAGGATCTGCCGGGCGTTCTCGGCCAGGGCCTGCTCGCGCCAGCCCTGGGCCACCGCCGCCAGCAGCGCGAACAGGGTGGCCGGCGTGGCCACCACCACGCTGCGCTCCATGGCGTTGGCCACCAGGTCGCGGTCGGCCTCGACGGCGGCGGACAGGAAGCCGTCGTGGGGCAGGAACAGCACCACGAACTCGGGCGAGCGGTCCAGCCGCTCGGCGTAGCCGCGGGACGACAGCCCGTCCACGTGGCGCTTGATCTGGCGGGCGTGGCGGGCCAGCGCCTCGGCGCGGTCGGCGTCGCTCTCGGCCTTGCTGGCGTCCAGGTAGGCGTCGAGGGGCACCTTCGCGTCGACGGCGATCTCGCGACCCGACGGCAGGCGCACCAGCAGGTCGGGACGCAGGGCGCCGCGCCCGGAGCCGAGGGTGACCTGCTCGGCGAAGTCGCAGTGGGCCGACAGCCCGGCCAGCTCGACGGTGCGGCGCAGCGTCAGCTCGCCCCAGCGGCCGCGCGCCCCCGGCGCCTGGAGTGCCCGCGACAGCTCGCCGGTCTGGGTGGCCAGCGCCCGCAGCTGCTCGCCCACCTCGCCGGTCTGGGACAGGCGGGCGCGCTCGAGCCGTTGGTTCTCCTCCTGGAAGCGCAGCACCACCTCGTGGAGCGGGTTCACCAGGTCTTCGATGGCCTTGTGGCGCCCGTCGAGATCGACGGCCGACGCCTCCTGCTGGGCGCGCAGCCGCTCGGCGGCCAGGGCCAGGAAGCCCTCGTTGTTGCGCTGGAGGGCCTCGGCGGCCAGGGCCTGGAACTGCTCGGGGCGCGGCCCGCGCCGCACCAGCGCCAGCACCAGCAGACCGCCGAACAGGGCGGCCAGCAGGGCCGTTGCCGCCAGCGCCACGAGCCGGGGGTCGAGGCCCTGGAGGAGGGGCGAGGCGGCGATCATCTCCTGGAATTCCTGCATGGCGGTCTCCAACGTCGAAGGGTCCAGGGTCAGCTTCGGCCGGGGCCGTGTCGGATCCGGTCACGTCGGGGCCGCGATCGGCCGATGAAGCCGGGACGCTTGCACCCGACCGATCGGTCGGGTAGGGTGCTCCCGACCGATCGGTCGGGCCCCGAGACCCGAGGAAGCATGTCCGAGCCCCTCAGCTCCCGCGAGAAGATCCTGGACGTCGCCGAGGCCCTGTTCGCCCGCAGCGGCTACGCCGGCGTGGGCCTGAAGGAGGTGGCCGACCGGGTGGGGCTCGGGAAGTCGTCCCTCTTCCACCACTTCCGCAGCAAGCAGGAGCTCTACGGCGAGGTGCTCGACCGGGTGCTGCTGCGCATCGGCGAGCGGCTCGACCCGGTGCTCGGTGCCACCGGCGACCCGGTGGCGCGGCTCTCGCGCACGATCGAGGCGCTGGTGGACGCGCTGGCCGAGGTGCCGACCACCGCCCGCCTGCTGCTGCGCGCCCTGTTCGAGGACGAGACCTTCGGCACGGACACGCCGCCCGAGCTCCTGTCCGCCGAGAAGACGCTGGCGCGCATCCTGACCGACGTGTCGCGCCTGCTCACCGAGGGCGTCGAGCGCGGCGTGCTGCGTCCCGTCTCGGTGCCCGACACGCTCCAGAGCCTGATCGGCGCCTGCGTCTACCACTTCGCCTCTTCGGACGTCGGCGAGACGATCGTCGGCGGTCCGCTCTTCTCTGCGGAGGCCGTCGCACGGCGGCGCCGCGAGCTGGTCGACCTCTTCCACCGTGGACTCGTCCTGCGCCCGGACGCTGCCGCACACCCCTGATCGGAGGATCCCCGCCCATGGACAAGCTCATCCAGGAACACCGCAAGCGCTTCGGCGACTTCGAGGTCATCGACTTCGTGGACGAGAACGAGGCCGCGAAGCTGCGCGAGCAGATCGACGTCGACGTGCCCATGGAGCTGCACTGGACGTGGAACTACGGCTCCGAGGTGGAGGAGCTGCGGCGCCTGTACGAGAAGGGCAAGGTCAACCAGTGGAACGCCGAGACCGACCTCGACTGGTCGCAGACGGTCTCCCCCGACGAGTTCATCGTGAACCCGGAGGCGTCGATCCTGGCCCAGGTGACGAAGCTGATGGGCAAGGACGAGCAGACCCAGAAGCAGGCCGCCTTCGACGAGATCAACTACCTGCTGTCGCAGCTCCTGCACGGCGAGCAGGCCGCGCTCCAGCTGTGCGGTCAGCTCACCAACGTCTGCGACAAGATGGACGAGAAGTGGTACGCGTCGAGCCAGGTGATCGACGAGGCGCGCCACATCGAGGCCTTCTCGAAGTTCATGCAGCGCAAGATGGGCACGATCTACCCGATCGGGCCGACGCTGAAGACGCTGCTCGACATGCTGCTCGAGGCCGACACCGCCCAGAAGAAGACGCTCGGCATGCAGACGCTCTTCGAGGGCATGGCCGTGGGCATCATGGACATGCTGCGCCAGGAGTGCCGCAACCCGCTGCTGGTCGACACGCTGCGGCGCGTGGAGCAGGACGAGGCGCGCCACGCCGCCTTCGGCGTGCTGATGATGCGCCGCGTGGTGGGCGAGGCGTCGACCGAGCAGAAGAACGCGATGGAGGACTGGGCCTTCCAGATCCTCGAGGCGCTGAACGCCAACCAGCAGCTCGACATGCTGCACGTGATGGCGCCGAAGTACGGCCTCGACCCGGACGGCATCACCCAGATGTTCGTGTCGCTGCCCAACTTCGCCGAGCTGAACAGCATGGCCTACATGCACACGGTGGTGCCGAACCTGCGCAACCTGGGGCTCATCACCGAGCGCACCGAGGACCAGTGGCGCAAGGTGGGCATGATGGTCGACAGCGCACCGGGCGTGAAGGGCGCTCCGGCGGCGGCGGCCAGCTAGCAGGGCTAGCGGAAGAGGTCCGCCTCGACGGGCGGGCGGCCGCGCCGCTCCGACAGCTGCACGTGGCCGAACGAGGGCGCCTCGCCCTCGTGCAGCCACACCCGCATGGACGACGCGCCGAAGCGCAGGGCGTCGCCTTCGGGTTCCGCGCCGAGCAGGCTGGTGAAGACGCGGCGCGCCGGGGCGGCGTCGCTGCAGGCCAGGTGCACGCCCTCGATGCGCACCGCCGGCGCCGGCAGGGCGGGCTGCGTGAAGGGCTCCCAGTCGGTGCGCCAGCCCTGCTTCGCCAGCGCGTCCTTGTCGGCGCGCAGCACCTGGAGGAGCAGGCCCGGCGGCAGCAGCGCCGGCTCCTTCACGAAGAACTCGCTCCAGTTGCGCCCCTGGCGGCCCACCATGGGCGCGTAGCCCACCGACTCGCAGTGCGCGATCGCGGCGTCGATGTCGTCGACCAGGAAGGTCAGGTGGTGCAGGGCGGCCCGCGCACCCCCCTGCTTCGCCAGGTAGCGTTCGTTCGCGCTCGGCTTCGCGTCGGGCTCGCGCGGCGTCCAGGTGATGAGCTCGAGCATGCCGCCGTCCGGGTACGTCACCTGACCGCCCTGGAAGCCGGCCCGCGGCTCGACGCCGCCCATGGCGGCCCGGCCGCCCAGGGGTCCGCGCAGCCAGGCGCCCCAGTCCACCAGGTCGTCCAGGTGGACCACCAGGGCGATGTGCTCGAAGAAGCTGGCGGGGGGCACGGGCGCCTAGCGGAAGGAGCGCTCGAACAGCTCCTCGATGGCGCGCTCGCCGCCGGCGTCCAGGAAGCGGGTGCCGGTGCCGGTGAAGCGCGGCTGGGTGATGACCGGCGTCGCCGCGTCCTCCCAGTCGTCGCCGTTCCAGCGGTGCCAGTCGGCGCGGCCCTGGTCGAAGACGTAGAGCGGCTTGTTGCAGAGCTTCGCGAACTCGGCGCCCCAGCCGGTGCCGCCCTTCACGGTGCCGTCGTCGAGGATACGCCCGACCACGAACACCTCGAGGCCGTTGTTCACCTGGTGCCAGATGCTCTGGAGCACGCGGCGGAACAGCCGCGTGTCCTTGAACTCGCGGTGCATGAGCTTGCTCACGTAGGTGAGGCTCACGTCGCCCTGCTTGAGCTCGGGCGGCGTCAGCACGCGGATGCCGCGGGTGCGGGCGTCGTTGTGGCCCTCGAAGCTGAAGTTCACCTCGGCGATGCCGCGCTTCTCGGCGGCGGCGCCGAAGGCGGCCTCGGCGCCGTTCGCCGCGCCGGAAAAGAGGATGCAGTCCTCGGCCTTCATGGCTGGGTCTCCCTGTTGCGAGCGCGGGAGGATGCAGCATCCGGGCCGGAGACGCGAGCGGGCCCCGGCGGGGCGGCCACCGCGACCAGCCGGATGAAGGAGAGGCCCGACAGGAGGAGCAGCCCCAGCAGTCCGCCGAGCAGCGCGCCCAGGCTCCGGCCCCAGGGAGCCCCGACGGCGTTCGCCAGCTGGCTCGCCAGCAGGACCAGCGCCAGGGCACCAGCGAGAACGCGACCGTCGCCAGGCTCGCGCCCAGCATGATGCGCAGCCGCAGGGCGTCCTGGGGCTGGAGGCCGGCGGTGGCCCGGCTGCGCACCGCCAGCACGATGCTCGCGAAGCCCGCGAACGCGACCGACACCTCGGCGATCGTCTGGAGCAGGTCGGCGCCGGGCATGGGTGCGCAGTATGGCACGGGGGCCGGAGCGCGCGCGTCCGGCTACGCCGGCTCGCCGGTGTAGACCGCCACCTCCATGCCGTCCTTCAGCGGCAGCACCAGGGCGCGGAAGCCGTTGCGCGGGTCGGCCATGTACTCGCGCTGGTCCCGGTTGTCGGCCTTGAAGGTGGAGATGTTGTCGGTGAAGACGAGGGCGCCGGGGCGCAGCTGGGGCTTCAGGACGCGCAGCACGTCGAGCTCGATGTCCTTCCAGCCGTCGAGCAGCACCAGGTCGAGCGGACCGCCGCAGTCCTTCAGCGTCTCGCGGGCGTCGCCCACGCGCAGGTCGACCAGCTCGGAAACGCCGGCCTCGGCGAAGTTGGCCCGCGCCACCTCGGCCTTCTCGGGCAGGATCTCGGTGCCGATGACGGTACCGCCGCCGTTGTCGCGTACGGCGGCCGCCAGGTAGAGGGTGGAGACGCCGAAGGAGGTGCCGTACTCCGCAATGCGTCGCGCTCCGACGGCGCGGGCCGTCACGTAGAGCAGGCCTCCCTGCTCGCGCTCGAGAGGCAGGTACAGGTCGTGGGTGCGGCGGAACATCGCCTGCCAGTCGAGCTTCCGGCCGAGCACCATCTGCGGCAGGACCGGCAGGAAGCGCCCGAGCAGCCGGCGCTTCTGTCCCGCCCACTCGCGGTAGGAGCGCTCCAGCACCGCCTCGATCTTCGGATCCTGGAGCAGCGCGTGCAGGTCGACCATGTCATCGCCTCCGGTGGGCTCGGCGTTCGTCTAGCGTCCCACGTAGCTCGGGGGACGCTTCTCCAGGAAGGCGCGCACGCCTTCGCGGTGGTCCTCGGTGCGGAACAGCTCGGCGAGGCTGGTGCTGACCCAGGCGCCGAGTGCATGCCAGTCCGGGTCGAGGGCCTCGCGCAGGCCCGCCTTCAGCTTGCGGACCGCCAGCGGCGGGTTGCTCGCGATGGCGCGGGCCAGGTCGAGCGCCGTGGGCAGGAGCTCTTCGTGGGGCACGACGCGGGACACGAGCCCGAGCTGCTTTGCTTCGGCGGCGTCGACCACCCGGCCGGTGAAGAGCAGCTCGGCTGCGGCCTCGCGACCCACCGCTCCGGCCAGCCGCGCGATGCCGGGGACGTCGCAGCACAGGCCCCGCAGCACGAACAGCTCGCCGAAGCGCGCCCGCTCGGACGCCACCCGCACGTCGGCCATCAGCGCCAGCTCCATGCCCCAGCCGACCGCGGCCCCGTTCACGGCCGCGATCACCGGCACGTCGGTGTGGAGCAGGGCGTCGGCGGCCGGGGTGAGGCGCGGCTTGCGCTCCAGCGAGTCGGCCGGCGGACCCTTCGCGCCGGCCATGATCTGCTTCACGTCGTCGCCGGAGCAGAAGGCCGGGTCGGTTCCGGTGACGACCAGGCAGCGCGCGCTGGTGTTACGCACCGCCTGCTCCAGCAGGCGGTACGTCTCCCAGGTCAGCGCGTTGCGCGCCTCGGGCCGGTGGATCGTCAGCACCTCGACGTCGTCGATGCGCTCGACGAGGAGCTCGGGGGTGTCGTCGGCCATGGGAGCGCCCTCCGCGTCGATCAGTCGACGATCTGCCAGAGGGAGCTCTCGCCGCACGTCATGGTCTGCTGGAAGCGGGCGGGCCACTCGGACGCGCGGAACCACTTCGAGATGCGGTCCATGGCGGCGTAGTCCTTCCACGATCCCTCCCACACGAAGACGCCGTCCTTCCGTTCGCCCCAGTAGAGCGGGAACTGGAGGCGCAGCTCGTAGCCCTCCAGCCCCGCCTCGGCGACGGCCTCCTCGTAGCTGGCCTTGAAGGCCATGAGATCGGCTCGGGTCTTCCCATCCTTCAGGCTGCAGGTGAAGTAGTTGGCCAGCCGTTCGGAGCTGGCCGAGGCCACCTGGCCGGGAACGAGGAAGAGGGCGAAGAGGGCTGCTGCGGTTGCGACGAGCTTCACGAAGGACTCCTTGTGGTTCCCGATGTTGGGGGTGCGAGCGCCGAGCGTACCACCTAGGACGCGTCCTCTTCCTCCACTTCCTTCATGGGGCGGAAGCACTGGTCGTTGAGCTCCGCCGTGAGCGCCGCCTGGAAGGACTGGCTGCGGGTGCGCCAGCCGCTGATGGCGTCCTGGTTGCCGGTGCGGATGGGCGCGATCCAGTCGTCGCCTGCGTAGTAGCGGCTGGACTCGCCGTCGCGCCACTCGACCACGAACCAGAACTCCGGGCCGTAGGTCTCGACGACCGCCGCCCGGACGTCCTGGAGGAGCACCAGGATCTCGCGGATGCGTTCGCTCTCCTCCACCGACGCGTAGCACTCGGTGACGTAGCTCCCGAAGTAGAGCCGCTGCACGTCGCCGTGGGCGTTCACGAAGGCGCGCGGGTTCGAGTGGCGCACGGAGGTGCAGCCGAAGAAGACGAGGGCGACGGCGAGCCACGGCGCCATGCCCCGCGCAGCGACCACGCTCAGAAGCCCTTCACCACCGTGAGGCCGAAGATCACCGCCTGCTCGCTGTCGAAGAAGTCGAAGTTGAGCGTCGGCATCAGGCCGATCGGACCCACCTCGAACTCGTAGGCCGCGCCGACCCGCGCCAGGAAGTCGGTCTCCACGTGGTGGTCGTAGACGACGGCCGCGCCCGCGCCCGCCGTCAGGCGGAGTCCGCGCCACGGGTGCAGGTGGAGGGCGCCGACGAAGGCGTTCATGCCGTCGTCGAACGCCGAGGGCGTGTAGTCGATCATCGGCCCCAGACCCACCAGCGGGATCGGCCGGTACTCGTAGAGCAGGCCGACGTGGAACTCGGTCTCCGAGTCGACGTGGCTGCCGCCTCCGAAGACGCCGACCGTGTGCTTCGGTGCGTCCTTCGCCTGGGCTCCCGCGAGCGCCGGGAACGTCAGTGCCAGCCCGAACAAGACCCCCGCGACGATCCAGTTCTTCCGTGTGCGCATGCATGCCTCCGCCGTTTCCACCGGCGCCCCTTTCTGCACCATCCGCCCGGGCCGCGTCAACGCCAGACGACTTGCCGTTGACGAAGCTTGCGCCCCGCGCTATTCAGCTCCGTTCTTCACGGGAGAGCAGACCATGTTCCACATGCGCCAGGATCACCTGAAGTCGCTGCGGTCTGTTCGGCTGGGTTTCTCGCCCGCCTAGCGGGCCCGCACCCCAGAAGCGTTTCCCCGAACGAAGACGCGTCCGGCTTGGTCCGGATGCATGGGGGCGTCCTGCGCGCGCCGCAGGGCGCCCGGAGCGAGAGCCATGTCCACCCTCGTGATGGTCGAGAAGAACGGCGTCGCGTGCATGGCGGCCGAGACCCTGACGTCGTACGGGTCGTGGCAGCAGCCCGCGCGCTACACCGCGCGGCCCGAGAAGATCCTGCGCATCGGCGAGTCGTGGGTCGGTGTGGTGGGTCTCATCGCCAACCGGACGGTGCTCGAGAGCGCCCTGTCGGCGGACCTGCGGCTTCCGGAGGTCCGCAACGAGATGGAGCTCTTCGAGTTCTCGCGGCAGCTCCACGTGAGGCTCAAGGAGGAGTACTTCCTGAACCCGGGCGACGTGGGCAGCGAGGCGTACGAGTCGACCCAGATGACGCTGTTCCTGATGAACCGGTACGGCATCTTCGGGCTCTACTCGAACCGCTCCGTCGAGCAGTACCAGCGCTTCGCCGCGGTGGGCTCGGGGGCGGGCTTCGCGCTCGGCGCCATGTACGTGGCGTACGAGCTGGACGCCGAGGCCGAGGACGTCGCGCGCCTGGGCGTCGAGGCCGCCACCGAGTTCGACGAAGCCTCCCAGGCCCCGATCACGCTGAAGAAGCTGAAGCTCGAGGCGTGATCGGTGGGCGGCGCGGGTGGGAGACTCGCCCGCGTCGCCCATGAGGCCTGGGTTCAGCTCTCGAAGAACGCCCCGGTGACGGCGCGATGGACCAGGAAGGCCAGCGGCAGGGCGGCGGCGCCGAGCGCGTAGGCCTGCCAGAACGAGAGGCCGAACCGGTTGGCCAGCAGGAACGGCACGAAGAAGGCCAGGCTCACCGGGATCGCCACGAAGATGCTCTGCGCGAAGAGCAGGACCGACTCGGTGTCGCCGTGCTCGCTGAACGACAGCGGAAGCACCAGCATGCTGGCCAGCGGCAGGGCGACGATGAAGCCGGCGAGCGTCGGGAGACGTCCCGAGAGCCACGCGCAGAAGCTGATGACCGTCGCGGAGATGACGAGATTGAACGCGAAGCTCATGACGGCGACTCCTGGTCGGCTAGCGGTGCGTTCAGCAGCTCGGCCTCGTACTCCTCGACGTAGTGCTCCGGGGGGTGCGCCGAGCCGCAGTGGCGGACCTCGCCGGTGTGCTTGTTGAAGAGGATCGGCCCGTTGCCCATCAGCGCGTACTGCACGTCGCCGGTCTCGACGTACTTCTTCGCGTCGTAGACGAACACCCAGCCCCACTCGTGGGCCGTGGTCTTCCCCTCGTCGACGGCATGTTCCTCACCGCCCGCCGACTGCCGTGCCACCCGGCGGGAGACGATGGAGAGAGCCTGATCGTAGGAATACATGGGACTCACCCTCCCGGATCGGTACCGACCTCGCTCAGGGTGAGCGTAGCCTCATACCAGTGCACGCATCGCCATCGTGCCGATCCCCGTCTCTGTCAGTCGCCCGGGCCGGACTTCGGCTGGTGGCAGCTGCAAGGCCTCGTCAGGCGGCCCGCAGGAACGGCGAACGATGTTCCGGAACATTCTCGAGTAGAAGCGCTCTTCTGGTGTAGGCGGCAGCTGCAACCGTCGTTGGGCGGCGACCCTACGATCGGGCTCCGCACCTCACCTCGAACGCACGGCTAGACCCAGCAGCCCAAGTCCGAGAAGAAGCGCCGTGCTGGGTTCCGGAACGACCTCGACAACACCGAAGAGCGGCTTTCCCTGGCCGCTATGGAAGGCGAGGTCCTGGTAGTCGTTCCACAGATAGCGCGAAGACGAATGTCCGAGGTGTGCCCATTGCTCGGTGTTGCCTCCAGCACCGTTGTCGGGCTGGCCGCTGTCCCAGGAAGTGAAGGCAACCGCCTCCCCAGTGATCCATTGCCAGTTCCCTTCGGTGTCGAGATCATTGAATCCAATCCAGAGAAGCTTGCTGAAGTCGCTGTTGAAGGTATCAGCGATCCACTGGTTCTCGGCACTATCGTTGATCGTTGCCAGGTGCCCCCCAAGAGAGATGGCTTCGGCCTCTGAGTTGCTCCAGGTATCAGAATCAAGGAGGTGATATGTGTGTCCGTTGTAGCTGGCTGTCTGTATGACCGTTGCTTCGCTGCTTCCCGCCGCGAGGACTGCAATCACGATGGTCAAGAGAAGGGTCGGTGAATATCGGACCATGAGGTGGCTCCTCTTTGCGTGACACCCAACAGCGAAGGAGAACGCCACCGCGGCGTGTCCCTTCCCTGGGATGGCCACATACTCTCACACGGGAGGAGAAGCCGAGAGGTTGGAGCGCGCTGACTCGCCGCCCAGCGACCTGGTGTTCAGCGGCGAGATGATCAGCGTTGTACTTCAGTTGATATCAGGCGGCACTAGCTAGTACTTGGTGACAAGGGCGCTTGCGCGCCGTCTAGTCGCGTGAGCCGGGTGGTCAGGTGAGGAGCCCGCCTAGCACACTAGATAGCTTGCGCCCGTGATTTGTGGGGCGCGAGACCTAGAGCTGCTTTGGCGTGGAGATCCGCTCTACCGCACGAACTCCCAGGGAAAGAGCAGCCAGGAATAGGAGAGGTGGTCCGAACTCTGCGAGCGTGCGAAGGACGGCTTCGGCGCCTGATGAGGCCACGGAGTCCGGACCGAGGCCGTCTCGCAGGACCCAAGAGAGGGGAACGCCAACAACCAAGCAGGCCAGCAGGAGGGCATCGACACAGCGACGAAGAACACCCATGGGGTCCTGCTGCCTAGCGGACGGATCGGCGTTAACCGGCGTGGAATAGCGCCACCGGCCTCCGCCGAGCCTGAAAAGCTTGATGCCAGAACAGTACAGCGATGATCTGAACCGAGCTATTCCACGTCCGGTTCAACGCCTTGTTGGGCGGCAACATGGGGTGCGCTCTGCCCGTCTTTCCTCGTCGCTAGACCTAGGTCGATCGTAATCCTGGTGCCCTCGTCGGGGAACCAGACCTTCCACTCGACTACATTCCCATTAACGACGACTTCCGGCTGTCTTGCGCTCAGATTGTCGCGCCAGCGCGCGTAGAGGATTCGCCATCGCTTGTCGAAGTCCAGTTTGCCCCTTATCACACTGTGTCTCGTCGCGACGTCGTACGAGTACCATTCGTCGCCCGCCGCAAACGCTCCTGGGAACGAATACCCCCAGCGAAAGCGGACTCGCTTGCCCGGAACCACCGGAGGGTCAAAGAAGATTCTCACTCTTCCTCTGGCCTTCTCCGGTATCCAGTCTTCCAAGTCTACCCTGAGGTCCTTCTTCCCTTGACGCGCCCACGGCGCGATTGCTTCCGCGGGAAGGGCGCCGTCGCCGTAGACGGGCAACGTGAGTTCAGCGATGGCACTCTCGCTGACATTCGCGATCCTGCAATCGTTTTCTCTCGTCGCGTTCCCGGAAGCGTCGACACTGATGAGTTCATCCCAGAGCTCGAATGCGTAGTAGCGGTGCTTTGGGATGAGACCCTTGTCGACTTGGAGATCGGGCGTCCATCGAATCCGATTTCGCCAATACCACCAGCCGTCTGTCAGAGATCTCCACACAGGCGATGCAAAGACGACGCTGACGAGGATTCCCAGGATGGCTAGAGCGATCCCGATTTCCATGGAAGCGCTCCTCAATTCAAGAGGGGGACTCGTACTGCTTCGGGAATGCGCGAGGTCAGTTCTGCCGCCCAACGGACATGCGGTTCAGCTGCGCCCAACAGCGCTGGCCGCCAATGCTGGGGCATGGCGCCCGTCGCCAGAACACCACCACGGATCAATTGGAGCGAGCTGTTGGGCGGCAGCTGCAACCACTTGTTAGACGGCCGGCTCGCGCTGCTTCGCCAGCCATGCCAGGTAATACCGCAGGAACGCACCCGCGGAATCGATGACGCGCTCGGCATCCTCCCGAACGATGTCGCTTCCATGAAGTGCCGAGTTCGCTACGCGGATGATGGAACGTAGCAACTGGAACTGGTCTTCTGGAAGGATGTTGTTCGCGCGAAGGAGTCCAGACAGGCGCCATGCGGTGCTGGAGTCCTGCCCCATGCCGCTGAGGCGGGCGATGTTGTGCAGAAGGCGCTCCAGCTCCATCCGCAGGCCAGCCAAAGCGAGGTTCGGATCCGCCTCGCAGAGTCCTAGATAGTACGAGAAGTTGAGGTCCGACGGCGAGCTGAGAAGGCCCAGGGCATCCGACTTGCGAAGCAAGTGCTGGATCTCTTCGGACGCCCGAGGCTGCTCGGGAGGGCCCGTACCCGCCTGTATCCGGTCGGCGGCGGCTTCTGCGCGGCCAACCTGCTCCTTCCAGTCGAGCTCGGTTCCACCGGGCAGGCGGAGCCGCTGAAGGCTTCGGACTAGTAGTCGTATCTCGCTTCGAAATACGCCGATCGCGACCGCAACGACGCACGGCCACGCGAGCACCTTCAAGTATTCGAGGACGATCGTGGCTACTTCCATCCGGCCGTCTAACGACCTGGCGTTCAGCGGCGCGGCGCAACTTACCCCGAGCCGTGAGCGCTACCTGCTCAGTATGCCGAAGCCGGTTGGCGTGCGCTGTTGCCGCGTCCGCTGCAACGCCTTGTTAGGCGGCGCTGGCACGCGACTTGCGAAAGGGGCCCCGGGAACGGCTTGTTGGTCTGAAGCCGAACAGAGTGGCTGCGAAAGCAGCAGCCGTACCCAACTTACTGGGTCTGCTGCAACGCCTTGTTTGGCGGCGTTGGCTAGTGGCTCGCACAAGAGCACGCCTAGCGGCTTGCGAAGCGCGCTCGGACTGGTGTCAAGAAAAGTCTCCATCCCAACTGGCCACAGCCAGCGCCACAAAGTAGATACCTGCGAGGAGAGCGAGGACCCGGAGGAACCCCACGGTGCGTTCAAGGAAACGTGCACGCACGCTTGCCTCGTAGGAGGAGAACTCCTCGACACCCGCAGCATTGCGTCGCTCGAACTCGCGCCGCAGCACCCAGTGCTTGAGACGCGCGGACGTGATGATCAAGACCGATCCGACAAGTCCCGAGAGCGCGGTAAACAGAGTCGGATATTGCGCGGCGAACTCTAGCATCGGGCCCTCCTCGGACTGTTTCGACAATCAGCCCTCGGCCATTCTGATGAGGGAAGAGAGCCGATTGAAGTGCACGTCCAAAGGCTATTGAGACTCGCCACCTAACTCCTAGTCGACTGCGTCCAAGGTACTCGATCGCAGGGTGGCACAGGGAGGGCGATGCGGTCGGGCAGTGCGGGGCTATGACAGCTCAGGGGGGCGCAAGGCGGCTTGCGCCGGAGTCCTCGGGTGCGAGCTGCACGCCACGCTCAACGTCGTGCCCGACAGCGCTGCGCCGCCTCGCGCAGCTCCTTCCGCACCTCTTCCCGTAGCTCACCCGGCTCCAACACCTTCGCTCAGCGTCTCCAGCGCTGGTGGCGGGCTCGGCAATCACGCCGAGCGCCACGAACTGGGAGCGTCAGCCGGAGTCCCGGTCCTCGTTCGTCAGCTCGGCCTCATACTCCTCGACGTAGTGCTCCGGGGGGTGCGTCGAGCCGCAGTGGCGGACCTCGCCGGTGTGCTTGTTGAAGAGGATCGGGCCGTTTCCCATCAGCGCGTACTGCACGTCGCCGGTCTCGATGTACTTCTTCGCATCGTAGACGAACACCCAGCCCCACTCGTGGGACGTGGTCTTCCCCTCGTCGACGGCATGTTCCTCACCGCCCGCCGACTGCCGGGCCACCTGGCGAGAGACGATGGAGAGAGCCTGCTCGTAGGAATACATGGGACTCACCCTCCCGGATGGTCGAACGCGCATCGTATGCGCACCCGGTTGGTCCGGTCCGGAACGATCGAACGGGGATCGATCACCCAACGGGCGAACGTCGCCCTTCGGAAGGCCGTTCGGGGACTGAACTCCCGAGGTTCGACCTCGACGTCGGATACCCCTCGCACCGTCCCGCCACTGCTCAGGCGCAGGTTCGCCTCCACCGTGCCGGACAAGCCCTTGAACAGGGCTGTCGGCGGAAAGTCGAGATTCCCGTTGAATGCCGGCATCCGGGTGGGTGATACGACCTGGCAGGGGGTCGGGATCTCCTTGCGGCGCTGGTTGTCGCAGAACGCGCGGGCGATCCGCTTGGATTGGTCATCCTCGAGCCAGACGGATGGCTCGGGGGAGCTGGTGGTCGGCGAAACCACGTGAGGCGAGTACGCGATTCGGTAGCTCGCCTCTCGAAGATCGGCGACGACCCAGCACGCGGTGGGGACGGTCACGCGGAGAACCGATCGATACTCGGATGGAACCTCGATCACGAAACCCAACGATCGCCTTCCAGTGGGTACGCTCGTTGCGCCGCCGTATGCGCTCGACCGCTCTCCGTCGATGTATTCGATCGTGATGTGCTGGTCGCGCAGGACGACGGCTCGACCGGGTCCCGGCTCCGGAGCGACGTGTGCGCACGAGAGGGCGGAGAGGGCGAGCGCGGCTGCGAAGAATCGCATTCGCCCCGGTCCAACAGGGGTGCCACCCACCGCTACGCCTTCTCCAGGATCAGCGACGCGCGCTTGGGGTCGTTCGGGACGAGCAGGAGCTCCGCTTCGCGGACGGCCCGCTTCCTGCCGGCCTTCGCCTCGGCCAGCAGTGCTCCGACCGGGTGCTCGCGCAGCCGCTTGGGAAGCGCGTCGAACCAGTGGAAGTTCCCGGCGCCGGCGCCCAGGACGGCGTCCTTCAGGCGGTACCAGTCCGATTCGCCGAGGCCGCTTCCGTACATGCCCGATCTCCGCTCGCTAGCCCGCGTAACGCTCCGACGCCTCGCGCAGCTCCTTGCCCACCTCTTCCCGCAGCTCCGCCGGCTCCAGCACCTCCGCGCCCGACCCGAACGACAGGATCCACGTGCGCAGGTCCGCCGTGCTGCCCACCTCCATCGCCAGCTCGATCCGGCCGCCCTTGCGCTTCGTGATCTGCTGGCTCGGGTGCCACTGGTGCTCCTCGACGTAGCCGGCCCAGCGCGGGTCGAAGAGGATGCGCACGTGGGTGGCGGGCTCGGCGATCACGCCGAAGGAGCTGGCGGTGTAGGCGTCGAAGTCGAAGTCCGGGTCGCGCTCGAAGCGGGCCTCGGTCTCCTTCACGTCCTTGATGCGCTCGACGGCGAAGGTGCGGATCTCGCGGCTCTTGTGGTCGAAGCCGATCACGTAGAGGCCGCCGCTGCGGTACCACACCCGGTAGGGGTCGAGCCCGCGCGTCGAGACGGTGCCGGTGCTGCCGGTGCGGTAGCGGATGCGCAGCGTGCGCTGGCCCAGCACCGCGTCGTGCAGCACCTGGATCGTGTCCTTCAGGTGGGCGTAGCTCTTGTGCGGACCCGGCAGCACGCGGAAGGCCTCGCCCAGGCGCGCCAGGTACTCGGCCAGCTCGGGCGACAGGCCGGCGCGGATCTTGGCGATGGCCGACGCGATCGAGTCGTGGAAGACGGTGCCCTCCAGCGCGCGCAGCAGGTCTTCGCTGAACACCAGCGCCAGGATCTCGTCGGGCGTGAAGGGCACGTCGCCCAGGCGGAAGGTGTCGAGGAACGAGTAGTAGACGCGCCCCTCGCGTTTCTGCGACACCACCGGGAAGCCGGCCAGCATGAGTGCGTCCAGGTCGCGGTAGACGGTGCGCCGCACGCAGCCCAGGTCCTCGGCCAAGGCGTCCAGGTGGGCGCCGTAGCGGCTCTTCGCGAGCCGCTGGATGAGCTGCCACTGCCGAGCGAGCTGGTCCCCCCGCACGCGGCGGATGCTACCGGATCGTCAACGGCGCTTGCACTTGCCGAAGGTCCGGTGCGGCGGTCTCATGGCGCGGGGGGTCGAAGCCTGCGACGCCGGGCCGGAGGGAACGCGCGATGGGCGACACGACCGAGCTGCGGATCGAGAAGCCGAGCCACGGAGTCGAGGTCTTCGAACGCGACGATCCGGAAGCCGTGCTGTCGCGCGCCGCCTGGCTGCTGACGCTCGGCAACCGCTGCCAGGAGCTCTTCTACCCGGCCCTGCAGGACGCGGCACCCGGTGTCCAGCGGGCTCCCGAGCCGCCGGACGACGAGGAAGACGCCGACCGGGAGGTGCTGGGCATCCCCCGGCTGGAGGGCAAGCTCGAGGGCGGCGGACGCCGGACCATCCAGGACCGCTACGGCCTCGAGTCCGGCGACGCCGGTCGCGGACGCCTGGTCGAGCTCGCGCACCAGGTCTCCCGGACCCGCGATCCCTACGACGCGCTGGCCCTGTTCGAGTGCGGCGTCGGCAGCCCGGACGCACTGACGCGCGTGGCGTCGGCCATCGCCTACGGCCGCTGGACGGTCCTCCCCGTCTTCATTCCCCTGCTGGCCGAGGTCGTGGAGGGGGCCACGCCGCAGCTGCTCGAGCCGGACGGCGACGAGGCAGACATGGCGGCGACGCTGGCCCGCAACGAGCTGGCGAGGATCGCGCCGGACCATCCGGCGCTCTCGCCCTTCCTCCACGAGGTGACCCCCGCCGGTGGATCGCCGTCGCACACCAGCCTGCTGGTCCACGGCACCTGGGCCCGCTTCGCGAAGTGGTGGCAGCCCGGTGTCGGCACCTTCCACGACTACCTGCTCGGCAACCACGTCCCGGACCTCTACGCCGCGAGCGACCGCTACGAGTGGTCGGGCGGCTACAGCGACCACGCGCGGGCGATGGCGGCGGTCCAGCTCGACGGCTGGCTGGCGGCCCACACGATCGCGCGGCTGGCCAGGCTCGTCGCCCACAGCCACGGGGGCAACGTCGCGATGATGGCCACCCACGGCACCACCCAGGCCGATCAGCTCGTGCTGCTGAGCTGTCCGGTGCACCGGTCCAAGTACCTGCCGAACTTCGGGAACGTGGGCGAGGTGGTATCCTTCCAGGTGCACATGGATCTGGTCGTCCTGGCGGATGGCGGGCGGCTCAAGTTCCGACACCCCCAGATCCGCGACGAGACGATCCCGCTCTGGTTCAAGCACGATGCGTCGCATGACGAAGATGTGTGGGATCGATACCGTCTCGCCGATCGGCTGTGAATCCGATCCCCCCAAGGGGATCCCGGCATGCGTCTGATGGAAGTCGCCAGCATCGTGTTCTACGGCCTGCTGTTCCGGGGCTCCGGAGCGCTGCCGGTGGGCCTTCGGCTCGTGGACGCCCTGGCTTCGGAGGACGAGACGGTCCGCGGCCTGGCCGCGACGATGATCGTTCGCGCCGGGCCGAAGGCGTGTCCGACCCTCCGCGAGGCGGCTCGCGAGGAGCGAAGCCTGCCGATCGTGCTGTCGATGCTGGGCGACCTGGGCGAGACCCGGGACGAGGGCATCCTGAAGGACCTGAGCGTCCACCACGACGCCCAGGTGCAGCTGGCCGCGAAGGACGCCCTCGACGTCCTGCAGGCGCGCCACTTCGTGCACTGAGTCGCGGGCGCCGGCTACGCCTCGTCGCTGAAGAACCGCACCAGCTCCTCCTCCTGGGCCTCGGCGTCGCGGAAGCCCAGCTCGGCCAGCGGCGCCAGGAACTCGCCGTCGAAGAGCAGGTAGGAGAGCAGGTCGGCCTCGGGAGACCGTTCGCCCGGGGTGAGGTTGCGCATGGCTAGGCGGAAGAAGGGCGAGCGGCCGACCGCCTCGGGCAGGTTCTCGAGCACCTGGCCCGCCAGCATGCCCAGGTCGGCGGAGGGGCGGATCACCAGCTGCTCCACCTGCCGGAAGGGCTGGCCCCGCGCGGCGCGCCCCACCTCGTTCAGCTTGTCCAGGAAGTCGTCGCCGAAGGCCTGCTGGCCTTCGCGGATCAGCTCGTTCAGGTCGCTCATGCGCGCCAGGTCGGTGTCCAGGTGGTCGAGCATCAGGGCGTTCAGCACCTTGCCGAACACGAAGGCCGGGTTCGCGTAGTCGGCCACACCGTGGCTGGCGCGCTCGGCCTGGTCGTGGCTGCTGGGCGTGGGCCGCAGCGCAATGACCAGCGCCCGGTCGGCGCCCAGGCGCAGCGCCGGCGAGAGCGGCGTGTTGAGCCGCAGGCCGCCGTCGGCGTAGTAGCCGCTGCCCACGCGCACGACCGGGAAGAGCAGGGGAATGGCGGCCGACGCCAGCGCGTGGGTCGGGTGCAGGCGGGTGGGACGCGGCACCACCATCGGATCCCGCGTCCAGCTACGCAGCTCGCGGTCCGCCGTCTCCATGAACACCACCACGCGACCCGTCGCGATCTCGGTGGCGGCCACGCACACCGCCTCCACCCGGCGCTCCTTCACGTTGCGCCGGATCGTGCGCCAGGGAATGCTGCGCACCACCAGGCTCTCCAGCGCGCGCGTGTTCAGCAGGCCGTACAGGCGGTCGGGGGCGTCGCCGCCGCGCATGGCCTCGGCCACGCGACGCAGGCCGAACAGCCGGCGCGGCAGGCCCACCAGGTCGCGGGTCGAGAAGGGCAGCACCTCCTCGATGCGCATGCTGCGCCAGAAGTCGACCAGCCGGATGCCCCGGTTCGGACCCTGGTGGGCCGTGCCTGCCAGGTAGCAGGCGTGGATGGCGCCCACCGACGTGCCGCACAGCACGTCGAGCGACGGGTTGCGTCCCAGCCGTCGCGGCAGCTCCTGGACGATGAAGCGGACGACGCCCGCCTCGTAGGCGCCGCGGGCGCCGCCGCCGGAGAAGACGATCGCCCGCCGAGGCGCCCCGCTAATTGTTCACCCGCTCGACGTACTCGCCCGACCGCGTGTCGACGCGGATCATCTCGCCCTCCTTGATGAAGAGCGGGACCTGCACGACGGCGCCGGTCTCCAGGGTGGCGGGCTTGGTGGCGCCGGACGCGGTGTCGCCCTTCACGCCCGGGTCGGTCTGGCTGACCGCGGCCTCGATGAACGAGGGCAGCTCGATCGTGATCGGGTTGCCCTTCCAGAACACCACGTCGACCTCCAGGTTCTCCTTCAGGTACTTCACCGAGTCGCCCACCTGCTCCTTCGAGAAGGGGATCTGGTCGTAGGAGGTGGTGTCCATGAAGACCAGGCTGTCGCCGTCCTGGTAGAGGTACTGCATCGTCTTGTCCTCCACCTCGGCCAGCTCCACCTTCTCGCCGGCGCGGAAGGTCTTGTCGAGGGTCCGGCCGGTGCGCAGGTTCTTGATCTTGGTGCGCACGAACGCGCCGCCCTTGCCGGGCTTCACGTGCTGGAAGTAGGTGATGGTGAAGGGCTCGCCGTCGATCTCGATCTTGAGACCGTTGCGGAACTGGGAAGTGTCGGCCGGCATGGGTGCTCCTGAAGTGGCGCCGGAGTGTAGCGGCGCCTCCCCTCAGGTCGACACCGTCTCCAGGCGCAGGGCGCCGTCTCCGGCCCGGTCCAGGCCGATGCGATCGCTGGGACGGAAGTCGAGCTCCTGCTCGGCGCGCCGCGTGTCCAGGGTGAAGCCGTAGCGCAGGTGGCGACCGCCGCCGGCACCCGTCTCGTCGCGCAGCAGCAGCCGGGCGCCCAGGGCCGCCGCCGACAGCAGCGGACCCGGCAGCGGCAGCGTCGGCCGGCCGACCCAGCGGGCCAGCACCGACAGCGGCACCGACTCGCGGCCCGCCACGTTGTAGATGCCCGAGCGCCGCGCGAAGGTCGCCGCCCGGATCGCCCGCGCCACGTCCTTGTCGGAGACCAGCGCGCAGATCGGGTCGAAGCCCATGCTGCGCAGCCGCTGCGCCGCGCCGCGACCGCCCGGGGCCGACAGCGTCGGGTGGAAGTAGACGTAGCCGCCCGACGCCACCACCGTCGGCACGCGCAGCAGCACCACCCGCAGGCGGTCGTTGTGGACCTCGCCGTGCAGGATCATGTCGCAGTCGATCCAGGAGCGGATCTCGCCGGGCACGTCCGGGTCGAGGTCCAGCTCGCTGTCCTCGTCCAGCCGGTTCACGTTGCCCGGCGGCAGCTTGTAGACGAAGGCGCTGCCCACGGCCACCAGGCTCTGGATCGTCGTGGCCTCCAGGCAGTGCTGCATCAGCAGCCGCGTCTCGGCGGTGCGCTCGGGCAGGCCGGCCACCAGCGGCGACGCCTCGGCGGTCGCGCCGTGGCGGGGAATGTGCACCACCGTGTCGACGCCGGCGCGCCGGAAGCGGCTCGAGTGGAAGAGGTCGGACACGGGGCGGTGCTTCGCCAGGTCGACGCGGGCGTAGTCGACCCGCGCGTCGCCGCCTGCCAGGAAGCGGTCGAAGGCGCGCGGCGGCGGACCGTGCCCCAGCGCCAGCACGTGCTCGACGCGTTCGTCGTGGAAGAGCGTCTTGACCGTGCGCCGCCCGATCGGCTCGTCCGCATGCGTGACGAGCACGCGCCTCACGACCGATTCCGGTCCATCAAACGCTGCACCTCGCGGCGCACCTGGTTCGCCAGGTAGCGGACCAGGCGCGCGTCGTCGGCGCCCTCGGCACCGAAGCGCTCGTGGAAGTGGAGCGGCTCGCCGTAGACGATCTTGTACGAGACGGGGAAGGGCAGCAGGCCCAGCGGTCCGAGCATGGGGAAGGTGGGCGTGATCGGCGCCACCGGCAGGCCCAGGCGCCGGGCCAGCGGCTTCACGTCGTAGAGGATGGGCATCTGGTCGTCGCTGCCGATCACCGCCATCGGCACGATCGGTGCGCCGGCGCGCAGCGCGTGCTCGATGAAGCCCACCCGGAAGGTCTGGAGCCGGTAGCGCTGGGCGATCGTCTTGCGCACGCCCTCCACGCCCTCCGGGTAGACCAGCACCATCTGCCCCTCGTCGAGCAGGTCGCTGAAGTTCTCGCGCGTGCCGATCACCTGACCGACGCGGGCGTAGAAGATGTTCACCCACGGCAGCTGGCCGGCCCAGCGGTCGACGACGGCGCGGGCCAGCCGCGGCGGATCGGTGTGCAGCGCCACGTCGACGATCGACATGGCGGCGTCGAAGGGCAGCAGCCCGGCGTGGTTCGACGCCACCACCACCGGTCCGGAGACGGGCAGGTGCTGGTGGCCCTCGCTCTTCACCCGGAACCAGCCGCGGTAGAGGGCGTGGAAGAGGGGGAAGGTGTTGCGCGTCACCTCGGGCGAGAAGCCGAAGCGGTCGTAGGGGCCGTCGCCCTCGACCAGGTGGGAGAGGGCGGCCAGCACGCGGCGCGCGTCGTCGCCCAGCAGCCGCTCGGCCAGACCGCGCGGCGCCTCCAGCTCGATCTCGGACAGCGTCGGCACCGGGCTGCGCGGCCTGCGCAGGCGCGGGGCGCGCCGCTCCGGCTCCGACCGTGCCGGCGCCGGTGCCGGTGCGGGCCGCAGGGGCGGTCGCGGGCGCGCCGCCCGCGGACCGCTGCCGCGCCGCTGCTCCAGCCGGTCCAGGTGGGCGACCATCGGGTCCGGCGACAGCGGCTCGTCGAAGGGATCGCGCCCGAGCGCCGGCTCCTCGGCCTCGCGGGCCAGCGCCAGCTCGGCGGCCGGCGGCTGCTCGGGACCCTCGGGCCGGCTCACGGCCGCTCCTCCTCGACCGGGACGCGCCCGCGCAGCTCCAGCTCCTCGGCCAGCTCCGCCATCACCTTGGCGCCCCGGTCGCGCGGCGCGTACTCGAACACCGAGAAACCGCGCGACTGGGCCTCGTCGATCTTCACGTGGTAGCCGACCACCGCCTGGGAGATCTCCTTGGGGAAGCGCTGCTTCAGCTTCTCCAGGATCTCCTGCGCCAGGCGCGTGCGGCGGAAGAAGGTGGGCACGACCATCGAGATTCGCAGGTCCGGATGCTCGTAGCGTTCCCGGACCGTGGAGATCGTGCGAACCAGCTCGGCGCAGCCGTCGAGCGCCAGGAAGGTGAGGGGGACGGGCACCACCACCTCGTCGGCGGCGCGCAGCACGTTCAGCGTGAGCGGCCCGAACGACGGCGGGGCGTCGAACAGCACGAAGTCGTAGCGGTCGGTCTCGGGGCAGCGGGCCAGGGTGTCGGCCAGGCGGCGCGTCGGGTCCGGATCGTCGTCGCCCTCCCAGCCCGGGTAGAGGCCCAGCGACTTGTTGGCCACCACCACGTCGAGCCCGGGAATGCGCGTGCGGACCGTCGGCAGCACCGACGCCGGCGCCGCGGGCGCTCCTGGAGCGCGGTCCAGGCCCGGATCGCCCAGCAGCGAGTCGAGCAGCAGGTCGATGGCGGTGCGCGAGGGGCTGCGGTGGTCGACGCCGAACACCTTGCCGAGCTGGCCCTGGGGGTCCATGTCGATGGCGAGCACACGTCGCCCGCGATGCAGCGCCAGGTAGGCGCCGACGCTGGCCACCAGGGTGGTCTTGGCACTGCCACCCTTCTCGTTGATGAACGCAATCCGCCTCGACAAGAGCACGCCCCCCCTTGGGCGCTCGTCGGTTCGGTCCGCTCGACCGCTGCTTCCGCTGGAACCCGCTGCTGCAGGAGCCGGACCGAGGAAGGCTCCATCACTACCTACTCCGCAGGGCGGGGCGTGTCAACGCGAGAAACCAAAAGGACCCGGCCGCGAGGCCGGGTCCCTTGGGGTCTGGACCGTTCGTTCGGGTGTGGGGGCTAGCCCTTGGCCGCCTTCACGGCCTCGGTCAGCGCCGGCACGATCTCGAACAGGTCGGCCACCACGCCGAGGTTGGCCACCTCGAAGATCGGTGCATCCGGATCCTTGTTGATGGCGATGATGTAGTTCGAGCTCTTCATGCCGACCAGGTGCTGGATGGCGCCGGAGATGCCGCAGGCGATGTACAGCTTGGGCTGCACCACCTGGCCCGACGAGCCCACCTGGTACTCGTGGGGCAGCCAGCCCGCGTCGACGACGGGGCGGGATGCACCCATCGCGCCGCCCAGGGCGTCGGCCAGCGGCTGGATCACCTCCGGGAACTTCTCCGGATCGCCCACGCCGCGTCCGCCGGACACGATCACGCTGGCCTTGGTCAGGTCGACGCCCTTGGCCTCGGCCTCCTTGATCTGGACGAACTTGCTCTTGAACGAGCCCGGGTCGAGGGCCACGTCGAGCTTCTCGACGCTGCCGTCGGTCGCGGCGTCGTAGGGCGAGCGGGCGCCCGGCTGGACCGTGGCGACCACCTTCTCGCTCGAGGCGGTCAGGGTGGCGTCGAGCTTGCCGTTGAACACCCGGCGCTTGAAGACGAGCCCGTCGCCCTCGTGCGCGACCGCGAAGCAGTCGGACACGAAGCCGGCGTCCAGGGCCGCGGCGACGCGCGGTGCGACGTCCCAGCCCGAGGGGGTGTTCGAGATCAGGATCAGGTCGGCGCCCGACGCGTCGATCGCCGCGCGGATGGCCGCTCCGGTCGCCTCGGCGCTGTAGTTCGCCAGCGCCTCGTGCTCCGCCAGGTAGACGGTGCCGCCGCCGCGCTTGGCGAACTCGTCGGCCTGGGCCGACACGCCGCTGCCCATCACCAGGCTCTTCACGTCGCGGCCGCTGGCCGCGGCCACTTCCTGGGCGAAGGCGGCGAGCTCGTAGCTCGCCTCGCGGATCGCCCCGTTCTGGATCTCAGTGACGATGAGGATGCTTCCCATCGGTTGGTACCTCTCTCAGGGGCTAGAGGAGCCCCAGCTCCTTGATCTTGCCCATGAGTCCGGCGACGACCTCGTCGGTCGAGCCGGAGAGGATGTCGGCGGTGTCGCCCTTCTGCGGCAGGGCGATCGACTGGATCGTGACCTTCGCCGCACCGGCGCCGACCTGTCCGGCCAGCCCGTAGTCGGCCGCGGTCTTCACGTCGAGGGGCTTCTTCTTGGCCGCCATGATGCCCTTCAGCGACGCGTAGCGGACCTGGTTCAGGCCCGACTGCACGGCGATCAGGCAGGGCGCGGTGAGCTCCACCACCTCGTTGGCGCCGCCCTCGATCTCGCGATCGACGGTGAGCGTGCCGTTGCTGCGCGCCACGGCGACGGCCGCCGTGGTGTGGGGCACGCCGGCCAGCTCGGCCAGCATGGGCGGAACGGCGGCGAAGTTGCCGTCGTCGGCCATCAGGCCCATGAAGATCAGGTCCGGGTTCTCCTCCTTGGCGACGGCGGCCAGGATCTTGGAGATGCCGAGGGCGTCCGAGCCGTCGGCCTCCGGGTCCTTCACGTGGATGGCGCGGTCGGCGCCCATGCCGAGCGCGGTGCGCAGGGCCTGGGTGACGCGGTCGGGTCCGATCGAGACCACCACGACCTCCGCCTCGCCCTCGTCCTTGATCTTCAAGGCCTCTTCCAGGGCGTAGGTGTCGTAGCTGTTGATCTCGAACTTGATGTTGTCTTCCTTGATCCAGGTTCCGTCACCGTCGATGTCCAGGCGTGCGTCCTGGTGCGGCACCTGCTTCAGGCACACCATGATCTTCATGGGGGATGGGCCTCCGGGGATGAGCGCGGAAAAAGGGAAGGAGCCGGGCGGACGCCGGGCTCCGCGGGAGCGCGAAAACTAGTCGACCCCCGTGTCGATTTCAAGCGGCGCCGGTGGCGAAACGCTCTCCGATTTCAGTGCCTTACACGATCGGAGCACGCGTCGGGCGGGGCTTCGCACGGCGCCCTAAGCACCCGTAGGCCCTGTGGTAACCTCGGGTCCGGCCCCCGCAGGTGCCGCGATCGATGGGAGATCCGATGGCCCTTTCTTCGCCCCGCCCCGCCCGTCTGGTGCTCCTCGTCCAGGCCCTGCTGCTCGCCTGTCTGGCGCTGCCGGCCCTGGCCGAGGACACCCGTCCGAAGGAGATGCCCTACGAGACGCCGGGCGAGATCCCGCAGCTGTCGCCCAAGTACAAGATGAACGAGCACGAGGTCGTGCTGATCACCGACCAGTCGCTCAACCCGCGGCTCGTGACGCTCTCCGAGGGCCAGCTCGTGGCCTGGATCAGCTACAGCGCGTCGCCGTCGGTGGTCGTGTTCGAGCGCGAGATCGCCCGCTCGATGGTCTGCCACAGCCTGGTGAACTTCTCGATCGTCGAGGACGAGCTGCGCAGCGCCGAGATCCACGCCGGCGAGTTCGCCAGCTTCTGCCAGCTCAAGCCGGGTCGCTACCGCTACAAGGTGGTGCGGCCGAACCCGCTGGGCACCCCGGTCGACGCCGCCAAGCGCCTCGAGGGCGAGATCATCGTCGGCAACCCGGAAGCCGACTCCTAGGAGCCGATTCCCATAAACATGAGGAACTGATCGAGGCTGGCGACCCGCAGGAAGGGGTTGGTCCGCTTCTCGTTCCCCAGGGTGTCCGACGGCTCGGCCGAGTAGAGGTGGCCGGGATAGAGGATGGTGTCGTCGGGAAGCTTCTTCAGCTTCTCGTTCAGGCTGCGGTACATGTCCTCCGGGTTGCTGCCCGGCAGGTCGACCCGGCCGCAGGCGCCCAGGAAGAGGGTGTCGCCCGAAACGAGCCTTCCCGGCGCGCCCGGCTCCTCGACCAGGAAGCACTGGGAGCCCGGCGTGTGGCCCGGCGTGTGGATCATCTTCACGCGCACCTGACCGAGCACCAGGTCGTCGCCGCTCTGCATGCGGCGCAGGTCCGACTCGGAGGCGCCGGTCACCTGCAGGGTGCCGTCGGCTTCGTGCTCGTTCACGTAGATGGGCACCGGAGACCGCTCGAGCAGCCGCGCCACGCCCTCGATGTCCATGCCGAAGATGGACCCGCCCACGTGGTCCTGGTGGTAGTGGGTGACCAGCGCGCCCACCGGCTTCATGCCGTCGGCCTCGGCCCGGTCGAGCAGGTCGTCGACGCTCCAGGCCGGATCGACCAGCAGCACCTCGCGGGTCGACCGGCTGCCCACCAGGTAGGTCAGGTTCGCCATCTGGCCGACCTGGATCTGGGCGAAGTAGAGGTCGCTCTCTGCGCCCGGCTGGCTCACCCGGCGCCTTCCAGGACCTTCTGGATCCACTCGTCCAGCGTGCTGGCCAGCTCGTTGCGGACCTCGTCCTCGGGGCGGCCGATCTTCTTCGGCACCTTGAAGTGGCGGTCGGCGTCCTGGGACACGAACAGGTGGGTCGGCGCGCCCACCCGGGTGAGCGTCTGGCGCAGCAGGTCGAGCTCGCAGGTGCGGTCGCGGCTGCCCTGGAGGAACAGCACCGGCGAGATGATCCGGAACAGCTGGTCCGGGTTCATCTTCTCCGGCTTGCCCTGGGGGTGGAGCGGGTAGGCCATCAGGAACAGGCCGTCCACGCGCACCCGGCTGCTGGCCAGGTCGGCGGCGATCTGGCCGCCCAGGCCCTTTCCGCCCAGGAAGAGATGGGCCGGCGCGGCGGTGGGGTCGCGGCCCAGTGCGCCGATGGCGGCACGCAGGGTGCGGCGCAGCACCGCCTCGTTGTCGGGGCGCTTCTTGCCGGCCTCGGCGAAGGGGAAGTTGAAGCGCAGCGTCAGGTAGCGACGCTCGGTCAGCTCGCGGTGGATGTGCACCAGGGTCGGGTCGTTCATGTCGTCGGTCGCGCCGTGGGCGATCACGACGCTGACCCGCGACCCGGTGGGCCACCAGCGCGGCACGCCCAGCACCGCCGACACCTCTTCGATGCCGTGGACCGCGTCGGGCAGGCGGATCTTCAGATCTTCGTAGCGTGCGGACGGCTCGACCAACTCTTCCCTCTGGGGCGGGTACTTATACCACGGACCCCCCCTCCCGCATGCCGCGATGCGGGGATCGTGCTTGGATCCGCGCCCGGGTGCGCGTTAGAGTGACGGGGTAACCCCCTGGAGTGTCGATGGAAAAGGTCCTGATCACGGGCATCTCCGGAGGCCAGGGCCGCCTTCTGGCCCGCCGCCTGCGCGAGAGCTACGAGGTCTGCGGTGTCGACCGGGCTCCCTGGGAGGGTGCTCCCCGAGGGGTGTCCGTCCACGTCGTCGACATCCGCAAGAAGAAGTTCGAGGACGTGATCCGGACGGAGATGCCGAACGCGATCGTCCACATGGGCTTCGTGCGTCATTTCCGCACCAGCGAGCGCGAGCGCTACGACGTCAACGTTCGCGGCACGAAGCAGCTGCTCGACCACTGCGTCAACCACGGCGTGCAGTCGCTGGTGGTGGTCTCCAGCAGCTACGTCTACGGCGCCTTTCCCGAGAACCCCTACTACATGGACGAGGACTCGCCGCTGGCCGCGAGCCGCTCGTACCCGGAGATCCGCGACCTGGTCGAGGTCGACACGCTGGCCTCGGCCTACCTGTGGCGCTACCCGCACCTGCGCACCTGCGTGCTGCGTCCGGTGAACGTGCTCGGCTACTACGTGCACTCGATGATCGGCCAGTACCTGCGGCAGCCGCGCGTGCCGACGGTCATGGGCTTCGACCCGATGATGCAGTTCATCCACGAGGAGGACCTGTCCGACGCCATCGCCCTGGCGCTCACCAACGGGCTCCAGGGTGTGTTCAACGTGGCGGGTCCGGGCGAGGTGCCGCTGCACACGGCCATCCGCGAGTGCGGCGGCACGGCCTGGCCCGTGCCCGAGCCGCTGATGCGCCCCACGTTCGATCGCCTGTTCCGCTGGGGCATGATCCCCTACCCGGCAGGCGCCATCGACTACCTGAAGTACCCGGTGACGGTGGCGGGCGAACGCTTCGCCGAGGCGACCAACTTCCGGCCCCTGTTCGGCCTGGAAGAGATCTTCCACAGCCTTCAACGGTAGGACGTGACGCGGTGGCGGACGGCATCCGAAGCGCGCTCTCCGACCTGACCGGCGCCCTGGTGCCGTTGTCGACGCGCAGTCTCCAGCGCGAGATCGATCAGCGCATCGGGGAGATCCCGAACCGGCTGAACGAGTACGGCTTCGACCCCTACGGGCTCTCGCCCGAGTGGCTGCGGCGCACGTCGCTGCCGGGTCTGCTGCTCTACCGCTACTACTTCCGCGCCGAGACCTTCGACATCGACCGGCTGCCCCAGGGGCGCGTGCTGGTCATCGGGAACCACGCGGGCCAGCTGCCCTTCGACGGCCTGATGCTCAACATGGCGCTGCTGCTCGAGGCGCGTCCGCCGCGCATCGCCCGGGCCATGGGCGAGTACTGGATCCCGAGCCTGCCCTGGGTGAGCGTCAGCGCCAGCCGCGGCGGGGCCATGGTCGGCACGCCGGAGAACTGCGTCCACATGCTCGAGAACGAGGAGTGCGTGGTCGCCTTCCCCGAGGGCGTGCGCGGCATGAACAAGCTGTTCAGGGACCGCTACGTGCTCCAGCGCTTCGGCAACGGCTTCATGCGCCTGGCGCTGGAGACGAACACGCCGATCGTGCCGGTGGGCATCGTCGGCTCGGAGGAGCAGAACCCGGGTCTGGCGCGGCTCGACCGGCTGGGCAACGCGCTGGGCATGCCCGCGCTGCCCATCACCTGGGCCTTCCCCTGGCTGGGTCCGGCGGGCATGCTGCCCCTGCCGGTGAAGTACCGCATCTACTTCGGCGAGCCCATGCACTTCGAAGGCGACGCCTCGGACGAGGACGCGGCGGTGATCGAGAAGGTCGACCGGGTGAAGGAGCGCATCCAGGCGCTGCTCGAGCGCGGCCTGCGCGAGCGCGACGGGGTGTTCCGCTAGTGGCGGCGCGGTGACGTCCAGGCGCGTGTTCATCCTGGGCGGCGGCGCCTCGCTGGGCGCCCACCAGGTGGGTGCGATGAAGTACCTGGAGGAGCAGGGCATCGTGCCCGACGCCATCGTCGGGTCGTCGATCGGCGTGGTGAACGGCTGCCTCTACGCCAGCGGCGGCGCCGCCAACATGGAGGAGGCCTGGCTGTCGTTCCCGCGCATGTCGAGCGTCTTCCGGCCGAGCCTGGCCCACAACCCGGTGACCGGCATCTCGCTGTTCTCGATGGATCCGCTCAGCGAGGCGATCGAGCGCTTCGTCGACTTCGAGCGCGTGCATTCCTCGCCGCTCGAGCTGTCGTTCATCGTGCTGAACCTGTCGCGCGGCGAGGGCCAGTTCTTCTCGAACCGCCAGCTCTCCACCCCCGACGACCTGCGCCGGCTGACGCGGGCCGGCTACGCGCTGCCGGTGCTGTTCCCGCCCATCCGGCACCACGACGACCTCTACATGGACGGCGGCTTCGCCTGGAACGTTCCGCTGCTCCAGGCCGTCGAAATGGGAGCCACCGAGATCTACGTGCTGTCGGTGGTGTCGACCGCGCTGCCGTACGTGAAGCGCTTCCGCGGCATGACCGACTACCTGTCGCGACTGGTCGACGTGCTCTGGAGGACGATCGGAAACGTGGGCTACGTCACCACGCGCATCGACGACGACGGCACCTACCGGGGCGTGCCGGTGACGGTGGTGAACCCGACCGAGGAGCTCTCCGGCTTCCAGCTGCGCAACCTGCTCTCGACCAGCGTGCCGCGCACGCGCCGGCTCGTCACCATGGGCTACCGCGACGCCAAGCGCGAGCTCGTCCGCCTGGAGCGCACGCGCGTGCGCCGGTCCGAAGAGCTGCTGTCGCTGGAGGTCGAGCCGGCCTATCGCCACGAGGTGGCGTGAAGCACGTGCACCCCGTTCGAGCGCTGCTGGCGCTGATCGCGTTGCCGGGCCTGGCCTCCTGCGCGACGAATGGCGGCGTGGGGCGCCTGCCCGAGACCGCCGGCGCGGCGACCCGCGTGGTGCTGGTCTCGGTGGCGGGGCTCACGGCCGAGGCCCTCCCCCACATGCCCACGCTCCAGGCCATGGCCGACGCCGGCGTCGTGGCCGAGCGCCTGTCGGGCGTGGCCCCGGCCTCGAAGCGCCCCGCCCACGCGACCCTGGTGACCGGGGCGACCCCGGCCGCCCACGGCATCGTGGCGGAGCGCCGCCTGGGCGATCGCGGCGTGCGCGACGCCGGCTACGACCACGCCAGCCTGCTGCGCACCGACACGCTGTGGCAGCGCGGCGTCGAGGCCGGCGTGGGCGTGGCCGCGCTCGACTGGCCGACGACCCTCGGCGCCGCCATCCCGGAGCTGCTGCCCGACCTGGGCGCCCGGGGGCGCGAGCGCGCCTGGTCGGAGCGGCTGCGCGGCGAGACGACCCCCGCCATGCTCGAGCGCGTGACGCGCCACGGCGGCGACGCGCCGGAGAGCGGCGCGCCGGGCCCGGTCCACGACGCGGTCGTGGGCGGCGTGGCCTGCGATCTGGCGCGGTCCGACCCGGCGCCGCGCCTGCTCCTGCTGCGTCTTTCCCAGGCCGAGCCGGTGCTGCTGCGGCTCGGTCCCGAGGCACGGGCCGTGGACGATGCCTTCGCCGCGGTCGATCGCGCGCTGCGCGAGCTGCTGCTCTGCCTGGACGACGCCGGCGCGCTGGTCGACACGGCGGTGGCGGTGGTCGGCGACCACGGCGTGGACGGCGTGCACACCGAGATCGCGCCGAACGCGGTGCTGGTGCGCGAGGGCCTGATCGATCCGCGCATCGGCGGCACCTGGTCCGCCATCGCGCGCTCTAACGGCGGCAGCGCCTTCGTGTACGCGCG
>JBNLVK010000136.1:0-6234 GCA_050618055.1 Myxococcota bacterium
GATCGCGTCGACGACGCGCTGCGCCGGCACGTCGCCCAGGTCCTTCACCACGATCCGGGCGCGGCCGTCCTCCACCACCAGCGACGCGATCTCGAGGCCCAGGTCGCGCTCGACCACGGCGGCCGCGTAGCCGGCCAGGTAGGCGTTGCGATCGAGGGCCGCGGCGGCGCCGGCGCTGCACGCGACGAGGGCCGCGGCGAGCGCGAGGACTCCGGGGATCCGCCTGGCGACGGCGTGGGCAGGGTGTACCTGGGGCATGACCGCGTCCTCCTGTGAGCGGGCCGGGTCCGACGAGACTAGCGGCCGAGGAGACGGCTCCAGAAGCCCTGCGCCGGCACCGGCGGGGCCGCGTCGTCCCAGCCCAGCGCCCCGACGATGCCGTGGTAGACGTAGCTCTGCTCCTGCACGCCGTGGAACAGGGCGGCCCCGGCGCCGCCGGCGTAGATCGCCACGTCCTCGCCGCCGTGGGTCTCGGCGGTCGACGGGACCGTGCTCTCCTGGAGGTAGGTGGGCCCGGCGGTGTCGACCTGCGTGAGGTCGGGCCGGGCGGCGGTGCCGCGCTCGACCTTGCGCGGGAAGTGGGGGAAGCGCTTCGCGCCGGCCGGCTGGGAACCCGACGCGCCGGTGTAGCCGGGTCCGTTGGCGTAGCCGAGGGTCGTGTAGGGCAGGCCCTGGAGGTCGAGCTCCGGCTCGCTCTCGGGCGCGCCGCTCCGGTCGTTGCCGACCGCCAGGCCCAGGATCGGGTTCCCGCGCGTCGGGTAGCCGGCGATGGTGAAGACGTGGCTGTGGTCGGCGGTCACGACCACCAGCGTCTCGTCCAGGTCGACGGTCGCGAGCGCCTGCGCCACCGCGTCGGAGAAGGCGATGACGTCGTGCAGGGCCAGGTAGGCGCTGCTCGCGTGGTGTCCGTGGTCGATGCGCCCGCCTTCGACCATCAGCACGTAGCCCGCCGGGTGGCGCTCGAGCCGCTCCAGGGCCTTCGCCGTCATCTCCGCCAGGCTGGGCTCGCCGGCGCCGTCGCCGGGTCGGTGGGCCTCCCAGCGCATGTGGGACGGCTCGAACAGGCCCAGCAGGCGGCTCGCGCTCGCCGCGTCGAGCGCGTCGAACTGGGCCTGGTTCCAGACGTAGGCGCTGCCCGGGCGTCCCTCCAGCCACTCGCGGGTCAGGTCGCGACCGTCGCGCCGCGCGCCGGTCTTCGCCGGGTACTCCGGATCCTTCGCGCCGGCCGGCAGGAAGTGCTTGCGGCCGCCGCCGAGCGCCACCTCCAGTCCGTCGCCGGCGGCGAACTCGACGAGCTGGCGCGCCAGGTCCGGGTAGCCGGCGGCGCGCGCCTCGGCCGAGAGGTTCGCGTCGCTCTGCCAGTCGCGCTCCGGCGAGTGGCCGTAGCAGGCGGCCGGCGTGGCGTGGGTGACGGTGGTGGTGGTGACCACGCCCGTCGCCAGGCCGCGCGCCTCGGCCTGCTCGAACAGGGTCTCGAGGGGCGCTGCGGCCGCGCCCACCGGGTCGCCGCGGGCCACGTCCGGGTGGACCGACAGCACGCCGGCGCGGGTCTTGGTGCCGGTCACCATGGCGGTCATGGTCCCGGCCGAGTCGGGGACCTGCTGGTTGGTGTTGTAGGTCTTGGAGAGCGCCACGTGGGGCAGGCGCTCGAAGGCCAGCAGGTTCTCCTCGCCGCTCTCGCCGCGCAGCTGACCCTCCAGGATGCGCGCCGCCGTGACGGTGGAGACGCCCATGCCGTCCCCGACGAAGAGCACCACGTTCTTCGCGCGCCCGGCGTCGGGGGCCAGGGCGCGCGCGCGGGCAACCCTTTCTTGATCCGTGTCGGCTGGGGCCTCCACGGAGGCCAGCGTGAGGGTGAGAAGGAGCAGGGCCCAGCGTCGGCGCTTCATGGCTTCTTCCTCTTCGGGCGGCAGATGCCCTGGTCGACCAGCTCGCCGCGGGCCTTGGCTCCCCAGTCCTTCTGGGCGCGGGGGTTGGCCGGGCTCGGGTGGAGCACCCGGCCGATCTTCACGCGGTCGCCCAGCACCTCGCGCGCCCGCGACTCGGCGAAGGCGCCGATGCCCACCACCCACTCGGGCTCGAGCAGCCGCACCACCTGGCGCAGGTGGCGATCGCAGGCCGCGTACAGCGGCTCGCGTTCGGCCGCGGGCAGCTTGTCCGGCGTCCGGTTGCGCGACGACGCCTCGACGAACACCAGTGGACAGTAGTTGGTGATGAAGTGCCGGGCGAAGAAGCGCTGTGGCGTGCCGAAGTGGTCGGCGATGGCGCCCCACAGCCGCGTGCCGCTGACCTCGCTGCGCGCGCAGTCGAAGCCCAGCACCGGGCGCTTCGGGTGCTCGCGGGCCGGGCGGCCGACCTTGCCGCGGATGCCCAGCCAGTCGCGCACGCGTCCCACGTCGCCGAAGGGGACGCCGGTCTGGGCCATGCCGAACGGCCCCGGGTTCATGCCCAGGAACACCACGCGCTTCCGCGAGTCGCCGTAGGTGCGCAGGTAGGCTTCGTGGGGATCGCGGGCGTAGGCCAGCGGGTCGTAGACCACCTCCACCGGCGCCGCGAACGCGAGGGCGTCGACGTCGCGGCGCAGTCGCCGCGCCGCGCTGCACAACCGGTCGCCGACACCCGCCTTCGCCATGGGGCCCGACTCGTACCCCAACCGGTCGAAGTCGTCCAAGTACGCTCGCCAGCGGAAATGCCGGGGCTACCATCCCGCCCGGGTGGGGCAGTTCCCTTCGGGAAGCAGGGTGGGGTGAGCGAGGATCGAATCCGGGTCGAGGACGTTCACCTCTCCTTTGGTGAGCGGTCCGTCTATCGGGGTCTCCGCTGCGGGTTTCCGCGCGGGAAGATCTCGGTCCTGATGGGCGGCAGTGGTGCGGGGAAAAGCACCCTCCTGCGCCTGATCGCCGGCCTCCAGCGGCCCGACGCGGGCTCGATCGTCGTTGCCGGCGACGACATCACGAAGCTCTCCGAGCGCGAGCTCTACCGGGTGCGCGACCGCATCGGCATGCTCTTCCAGGGCGGCGCCCTGCTCGACTCGATGACCGTCTTCGACAACGTGGCCCTGCCGCTGCGCGAGCACACCCGGCTCTCCGAGCGCGACATCGCGGCCGAGGTGGGCCGGCGCCTGACCGCGGTGGGCCTGCCGGACACCGAGCGCCTGATGCCCCGCGAGCTGTCGGGCGGCATGCGGCGACGGGCCGCCCTGGCCCGCGCCATCGTGACCGATCCGGAGATCGTGCTCTGCGACGAGCCCTTCTCCGGCCTGGATCCCCTGAACGTGCGGCGCATCGAGGCCCTGCTGGTGGAGCTGAACCAGCGGCTCGGCCTGACCCTGCTGGTCACCAGCCATCACCTGCCGTCGTCGCTGCGCATGGCCGACCAGCTGGTCTTCCTGGTGGACGGCGGCGCGGTGGCCGGTCCGCCCAAGGCGCTGCTGGCCGGCGAGGACGCCCGCGTCCGCGAGTTCCTGGAGGCCGAGGTGGTCGCGGAGAATCCGCTCCAGGGGGCGGCGTCGTGACCGGCGGCCTGCGTCGCCTGGGCCTGCGCACCACGCGCACGGTGGGCCACCTGGGTGGGATCGCGCTGTTCGTGGGCGACGTGGCGCTGCACGCCTTCATGCCGCCCTTCCGCATCCGGCGCCTGCTGGGCGAGATCTTCGACGTGGGCGTCCTGTCGCTGGCGATCGTGTGCCTCTCCGGCCTGACCGTCGGCGCGGTGCTCGGCCTCCAGGGCTACACCACGCTGTCGCGCTTCGGCGCCGAGAACTCGCTGGGCGCGGTGGTGGGCCTCACCCTGGTGCGCGAGCTGGGTCCGGTGCTGACGGCCCTGCTGGTGACCGGCCGCGCCGGCTCGGCGATGGCGGCGGAGATCGCCTCGATGGTCACGACCGAGCAGCTCGACGGCCTGCGCATGATGTCGGTGAACCCGGTCGACTTCGTGATCACGCCCAAGGCGGTGGCGATGCTGATCGTCATGCCGCTGCTGAACGCGCTGTTCATCGTGTTCGCGTTCCTGGGCGGCTACCTGATCGGCGTGATCCTGCTGGGCCTGGACGGTGGCGTCTACCTGACCAGCATGGAGGACTCGATCACCTGGAGCGACGACGTGGCGGGCACGCTGGTGAAGTCGCTGGTGTTCGGCGCGCTGGTCGCGTTCATCTCCACCTACCGCGGCTACATCGCCGAGCCCACCTCGGCCGGGGTGTCCGCCGCCACCACCCAGACGGTGGTGATCGCCTCGGTGGCGATCCTGTTGTTCGACTACGTGATCACGGCCCTGTGGGGCGTGTGATCGGATTCGGGAGGTCTCATGCAACCCTCGGCGACCCGCGACCTGGTGGTCGGCTGCTTCGTGGCGATCGGCCTGGCCGCTCTCGCCTATCTGTCGCTCCAGGTGGGCGGGCTCTCCTACGCCGGCCCCGGCGGCTTCGAGCTGCGCGCCACCTTCGACGAGGTGGGCGGCCTGCGCCCGCGCGCGCCGGTGGCCGTGGCGGGCGTGACCGTCGGTCGCGTGCAGCGCATCGAGCTGGACGAGATCCTGCGCGCCCGGGTGATCCTGGACGTCGACCCCACCCTGGAGCTGCCGGTCGACACGCGCGCCGCGGTCCGCACCTCGGGCGTGCTGGGCGACCAGTTCATCGCCCTCGAGCCCGGCGGCGAGGAGGAGCTGCTGAAGTCGGGCGACGAGATCGTCTTCACCGACCCGGCCCTTTCGCTCGAGAAGCTCATCGGTAAGTTCGTCCAGGACTCCGGCATCGAAGACGAGTGAGCACCCGCATGACCCGCCTGCCTGTCGCCTGCGCCTGCCTGCTGATCCCGCTGCTGCTGCTTCCCTTGGGGGGCGCGTCGGCTGAAGAATCCGATGCCGGCGGCGTCGAAGGGGGCGTGGAGCGGCACCCCGACGACCCCTGGGAGCCCATGAACCGCGGCATCTTCGCCTTCAACGAGGGGCTCGACCGCTGGGTGCTCGAGCCGGTGGCGAAGGGCTGGGACTGGGCGGTGCCCCACCCGGTGCAGACCGGCATCGGCAACTTCTTCACCAACCTGGCGGTTCCGGTGCACGCCGCCAACGAGCTGCTCCAGGCCAAGCCGTGGCAGGCCTACGAGACGGTCTGGCGCGGCGCCATCAACATCATGCTGGGCTTCGGCGGCGTGCTGGACATCGCCTCGCGCTACGAGGTCTACCAGAGCGACGAGGACTTCGGTCAGACGCTCGGCTACTGGGGGACGCCGTCCGGCCCCTACCTGGTGCTCCCGCTGCTGGGGCCCTCGAACCCGCGGGACACCGCGGGCACCATCGTGGACAGCTTCAGCTCGCCCCATCCGTACTTCCTGCCGTTCTACGTGACGGCCTCGGCGGGGGTGGTCAACGTGGTGCAGGTTCGTGCCGACAACCTGGAGGAGATCGCCGCGGAGCGCGCGGCGGCCTTCGACTTCTACAGCGCGGTGCGCGGCGCGGCGATCCAGTACCGGGAGAACCAGGTGCGCGACCGGGCCGACGCAGAGGACGCCGAGGCCGACGACGATCTCTACTACTTCGACGAGGATGAAGAATGATGCGAGCCCTGTGCACCGGTCTCGCGCTGCTCCTGCTGGCGCCCGCGGTGGCGTCGGCCGAGGGCGCCGCGCAGGCCGTGATCGAGAAGACGGTGGTCGAGGTGCTGGCGATCCTGCGGGACGAGAGCCTCGACGCGAGCGCGCGGCGCGCCTCGCTGGAGACGCTGGCCCAGGACCGCTTCGACTTCCGCACCATGTCGCGGCTGGTGCTGGCGCGGAACTGGAAGCGCCTGTCGAAGGATCAGCAGGCCGAGTTCGTCGACGAGTTCGAGACCTACCTGGCCAACGACTACGGCAGCCGCATCGAGCGCTACGACCAGGAGGAGGTCGAGGTGCTGGGCGAGCGCCCGGAGCCGCGCGGCGACGTCACGGTGAAGACGAAGATCGTGGGCGGCGAGAACGACGGAGCGCTCGTCGACTACCGCATGCGCAGCCGGGACGGGGCCTGGAAGATCATCGACGTGGTGATCGAGGGCATCAGCCTGGTGGCCAACTTCCGCGACCAGTTCCGCGACGTGATGGGCCGCGAAGGACCGGTCACGCTGATCGAGAAGCTGCGCGAGAAGAACGCCGACGGAACGACCATCGATCCGCCGGAGGGGGCCTGAGGAGCCAGCGATCGACGCCGCCACCGTAGAGGAGCACGCCCGGCGCATCGACGAGCAGGGCTACACGATCGTGC
>JBNLVK010000137.1:0-9686 GCA_050618055.1 Myxococcota bacterium
TGGAAGCCGGTCTTCTGGGCCAGCTTCGCCATGAACTCGACGTCGCGGCCCAGGTCGTTGGGGCACGGGTCGAGCATGGCGGTGATGCCCTGCCCCTTCATCTCCTCGATGCGATCGACGCAGCGCGCGAACATCTCGTCGCGCGACGGTCCCGGCCGGATCGAGTCCGCCTCCCAGCCCGGGTAGCCGATCATCACGTGCTCGTGCATCAGCGTGACGCCGAGCGCGTCGGGCGTGGTCGGGCCGGTGACGGTCTGGATCTCGGCGGCGGCGCTCATCCCGAGAGGCTCCCCTTCTGGGCCAGCTCGCCCGGCGGCGGCAGCTCCATGATCTTCGCCAGCAGGCGCGTCACCGTGTTGTTCAGCTCGAACTCGCGGCTCTGCTCGGGGGTCATCACCTCGTAGTGACCCATCTGCTGGGCAATGCGCATCATGATCACTCCGAAGCGGTAGCCGGTGAAGACCTGGTAGTACTCGAGGTTCCGGACCCGGTGCCCGGAGCGCTCCTCGTAGAAGGCCACCGTGTCCTCGTAGCTGGGGAAGCCCTCGAGCCGCGGGGTCTCGATGCCCTCGCTGTGGTGGCGGTCCAGGAAGATCTGCCAGCCCACGTCGGCCTCCGGGCTGCCCACCCCGACCATCTCCCAGTCGAGCACGGCGGCCGGAGTCGTGCCGTCGAAGATGATGTTGCCGATGCGCGCGTCGCCCCACAGCAGCGACTCGGGCTCGTCCTTCGGCTTGTTGGCGACGAGCCAGTCGTGGGCCGCCTGGATGACCGGCTGCTCCTTGCCGCGGGCCGCCCACTCGAAGTACTTCTCGTAGTAGGCCAGCTCCTGGTCGAGGCCGGTGTCGCCCAGCTGCGGGCGGCGCAGGAAGCCGAAGCCGGTGGCGTCGACGTCGAGCCGGTGGATCTTCGCCATGCAGTCGAAGCCGCCCAGGAAGATGGCCTCGCGCTCGGCCGGCGTGATCTCCGTCTTCCACCCGCCCGCGTGGTAGGGCGGCTGGTCCGTCGGCACGCGCCCCTGCACCTGGTCCATCACGTAGAACGGCGCGCCGAAGATCGACAGGTCCTCCAGCTCGATCCAGCGCGCGTTCGGCACCGGCACGTCGGTCGGGCCCAGCAGCCGCATCGTCTCGAACTGGAGCCCCAGGTCGTACTCGGGGAAGACCTGGTAGCCGGTGGGCTGGATGCGCACGACCATGCCCTCCTGCCGGGCCTCGCCCCCCTCCTGCCAGGACAGGTCGAAGAGCAGCGTCTCGTTCGAGAAGCCGGAGCTCTGCGGGGCCACCAGGCCGGCGACCTTCACGTCGGTCGCGTCCGGCATCTGCCGGCGGATCCACTGCTCGAACTTCGGTGCGTCCTCGTCGAGGTCGCGCTGCCAGGGGGTGGGCATCGGTGCGGCTCCTGTGGTCGGGGGTGGGTTCAGCGCAGCGACTTCGCCACGCGCTCGAGCGCTTCCGTGAGGATCGCGCGGGAGGTGGCGAAGTTGATGCGGGCGAAGCCGCGTCCGGCCTCGCCGAAGCTGGCGCCGTCGGACAGGGCGACGCGCCCCTTGTCCAGGAAGTGCTGGTACGGGCTCGGCTGGAGGCCGAGGGCCCGGCAGTCGAGCCAGGCCAGGTAGGTGGCCTCCGGCGGGTGGAGCCCCACGCCGGGCAGCTCGTCGCGGACGAAGGCGGTGACGAAGTCGCGGTTCGCCTCCATGTAGGCGCGCGCCGCGTCGAGCCAGGGCTGCGAGTGACGCCAGGCGGCGCGCAGCGACTCGATGCCCAGCGTGCCGACCCCGCCGCGCAGGTGGCGTGGCAGCGCGTTGAAGCGCCGCTTCACCGCGTCGCTGCCGAAGACGGCGATGCCGCAGCGCAGCCCGGCGATGTTGAAGGCCTTGCTGGCGGCGGTCAGCACCAGCGAGCGGCCGGCCGCGTCCTCGGAGAGCGACGCGAACGGCACGTGCTCGTGCCCGCTCCACACCAGGTCGGCGTGGATCTCGTCGCTCACCACCACCAGGTCGTGCCGGCGCGCGATCTCGGCCACGCCCAGCAGCTCGTCGCGGCGGAAGCAGCGTCCGCTCGGGTTGTGCGGGTTGCACAGCAGGATCACGCGCGTGCCGTCGTCGACCACGCTGGCCAGGTGGTCCAGGTCCATGCGGTAGCCGTCGTCGCCCAGCACCAGCGGGTTCTCGACCAGGCGGCGCTTCATGCTGCGCACGCTGCCCAGGAACGGCGGGTAGATGGGCGTCTGCACCACCACGCCCTCTCCCTCGGCGCTGAACTGGGAGAGCGCCACGTACATGCCCTGCACCACGTCGGTCAGGATCTCGACGCGGCGCGGCTCGATGCTCCAGCCGAAACGCTCCTGCATGCGCGCCTGCACGATCTCGGGCACGTCGGTGGGCGCCGGGTGGATCGGGTAGCCCACGTCGGAGCGCAGGGCGGCGAAGAGCAGCGCGCGGCGGATCGGCTCGGCGACGGCGAAGTCCATGTCGGCCACCCACACCGGCAGCACGTCGTCCGGGTAGAGGGCCCACTTCTCGCCGCGCGACGGCTTGCGGTCGCCGGGACGCACCGCGTCGAAGTCGGCGGGCGGGTTGCGCAGCAGTGCCTCGACCCGGTCGAGCGCCGCGCCCAGCGCCTGCGCGTCGAGGGGCCCGGCCAGGGTCGCGCCGGCGCGGTCGAGCAGGGCCGGAAGCTCGCCGCGGACCAGGCGCAGGCTACCGTCGATGGCGTCCTCGCCCTCGAAGGGCGTGATCTCGTCGGCCCCGTGCGGATCCACGTGCCAGTGGCCGCCCACCAGGAAGCCGTCGAAGCGCAGCAGCTCCCGGTCGCCCCCCTCCTGGTAGACGCGCAGGGTCGGACCGCCCTCCGGACCCGGGTTCCGGTGGTCGACGACGAAGCGCAGGGGTGAGAGCACCACGTCCGGCATGGCGGCGAAGTGTACCCGAGGCCCGCCGCGGGCTGTATCGGACAATCCCGCGCGGCATCCCAGACAGGTCCCCCGGCCACCCCGACAAAGCGGAGTCCCCATGACCCTGAGCGACCGCCAGAACGCCCTGTGCGACACGAGTCCCAGCGACTTCTCGGACCTGCGCGCCCTGTTCCTGAACTGCACGCTCAAGCGCTCGCCCGAGCGCTCCCACACCCAGGGCCTGATC
This sequence comes from Myxococcota bacterium, assembly GCA_050618055.1. Classification (GTDB taxonomy): domain Bacteria; phylum Myxococcota_A; class UBA9160; order UBA9160; family SMWR01; genus CALDCK01. The sequence goes on from JBNLVK010000137.1 coordinate 3,143, forward strand.
GACGTCTCCCGCGCCATCATGGAGAAGAACGGCGTGGCCACCGAGACGATCCGGCCCGTCGACCACGACCTGGCCTTCGGCGTCTGGCCCGACATGCGCGAGTACGGCTGGGAGACCGACGACTGGCCGGTGCTGCTCGAGAAGGTGATGGCGGCCGACATCCTGGTGCTGGGCTCCTCCATCTGGCTGGGCGAGAAGACGAGCGTCTGCACCCAGGTGATCGAGCGGCTCTACGCGGCGTCGGGGAACCTGAACGACGCCGGCCAGTACGCCTACTACGGCCGCGTGGGCGGCTGCCTGATCACGGGCAACGAGGACGGCGCCAAGCACTGCTCGATGAACATCCTCTACTCGCTCCAGCACCTGGGCTACGTAATCCCGCCCCAGGCCGACGCGGCCTGGCTGGGCGAGGCGGGCCCGGGACCCAGCTACCTGGACGAGGGCTCGGGCGGTCCGGAGAACGACTTCACGAACCGCAACACCACCTTCATGACGTGGAACCTGCTGCACGTGGCGAGGATGCTGAAGGACGCGGGCGGCATTCCCGCCCACGGCAACCAGCGCAGCGAATGGGACGCCGGCTGCCGCTTCGACTTCGAGAACCCGGAGCATCGGTGAGCTTCGGGCCCGCGACCGGAGCGACGACGCCTCCGGCTCATGGCTCGCCGGAGCGGACCCGGCAGTTCGCGCCAGCCGAGTGCCTCCCACCCCTCCCGTCATCCGTGCCCGCGCCCGCTGCGCTTGACTTCCCCGGAGGCGTCGTCGCCCCGGTCGCTCACGCGGAATCCCAGCGGACGTCGTGAAGAAGGCGGAGGCGGAGTAGCGCGCAGCGGACGGGGGCACCGCGGACGGATGCCTTGGAAGAGGGGTGGGGATCCCTACTTCTCGCGGGCGGCCAGGGCCTGGTCGTGGGCGGTGTGGTAGGCGCCGGCCAGGCGGGACCAGTCGAAGGCGCGCGAGTGGGCCTCGACCTGGCCGCGCAGCTGGCTGCGGGCGGTGCGATCGAGGCGGCAGAAGTCGAGCAGGCGGCCGGTCAGCTCGGCGGCCGCGTCGTGGTAGCCCACGCCGCGACGCGGCAGCACCGACAGCCCCCAGGCGTCGTGATCCTGGAAGGCGTCGGCGGCGTAGCGTCCGAAGCCGGCCAGGTCGCTGGTGATCGCCGGCACGCCCATCGCCAGGCACTCGAGCGGCGTGTAGCCCCAGGGCTCGTAGGAGCTGGGAAAGACGCCCAGGTGGCAGCCGCGCACGAACTGGTCGTAGTCCATGCCCCAGACCGGGTTCACCGAGCTGATGAACTCCGGGTGGTAGACCACCTTCACCCGGTCCTCGGGACGGTTCGCGAGCCCCAGGTGGCGGAGGTGCGCGAGGATCGGATCGCGCTCCGCGTCGGGCAGCACGTGGGTGCACAGCGGCGGATCCTCCTCGCGGGCGAAGGCGTGCTGGAGCCGGCGGTGGCGCAGCCGCCAGTATTCGTCGACCAGCGAGTCGAGGGTCGGCGTCTCACCGGCGGCGCTGCGGCGGAACAGCCGCTGCCCGACCTCCTGGGTGATGCGCTGGGACGCCTCCTCCAGGTCGTCCAGCAGGCCCCGCGAATGCAGCACGCCGGGATCCAGCGACTCGCAGCTGCGCGACGTGACCAGGAAGAGCACCACGGTCAGGTCGGTGCCGTCGGCGCGCAGCTCGGCGTTCAGCCGCGCCGCCGACTCGAGGCACAGGTCGAAGCCCTTGTTGCGCGGCTCGAAGCGGCCGGCGTTGAAGAGGTAGAGCGTGCGGTCCAGGTCGAAGGAGTAGCTGGGGAAGAAGTGGCCCATCACGAAACGGTGGATGGACTCCTTGTACTGGCCGTGGAAGGTGTGGAAGTCCTGACCCAGGTCGAAGCGCGCCATGTCCAGGCCGTTGGGCGTGACCACGTCCGGCGCGCGGCCCAGCAGGTGCTCGCACTCCTCGCCGGTGATCGGCGAGACCGTCGTCAGCACGTGGGCCTCGCGGGCGCTGATCCGCTCGATCGCGTGCTGCGTGGCGATGCCGAAGCGGTCCGCCTCGCGGTCGGCGTCGAGGGCGCCGAGACGGTCGTACAGGTCCTCGCCGCTCGACGCCAGGTAGCGTCCCACCGAAGTGGCGTGGGTGGTGAAGACGGTGGCGATGCGCGGCAGCTCGCGGCGCACCACCGGCAACGAGGCGCTGCTCAGCCACTCGTGGAAGTGGGCCAGCAGCGGACGCTCGCCGGCGTGGGCCGACACCACCTCCAGCAGGCTGCGGACGCCCTCGGCGAAGGCCAGCACCCCGTCGACCAGCGCGTTCCCCCGGTCCGGGGGTACGCCGTAGTCGCGGTGCATGCGGTGCCGCATCATTTCGATGCGGTCCGGCGGCGCGTGGCTGTCCACCAGCAGCACGCGCGGACGTCCCGCCACCATCCAGCGCCCGTGCTCGACGCCCAGGCCGCGCTCGCGGAGCTCCTTCACCACGCCGTCCAGCCAGTCGCCGGCGGGCTCCAGCTCGAGCTCGATCGGCAGCAGCGCCGGGATCAGCGGACCCACCAGCAGGTAGCGGTCGTCCCAGCGCTGGCGCATGGAGCGCGCCTTCGAACGCAGCACCTGGTAGATGCCGCCCACCTGGTGACACGCCTCCCAGGAGATCTCGAACAGGTGGGCGTCGGCGTCGGGCGCGGAGGGCATGGGAGCAGCGGCCATGGAGGTCGCAGTCTAGCCGAACCGCTCCGACAGCTTTGCCAGCGCGCGCGGAAGGTCGGCCTCGGTGGTGAGCACCGGCGCGAACGGATCCTCGCCCAGCCGCTTCATGCGCGCGGCGGCGTTGTGCAGGGTGAAGCGCTCGTTGGAGAGCTTCGCGTTCACCTCCCTCCAGCGGATCGGCATGGACACCGGCGCGCCGGGCAGGGGCCGCACGCTGAAGGGCGCGACCAGCAGCTGGCCGTGGCGGTTCTGGAGGTAGTCCACGTAGACCTTGCCCTCGCGCGACCCGACGCGGCGCGCCACCGTGGTGATGTCGGGCAGCCCGCGCACCACCTCGCGGGCGATCAGCTCGGCGAAGGAGCGGCTCTGGTCGTAGGTGAGGCGCCCGCCCAGCGGCAGCAGGACGTGCAGCCCGGAGGAGCCGCTGGTCTTCGGGAACGACGGCACCTCCAGCTCCTCGCACAGGTCGCGGATGAACCGCGCCGCCTTGCGCACGTGGGCGAACGGAGCGCCCTTCGGATCGAGGTCGAGGATGCACCAGTCCGGGTGGGCGAGGTCGGCGAAGCGGCTCGACCACACGTGCAGCGGGATCGTTCCCATGTTGATCACGTAGAGCAGCGAGTCGACGTCGTCGCAGGCGAAGTAGTGCACCTCGCGCTCGGCGTGCTCGCTCCAGATCGTCTCGCGGCGCACCCATTCCGGCACCCACTCCGGGGCGTCCTTCTGGTAGAAGCTCTTGCCCTCGACGCCGTCCGGGTAGCGGGTCATCACCAGCGGCCGGTCCGCCAGGTAGGGCAGCAGCCAGGGCGAGATCGTGCGGTAGTAGTCGATCAGGTCGCCCTTGGTGGTGCCGTCGGCCGGCCAGAAGACCTTGTCGAGGTTGGTGAAGGGGACCAGCCCGGCGTCGCCGTTCGGGGGCGGCTCCGGCTCCCCGGCCAGCGCGTCGTCGGCCCGCTCGGGACGCAGGCATTCGTGGGGCGCCTTGTCGTCGCGCATGCGCACGAAGGCGGGCTGGCGCAGGTAGCCGTCGCCGGTCACCTCGGCGTAGCGCACCTCGCACACCCGCTGCGGCTCCACCCACTGCCGGCCCGGCGTGTCGGGGATCGGACCGCCGCAGGGCGGCGTGTCCCGCGCGATCGCGTCGAGGTCGCGGCGCAGCTCCACCAGCTCGTCGTCGCGGAAGCCGGTGCCGACGCGTCCGGCGTAGACCAGCTCGCCGCCGGCGTACCAGCCCAGCTCGAGCGAGCCGAAGCCGGGCCGCGATCCCCCCGGCGGCGTGAAGCCCACCACCACGAAGTCGTCGCTGGCCAGGTCGCGCAGCTTCTTCCAGGCCGGCGAGCGCCCGGCCTTGTAGGGCGAGTCGGCCCGCTTCGCGACGATGCCCTCGAGTCCCTGGGCCGCCACGGCGGCGAACACCTCCTCGCCGCGCTCGTCGAAGTGGTCGGCGTAGCGCACCGCGCCGCGGCTCGGCAGCAGGCGCTCGAGCCAGCCCTTGCGCTGGCGCAGCGGCAGATCGCGCAGGTCGAAGTCGCCGAAGCCCAGCAGGTCGAACACGAAGAAGGTCACCGGGTTCTCGACCGTGGCGCGCTCGATGTCGTGGGGACGGGTGAGCCGCGCGCGCTGCTGGAGACGCTGGAAGCGCGGGCGCCCCTCGTGGTCCATCGCCACGATCTCGCCGTCGAGCACGACGTGCTCGAAGGGCAGCGCCGACAGCGCGCGGGCCACCTCGGGGAAGCGGCTCTCGGCCGGCTTGCCGTTGCGCGTGCGCAGCACCGGCTCGCCGTCGGTGGCGCCGCCGATCATGCGGTAGCCGTCGTACTTCAGCTCGAAGATCCAGTCCGGATCGGAGAAGGCGCCGTCGATGGGCTCGGCGAGCATGGGCTTCACCCTGCGCGCGTCGACGCGTCGCTCGCGCGCCCCCGCTTCGGCGATCTCCTGCGCCACCGTCTCGGCCCGTTGCGATCCCTCGCGCAGCTCCTCGAGGGTCAGTCCCGAGAGCACGGAGGTGTCGGGCAGCACCGCCTCGTCGCCGCTGCGCGCGTGGCCGTCCGGCTTCTTGATCAGCAGCCAGTTTTTGCCGTCCTGCTTCGCCTTGCCGCCGGTGCGGACCAGGGTGAAGCGGCCGCGCAGCTTGTAGCCCTCCAGGTCGAACAAGAGCTTGCCGGCGGCCAGCCCCGCGTCCGGATCCTCCAGCGGCGTCCAGCGGCCCCGGTCCCACAGGATGACGGCGCCGGCGCCGTAGTTCCCCTCGGGGATCACGCCCTCGAAGTCGGCGTAGTCGACCGGGTGGTCCTCGACGTGGACCGCCAGGCGCTTCTCGGCCGGGTCGAGCGAGGGCCCCTTCGGCACGGCCCAGGACAGCAGCACCCCGTTCCACTCGAGCCGGAAGTCGTAGTGCAGGCGCCGGGCTCCGTGCTGCTGGACGACGAACAGGCCGGGGCGGACCGACGCGCTGTCGAAGGGCTCGGGGGTGCGATCGGCGCTGCGCTTGGCCCGATACGCCCCGAGGCCGCGTTTCCCGTCGGTGCTCAGCTTCCGGTCGTGGGGCACCGATCCTCCGAATCAACCGCCATTTGACGCCCCTGCGGGGGTGCTGTAAGGATCCCCACCTATGGCCGCTCGCGCCATCTCCGCCGCGACGATCTCGTTCGGGCTGGTCTCGATCCCGATCAAGCTCTACACGACCAACCAGTCGGGCTCGTCCATCTCGTTCAACATGCTCCACGAGTGCGGCACCCGCCTCAAGCAGCAGTACTTCTGCCCCAAGTGCGAAGTCGTCGTGCCCCGCGACCAGATGGTGAAGGGCTACGAGTTCGCCAAGGGCCAGTACGTGACGTTCACCGAAGAGGAGCTGAAGGGCCTCGAGGCCGAGGGCTCCCGGATGATCGAGATCCAGGAGTTCATTCCGGTGGCCGAGGTCGACCCGCTCTACTTCGAGCGCGGCTACTACCTGGGACCGGACAAAGGCGGCGACAAGCCCTACAAGCTGCTGGCCCGCGCCATGGAGGAGACCGGCCGCTGCGCCCTCGCCTCCTACGCCAGCCGTGGCAAGCAGTACCTGGTGCTGCTGCGTCCCTTCGAGGACGGACTGGTCATGCAGCAGCTGCGCTGGCACGACGAGATCAAGTCCTTCGACGAGATCGAGCGCATCGACGCCACGCTGACCGACGCCGAGCTGAAGCTCGCCGTGCAGCTGATCGAGCAGATCGCCGCCGACGAGTTCCGTCCCGACGCCTACGAGGACGAGGTGAAGAAGCGCATCGAGGCGCACATCCAGAAGAAGGTCGACGGCGAGGAGATCACCTTCAGCGAGGTGGAGGAGCCGGCGGGCAAGATCATCGACCTGATGGAGGCGCTCAAGGCGAGCCTGGCCGAAGAGAAGGAGGGCCCGCGCAAGGGACCGAAGCGCGTGGCCTCGAAGACCCGGGCGAAGGCCTCGAAGGAGGCCTGAGCCGGCTCACGACCGGGGGGTTCGTGACGGCAGCGCACGAGGAAGAGAGGACCGGCGACGCGTCCGGCGGCGCCTTCGGCGTGCAGGAGGTGGCCGACCTGCTGGCGACCACGCCGGCGCGGGTCCGCGGCTGGGTCCGCGCGGGGCTGGTCGAGCCGACCCGCGGCGCGCGCGGCGCGCTGCGCTTCTCCTTCCGCGACCTCACCTTCCTGCGCCGGGTGAACGACCTGGAGGGCCAGCGCATCACGCCGCGCCGCGTGCGCCGGGTGATCCGGCGGCTGCGCGACGCCGGCGCCCGCGACCTCTCCGGCCTGGACGCCCGCCGCGGCGAGATCGTGCTGCGCGAAGGCGATGCGCTGGTCAGCCCCGAGTCGGGCCAGGTGGTCTTCGACTTCTCCGCCCC
>JBNLVK010000138.1:0-11711 GCA_050618055.1 Myxococcota bacterium
GACGCCGCCCACGAACGTGCAGCTGCGGGCGACCCTCGACGCAACGGCGCTGCCCAGGGACACCCCCGTGCCGTGGAAGCGCGAGACCACCGGCACCCTGAAGGTGGTGATGGTGGACGGCCTCGGCCGCGAGCACGACGTCACCCGGCACCCCTCGACCCGCATCGACTCGATGACCCCCTGGACGGTCGTCGTGGAGGACGGCACGCGGCTCCGCTTCGCGCCGGGCGCGGGCATGGAGCACATGCGGGAGGTGAAGGAGCCCTACGCGATCGTCCAGATCCTGCACCGCGACCCGAAGGCGAAGCGTTCCGGACGCGCGGTGGTCTCCTTCGAGCTCCACGATTGATCCCCCGCCCCCCCAGGCTCTCCCAGCTCGGCCGTGTCTTCCGGCTGGCGGGGAGCCTGGCCGTCGCCGCGGCGGCGTTCGCGACACCGGACGCAGCGGCGCAGACGGCCGCGCTCCCCGGCGCCGAGGCGCACCCGCCCGCGCTGCGGGCGGCGCTGGCCGGGGCGCTGGCCTCCCTGGGCCCGGACTACGAGCCGCGCACCCGCCACCGGCGCCCGGACGGGAGCCCGCGCTACACGAACCGGCTGCTCCTGGAGCGAAGCCCCTACCTGCGCCAGCACGCCCACAACCCGGTGGACTGGCGGCCCTGGGGCGACGAGGCCTTCGCCGCCGCGCGCCGGCTGGACCGGCCGGTGCTGGTCTCCATCGGCTACTCCACCTGCCACTGGTGCCACGTGATGGAGGAGGAGACCTACGACGACCCGGAGGTGGCCGCCGTCCTGAACGCCGGCTTCATCGCCATCAAGGTGGACCGCGAGGAGCGGCCCGACGTGGACTCGGCCTACATGACGGCGGTGCACACCCTGCGCGGGACCGGGGGCTGGCCCCTGAACGTGTGGGTGACCCCGGAGCGCGAGCCCTTCTACGGCGCCACCTACATCCCCCGCGACGACTTCGTGAAGACCCTGGGCGCCATCCGAGCCGAGTGGGACACGGGGCGGGAACGGCTCGACTCCTCGGCCCGGCGCCTGGGCGCCGTGGTGGCGAAGCACCTGGCGGGCGAGCCGGCGCTGGCCTCGTGGCCGGTGGACGCGGCGCCCCTCCACGCCGCGGCCCGGTCGGCGGCGGCCCGCTTCGACCCCCAGTGGGGCGGCGCCCGCGTGCCGCGCAAGTTCCCCTCCGTCTTCCCGCTGCGCTTCCTGCTCCGCCACCACCGCCGCACCGGCGATCCCGATTCGCTGCGCATGGCGGTCTTCACCCTGGAGCGCATCGCGGCCGGCGGCATCCGCGACCACGTGGGGGGCGGCTTCCACCGCTACAGCGTCGACCCGCGCTGGGAAGTGCCCCACTTCGAGAAGATGCTCTACGACAACGCGCTGATCACGCTGGCGTTCGTCGAGGCCTGGCAGGTGACCGGCGACGCCCGCTTCGCCGACGTCGTGCGCAGCACGCTCGACTACGTGGCCCGCGAGATGACCGCCCCCGGCGGCGGCTTCTACTCCGCCACCGACGCGGACAGCGCCGGGCCGGACGGCGAGCGCGAGGAAGGCCGCTACTTCACCTGGACCCCGGGCGAGCTGCGCGAGGTGCTCGGTCCCGAGGAGGGCGCGCGCGCCGCGGCGTGGTTCGGAGTGACCGAGGAGGGCGACCTGGACGGTCGCAGCGTGCTGCGCACGCGACGTCCGGCGTCCGAGACGGCGTCGCTGCGCGAGAAGCTGCGCGCCGCCCGGGCCCGCCGCCCCGCGCCGTTCCGCGACGAGAAGATCCTGGTGGCCTGGAACAGCCTGATGATCAGCGCCTTCGCGCGCGCCGGGCTGGCCTTCGCCGAGCCGGCGTGGGTCGAGCGCGCCGCGCGGGCCGCCGACTTCGCCCTGTCCATGCGCCGGGGCGAGCGGCTGCGGCGGCTCTCGCTCGACGGTCGCGCCGAGGGGCCCGCCTTCCTCGAGGACTACGCCTTCCTGGTCGCCGGGCTGCTCGACCTCTACGAGGCGGCGCCGGCGCCGCGCTGGATCCGCGAGGCGCTTCGCCTCCAGGCGGTGCTCGACGCCGACTTCCGGGACGCCGAGGGCGCGGGCTACTTCCGTAGCGCCCGCGGCGAGCCGACCGGCGTGGCGCGCGAGAAGCCGGTCGAGGACGCGGCGCTGCCGTCGGGCAACGGCGTCGCGGCGCTGAACCTGCTGCGGCTGGCCGCCCTGACCGGCGAGGAGCGCCATCGCGAGCGGGCGCTGGCCCTGTTCTCGGGCTTCCACGCCTCGCTCGACGGTCCGACGCTGCGCGCCCCGGAGCTGGCCATCGCCCTCGACTTCGCCCTGGACGCCTCGAAGGAGGTGCTGCTGGTCGGACCAGCCGAGGGCGACGTCGAGCCGCTGCTCGGCGTGCTGCGGCGCCGCTACGTGCCGAACCGGGTGGCGTCGGTGGTGCGGGAGGGGGCGGAGCTCGAAGCGCACGCCGAGGTCGTGCCGCTGCTGCGACACAAGAAGGCGCGCGGCGGGGTCGCCACGGCCTACGTGTGCGAGAACCGCACCTGCCGCTTCCCGACCTCGGACCCGGCGGTTCTCGAAGAGCAGCTGGCGCGCTTCCGGCCGCTGGTCTCCCCGGCGGAGTGATCAGAAGACGAAGCGGCTCACGCTCTCGACGACACAGGCCGGCTTGCTGCCGCCCTCGATCTCGATGGTCACCCGCACCACCACCTGGGCGCCGCCCTCGATGTCGGTGACGTCCACGATCTCGCCGCTGGCGCGGATCTTCGATCCGACCGGAACCGGCGCCGGGAAGCGCACCTTGTTGCAGCCGTAGTTCACGCCCATCTTCGCGTTGGGCACCACCAGCAGCATGGGCAGGAAGTGGCTCACCAGCGAGAGGGTGAGGTAGCCGTGGGCGATGGGGGCGCCGAACGGACCCTGCCTGGCGCGCTCGACGTCGACATGGATCCACTGGTGGTCGTCGGTGGCGTCGGCGAACAGGTCGATGCGCTCCTGCTCGATCACCAGCCAGTCGCTCGGGCCGAGGGGCTTGCCGATCGCCTCCTTCAGGGCGGCGGCGCTCTCGAAGCTCTGGGGCATGAGGTCCTCCGGTGGTCGGGCGGTCGGGCCGCCGGGCGGGCAGGGTAGTCGAGGTTCGCAGAACGGGCCGCATCGGCTTCCGACTCGCGGTAGGATGCGGCCGTGACCGGGGAGCTGCTGCTCTGCCACGACTGCGACCTGCCGAACCGGATCGGGGTGGTGGAGCCCGACCAGAGCGCGCGCTGTCCCCGCTGCGACGGCCTGCTCTGGCGCAACGTGCCGGACAGCCTGGACCGCACGATCGCCTTCGCGCTCGGCGGCCTGATGCTCTACGTGGTGTCGAACTCCTTCCCGTTCCTCTCCATGGTCATGCAGGGCAACGTCACCGAGACGACGCTCGCCACCGGCGTCCGCGCGCTGTTCGACCAGGGCCGGCCGCTGGTCGCGTCGCTGGTGCTGCTCACCACGATCCTGGCCCCGCTCATCCACCTCACCACGATCCTCTACGTGCTGCTGCCGCTGAAGCTGGGGACCCGGGCGCCGGGCGCGCGGCTGGCCTTCCGCCTGCTGCACCGCATCGAGACGTGGAGCATGATGGAGGTGTTCCTGATCGGGATCCTGGTCTCGCTGACCAAGCTGGTGGGCATGGCACAGATCGTGCCGGGCATCGCGCTCTGGTCCTTCGTCACGCTGATCCCGCTGGTGGCGGCGACCTCCGCCTCGCTCGACTCCCACTGGGTGTGGGAGCGGATCGGGGCCGAGACGTGACGGCGGCCACCGTGCTGGCCGGCTGCCACGAGTGCCACCGGGTCGTGCGCATGCCCCCCGACGGCGAGGCCCACGACCTGGACGTTCGCTGTCCGCGCTGCGGAGCGTCGATCCACCGTCGCAAGGTCGACAGCCTGACGCGTGCCTGGGCCCTGCTGATCGCCGCGGCCATCTTCTACCTGCCGGCGAACCTGTTCCCGGTCATGACCGTGATCTCGCTGGGCAAGGCCCAGTCGGACACGATCTTCTCCGGGGTGATCTACCTGCTGCACCACGGCATGTGGCCGCTGGCGGTGGTGGTGTTCACGGCCAGCATCGCCGTGCCCATGGCGAAGATCGGGGCGCTCACCTACCTGCTCGTCTCGGTGCAGCGCGGCTCCCGCGAGCGGCTCGCCGAACGCACGCGCATCTACCGCATCACCGAGGCGGTCGGGCGCTGGTCGATGGTCGACATCTACGTGGTGACGATCCTCGTGGCTCTCGTGAACCTGGGAAACCTGGCGACCATCGAGGCAGGGCTCGGTGCCGTGTTCTTCGGAATGGTGGTCGTCCTCACCATGCTGGCTGCGGAGTCCTTCGACCCGCGCCTCATCTGGGATCGGGCGGGAATGAACGATGTCTGAGGACCCGCGCGGCGTCGCCGAGGCGGTCGTACGCGAGCGACGCAAGCTCTCCTTCGTCTGGATCGTCCCCATCGTGGCGGCGCTGATCGGTGGCTTCCTGAGCTACCGCGCCTTCATGGAGCGGGGCCCGGCGGTCACGATCACGTTCGAGAACGCCTCCGGGCTCGAGGCCGGCAAGACGCTGGTGCGCTTCAAGGACGTGGAGATCGGCAAGGTCGAGTCGATCGAGCTGGCCGAGGATCTGTCGCACGTGACGGTGTCGGCGCGGCTGGCGGCCGGCTCGCAGCGCTTCCTGACCGACGAGACGAAGTTCTGGGTCGAGCGGGCGCGGGTGTCGGCGGGGCAGGTGAGCGGCCTGGGAACGCTGCTCTCCGGCGCCTACATCGGCATCGACCCCTCGACCGAGGGCAAGCGCGCCCGCACGTTCGTGGGGCTCGAGGAGCCACCCCCGTTCACCTCGGACGTGCCGGGCACCCGGTTCCGCCTCGCGGCCCGGTCGCCCGGCTCGCTGAGCGTGGGGTCGCCGGTCTACTTCCGCTGGCTGGAGGTGGGCCGGATCACGAAGCTCGAGCTCGATCCGGACGGCGAGCAGGTGGACCTCGAGGTGTTCGTCCGGGCGCCCCACGACGCGCGCGTCCGCGAGGAGACCCGCTTCTGGAACTCGAGCGGCTTCGACGCCTCGCTCACGACCGAGGGCTTCACCATCGACACGGTGTCGCTCACCACCCTGCTGATCGGCGGCGTCTCCTTCGACACGCCGCCGGGGTCGGCGGCGAAGGCCCCCGACGAGGATCACGTGTTCCGGCTGTTCGCGAGCAAGGCGGAGTCGAAGAAGCCGACCATCCGCGTGCGACGTCCCTGGCTGCTGCACTTCGAGCAGTCGGTGGCCGGCCTGGTGGAAGGCTCGCCGGTCGAGTTCCGCGGCATCCAGGTGGGCGAGGTCGTCGACGTGCGCATGACCAGCTCGGAGGAGGGCCTGCCGCGCATCTCGGTGCGCATCGTGATGGAGCCGGAGCGCGCCGGCCTGAACACGAAGGACGGCCCGGAGGCGCTGAAGCGCAACGCCGACGAGCTGGTGAAGGCCGGTCTGCGGGCCCAGCTCAAGTCGAACAACATCCTGACCGGTCAGCTGGCGGTGAGCCTCGACTTCCACCCGAACGCCGAGCCGGCCGCCATCGACAGGTCCGGGCCGATCCCCGAGTTCCCGACGGTCCAGGGCGGCATGGACCAGCTGCTGGCGGCGCTCAACGACTTCACCCGTCAGCTGGGCGAGCTGCCGCTCGACGAGATCGGGGGCGACGTGCAGCAGGCGGTGGAGCACCTGAACGAGATCCTCGCCAACGTGGAGACGGCCACGCCGGCCCTGGTCGGCACGCTGGAGAACGCGGAGGCGACGCTCGGCTCGGCGAACGCGCTGATCGCGCCGGAGTCGCCGTTGACCAACGACCTGAAGCGGACCCTGAGCGAGCTTTCGCAGGCGGCGCGGTCGCTGCGTCTGTTGGCCGATCAGCTGGAGCAGCAGCCCGAGAGCCTGCTGCGGGGGAAGGAGTAGGCGATGCGCGGGCGATCGCGGATGCGGGTTTCCGGCCTGGGACTGTTCGTCGTGGCGGCGTTGGCCGCCGGCTGTCTCGGGCGCAGCCCGGCGGTCCAGCACTACACCCTGTCGCCGTCCGGCGGCGGTGCCGGCGGGGCCGATTCCGAGCTGGCCATCGGCCTCGGGCCGGTGACCCTGCCCGACTACCTGGCGCGCAACCAGCTGGTGACCCGCCGCGCCGGCTCGGAGGTGGAGATCGACGAGCGCAGCCGCTGGGCCGGCGGCTTCGAGTCGAACGTCAAGGAGACGCTGGCCGACGACCTGGGCGCGCGCCTGGGGAGCGACCGGGTGTTCCTCGACCCGGGCCTGGCTCCCACCCCGGTGGCCTTCCAGGTTTCGGTCGACTTCCGGCAGTTCGAGGGCGTCGACGGGGAGGGCGTCGTGCTGCGGGCGCGCTGGATCGTGCGCGAGCGCGACGGCGAGAAGCGCATCTGGTCGCGGGAGTCGACGATCCGCCAGGAGACGGGCGGCGGCGTGCCGGGGCTGGTCTCCGCCCACGACCAGGCCCTGGGCCGGCTGGCCGACGAGATCGCCACCCTGATCCGCGAGGCGCGTTGATCCGGCGCCTGGCGATCGCCGCCGGCGTCCTGCTCGTGGCGGGAGCATTCCTGTTCGACGGCCTCGTCGGATCCGCCATCGAGCGGAGCGCGACACGGACGTTCGGTGTCGAGACGCGGGTCGGGTTCGCGCGCATGCGGCCGGTGGCGGGCGAGCTGCGTCTCCGGCGCGCGCGCGTCGCCAACCCACCGGGCTTCGAGTCGCCCTGGTTCCTGAGGGTGGACCGCACCGACGTGGAGGCCCGCCTCCTCGACCTCCGCCACCGGAAGGTGGAGATCCCGCTGGTCGAGCTCGACGGCGTCGAGGTCTCGCTCGAGCGCGACGGCAAGCGCACCAACTACGGCGCCATCCTGCAGAACATGGGGAGGTTCGAGGGCGGCGGCCCCGCGCGGGAGGCGTCGTCGAAGCAGTTCGTGGTCCGCCGCCTGCTGATCCGCAACGTGCAGGCCCACGTCGAGTGGAACGCGGTGGCCGCCCGCCAGACGAGCCTGGAGCTCACCATCCCGGAGATCGAGCTGCGCGACCTGGGCGAGGGCGGCGGGCTCACGACCTCGGAGCTGGCGAACCTGGTGACGAAGGCGATCCTGGGCTCGATCGCCCGCTCCGGCGGGTCGCTGCCCGGGGCGCTCGTCTCCGGCCTGAACGCCGGCCTGCGGGAGCTGGGCGGCGCGCCGGACGTGATCGTGCGCGGCGTCGGCAAGTCGCTCGGCGACCAGGTCGGCGAGCTCGGGCGCAAGGCGGCGGACGCGCTCGGGGGTCTGTTGCGGGGAGGCGACGACGAATGATCCGCGCCCGGTTCGGCGCGCTGGGACCGCTGCTGCTGGCGGCGCTGACGTCGACCGGCTGCGCGCTGCTCGGTCAGGTGCTGGGCTTCGAGGAGCAGATGGCCCAGGCGCGGCAGACGGCCCGCATCTCGGGGCAGGCGGGAAGCGAGGGGCCGGCCGAGGGACCGCTGATCGTGATCCTGGCGCGCCTGGAGGACGGGGAGCGACTCGTCGGGGTCGACAGCTTCGTGCGGCGCCTGCCGGGCCCCTACGTCTTCGTGGTGGCGCCGGGCCGCTACCAGGTGGGTGTCTACGAGGACCGCAACCAGAACGGCCTGCTGGATCCGGGCGAGCGCACCCGGGCCAACCGGGACGGACCGGTCCTCGAAGTGGGGCCGGGCGGACACGCCACCGACGACGTGATCCTGGCCGCGAACGCCACCTCGCCGCCCGAGGTGGCCGCCCCGGTCAACGTTCTCGACATCGTGGCGCGCACGCCCCAGGAGCAGCGCGACTTCAGCCTGTGGGCGCTCTCGGTACAGGGAGAGGTCTGCGAAGACCTCTCCGATCCCGCCTTCGGACCCGCGGCGGGCGTGCGCGGGCTCTGGCAGCCCATGGACTTCCTCGTCGCCGGCGAGGCCGGCATCCACTTCCTCGAGCCCTACGACCCGGACCGGGTGCCGGTGCTGTTCGTGCACGGCATCAGCGGCTACCCGCAGGAGTTCACGACGCTGATCGACTCGCTGGATCGCGAGCGCTTCCAGCCCTGGTTCTACGCCTACCCGTCCGGCTTCGCGCTGGAAGGCGTGTCCAGCCACCTGGCCGCGATCCTCGATCGGCTCGACGTGCAGTACGCGTTCGACGACGTGGCGATCGTGGCGCACAGCATGGGCGGCCTGGTCGCGCGCGGGGCGCTCTTCAAGTACTGGGACGAGACCGGCGAGCCGGACGTGAAGCTCTTCGTCACGCTCTCCACGCCCTGGGGCGGCGCCACCAGCGCCGAGTCGGCCGACCGGGCGCCGATCGAGCTGCCGCCGGTCTTCGCGGACATGGCGCCCGACAGCGACTACCTGCGCTGGCTCTTCTACCGGGACGAGGCGGGCCGCGTCCCGAAGCCGCTGCCCCGGGGCGTGGTGCACCACCTGATGTTCGGCTTCCACATGAGCGGCCGGGGACGCACCGCCGCCGACGGGAGCGTCACGGTGGCCAGCCAGGCGCGGCTCGAAGCCCAGGAGCAGGCCGCCTCGGTGCGCGCCTTCGACCGCGGGCACGTCGAGATCCTCTCGGCTCCCGAGGCGGTGGAGCGGGTGAACCGGCTGCTGGCGGAGACCTTCCGCTAGTTGGTGCGGCCGAAGTCGTAGCGGAAGCGGAAGCCGCCCATCGCCGCGTCGTCGTAGTCCGAGTCGATGATCTTGTGGCCGCGGGAGTTCTCCAGGCGGAACTCGCCGTCCGCCGTCAGCCCGACGTAGACCTCGGCGGAGGCGTTCTCGAAGAAGTTCCAGACCAGGTTCAGGCTGCCGACGATGGCCTCCTCCTGGCCGACCCCGTCACGGGTGGGTCCGCTGTCGTCCAGGCGGAAGCGCTCCCGACGGAAGCCGCCGCTGAAGGCGGCCTCGAAGTCGTCGAGGAAGGTGTAGCCGACCCGCAGCTGCCCGCCGCGCCGCGAGCCGGTGCCGAGCGACACGTTCAGGTCGTCGGTGGCGTCCCAGCTGGCGCGCACCCAGGGCTGGACGTAGACGTCGTCCTCGATCTCGCTGCGCACGACCAGGCCCAGGCCGAGCGACAGGTCGTCGCTCATGCGGTAGCCGACGCCGAACAGGCCGCCGCCGGAGATGGTGTCGCCGAAGTCGGCGTCGTCCTCGCCGGAGAACTCGATGAAGGGGCCGGTGACGATCGACCACTCGTCCGTCACGCTGATCTCGAAGGTCGGCGTGAGGCGGACCACGTGGACCGTCTCCCAGGGCTCGCCGGTCGCGATGTCGTCGAAGTCGTAGCCGATGACCGTGTAGTCGGCGTCGAAGCCGAGGCGGACGTCGTCGGCCACCTCGCCGGAGACGTCGCCGCCCAGGTTCCACAGCCAGAAGTTGAACTCGCCGCTGTTCAGGTCCTTCAGGTCGGTCTCGCCCTGGAACTCCATGCCGGTCCGCAGCACCGGCATCCAGTCCTCGGCGAGCGATGCGCCGGGCACCAGGCAGGCGGTCAGGGCGATCAGGTAGAGGCGCTTCATCTCGTTCCCCCCGGACAATGTCGCTGCTCCCGGCCCACCTGGGCCGGCCGGCGGGTACGATAGCCCAGCCCACGGCGCCATCGAATCGACTAAGCTGCGCCGCGACCCATTTTCGTCGTCCTCGAGGTGTCCCATGTGCCCGTTCCAGCGTTGCCTTCCCGTGCTGCTGGCGACGCTCGCCGTCGTCGTCGGCTGTGGCGAAGGGGCGCCGCCCGCGCCTCCGCCGCTCGAGGTCTCCGTCGCCGAGGCGATCGTGCGCGACCAGCCGGTCGTGCTGGAGATGGTCGGCGAGACGCAGGGGTCGTCCGACATCCCCATCCGCGCGCGGGTGGACGGCGTGCTGATCGGCATGCACTTCACCGAGGGACGCCGGGTGAAGGAGGGGCAGCTGCTCTACACGATCGACCCGGTCCCCTTCGAGTCGAAGGTGGTCGAGGCCAGGGGCCACCTGGCCGAGGCGCGCACCCAGCTCGCCAAGGCCAGGGCGGACCTGGAGCGCATCCGGCCGCTGGCGGAGATGAAGGCGGTCTCCCAGCAGGACCTGGACGGCGCCGTGGCCCAGCACGACGCCGCCGTCGGCGCGGTGCAGGCGGCCCAGGCGCGGCTCGAGCAGGCCAACATCGAGCTCGGCTACACGAAGATCCACTCGCCCATCGACGGGCGGATCGGCATCTCCGAAGCGAAGGTGGGCGAGTACGTCGGGAAGAACCCCAACCCGGTGGTGCTGAACTTCGTCTCCCAGACCGACCCGATCCGTGTTCGTTTCTCCATCGACGAGCGGCGCTACCTGGCGATCGCACGCCGCATTCGCGAGCTCGAGGGGAGCGCCGAGCGCCCGGAGCGCACGGGCAACCTGGAGCTGGTGCTGGCCGACGGGACGATCCACCCGCACCGCGGCTCGACCGTCGCGACCGACGCCGCGGTCGATCCGCGGACCGGGACCTTCACCCTGGAGGCCGACTTCCCCAACCCGGAGGACCTGGTGCTGGCCGGCCAGTTCGCCCGTGTCCGCGCCGAGGTCCAGGTGATCCAGGACGCCGTGCTGGTGCCGCAGCGCTCGGTGACGGAGCTCCAGGGCCTGTTCCGCGTCTTCGTGGTCGGCGAGGACGGTGTCGTCGAGCTGCGCCCCGTCGAGCTGGGACCGGAGGTCGACCAGCTCCGCGTGGTCACCGGTGTCGAGGCGGGCGAGCGCGTCGCGCTGGAGACCATGCGGTTGCAGCCGGAGATGAAGGTCGTGCCGAAGCTCGTCGAGCTGGACGACGCGGGCCGCCCGGTCGAGCCGAAGCAGCCCGGGAAGCCGAAGGCTCCGGCGGACGAGCAGGCCGCCGAGGAAGAAGCGGACGCCTGAATGGCCGAGTTCTTCGTCCGCCGCCCGATCGTCGCGATGGTGATCGCGATCGTCACCGTGATCCTCGGTCTGGTGGCGCTCGGGGCGCTGCCCATCGCCCAGTACCCGGACATCACGCCGCCCATGGTGAACGTCAGCACCACCTACACGGGTGCCAACGCCATCAACGTGGAACAGTCCGTCGCGACGCCGATCGAGCAGAAGGTCAACGGCGTCGAGAACATGATCTACATGAAGTCGACGAACTCGAGCGACGGCAAGATGCAGCTCGAGGTGTCCTTCGAGGTCGGCACGGACCTCGACATGGCCAACGTGCTGACGCAGAACCGCGTGTCCGAGGCGTCGGCCGTGCTGCCCGAGGAGGTGAAGCGCCAGGGCGTCCCGGTCAAGAAGAAGCTCTCCTTCCCGCTGCTGCTGATCTCGCTGCTCTCGCCGGACGGGACCTACGAGGAGGGCTTCCTGAAGAACTACGCGACGATCAACCTGATCGACGAGATCGCCCGGATCCGCGGCGTCGGCCAGGCCGAGGTCTTCGGCGGCAGCGCCACCGAGTACGCCATGCGCGTCTGGGTGCGGCCGGACCAGCTCGCCAAGCTCGATCTGACGATCTCGGATCTCCAGTCGGCGATCCAGCAGCAGAACGTGCTGGTGCCGGCGGGCCAGCTCGGCGGGCCGCCCGCACCGCCGACGGGCCCGAGAGCGCGATCCCGGTCGACGCCGAGGCCTTCCACCACGACGTGCTCGACCTGCCCAACGGCAACATCCTGGTGCTGTCGGTCGAGCGGCGGTTGATCGAGGACTTTCCGACCTCGGAGGT
>JBNLVK010000139.1:0-15510 GCA_050618055.1 Myxococcota bacterium
GCTCTCCTGGGCGAAGAGCAGCCACTCGTCGACGCGCACCGGCCGGTGGAACCACATGGCGTGGTCCAGGCTGGCGGTGCGGAAGCCCTCGGTCACCAGGCCCACCGGGTGCGGGCGCACGGTGGAGACGCCGATGGTGAAGTCGGAGGCGTAGCCCAGCACGCACTGGTGCAGCGCCGGATCGTCGGGAAGCTCGCCCTTCGCGCGCATCCAGCAGCGCAGCTCGGGCGGGTGTATCCCCGCGTCGTCGAAGTGCAGGCCGCCCTCGGTGAGGATCTCGATGGGCAGGTCGAAGCGCCGGTCGTCCTGGTCGATGGCGGCGCCGTGGCGTTCGAGCTCGCGGCGGATGGCCTGCTCGTAGAGCTCGCCTCGCGGCTCGCCCAGGGGACCGATGTCGATCTGGTGCTCGAAGCCCTTCGTCGGCTTCTGGTAGGAGATGGAGAGGTTGAAGATCGCCTCGCCCTTCTGGATGGCGACCACCGTGCGCGTGGTGAAGCTGCGCCCGTCGCGGATGCGGTTCACCTCGAACAGGATCGGCGTGTGCGGGTCGCCGGGGCGCAGGAAGTAGCCGTGCAGCGAATGGGCTGCACGATCCTCGACGGTGCGGTTGGCGGCGACCATCGCCTGGGCGAGCACCTGCCCGCCGAAGATGCGGTCGCGGCGTCCGCTGGGACTGCGACCGCGGAACAGGTCGACCTCGAGGGTCTCGAGGTCGAGGTACGACAGCAGCTGGTCCAGCTCGTGGGCAAACATGGGATACTCTCGGGCGGCGGAGCATGGCGTGCCGGTCCGGCTCGCGCCACCGGGCCCGGCGTGGGAGGGGAGCGCAGAGCGGATGAGCGAGGCCCTCGCCGTCGACGAGATCACGCCGCCGCCGCGCCTGCCGCGCTCGCTGCTGCTCACCTACGCGGCTCCGTCGGTGGGCACCCACTTCACGTTCATGCTGATGGGCCTCTACTTCGTGAAGTTCGGGGTGGACGTGCTGCGCCTCGAGCCCGCGGTGATCGGCGGGCTGATGCTGGTGTCGCGGCTGTGGGACGCCTTCTCGGACCCGATCGCGGGCTACCTCTCGGACCGGACGCGCACGCGCTTCGGTCGCCGGCGACCGTGGATCGCCGGCGCCGCGCTGCCCTTCGGCATCTCGGTGGTGATGCTGTGGAGTCCGCCGGCCTCGCTGTCGGAGACCGCGCTCACCGCCTGGATCGGCATCGGGTTGATCGTGCTCTACACGGCCTACACCGGGCTGATGGTCCCGTACGGCGCGTTGGGGGCGGAGCTGTCGCAGGACTACCACGATCGCACCCGGCTGTTCGCCTACCGGCAGGGCGTGGGCGCCGCCGGCCTGATCCTGGGCGCCGTCGCCTTCTACCTGATGCTCGAGGCGGAGGACCCGGCCACCGCGCCCTGGGGGCTCGAGTCGCGCGCGCTGGGCAGCGCCATCGCGGTGGTCTCGCTGGTGCTGGTGTGCGGCTTCGCCCTGGTGCTGGTGCTGCGCCTGCGCGAGCGCCCCGACTACCAGGACCGCGGTCCGATGCGCGTGTTCGGCGCCTTCGCCGACGTCTGGCGCAACCCCCACGCGCGCCCGCTGCTGGCGATCCAGGGTCTGCACTTCTTCAGCATGATCGTGCTGACCATGACCGCCGGCTTCATGTTCGACCACGTGATGGACGAGACCAGCGCGAACGTCTTCGTGCTGGTCTTCTGCTACGTGGCCGGCACCTTCTGCACGATCCCGCTGTGGGTGCGCTTCTCGGAGCGCTACGGAAAGAACCGCGTCTGGAGCGTGTCGCTGCTGGCGATCGGCTTCGTCTACCTGCTGATGTTCGCCGGCCTGCGCGACGGGCTGCCGACGGGTCTCTTCCCGTTGATCGTGAGCGGCCTGGCGGCCGGCTTCCTGGGCGGGGCCGGGTCGGGGAACTTCGTTCTGTCGCACAGCATGCAGGCCGACGTCATCGACTACGACGAGCACACCACCGGCGAGCGCAAGGAGGGCGCCTACCTGGCCACCTGGAGCTTCGTCGAGAAGTGCGCCGGCGCGCTGGCCGCCGGCGTGATCGGGCTGGCGCTCCAGTGGGTGGGCTACGAGCGGGGAGCCGAGGAGCAGAGCGCGACGACCCGGCTCACCATCCTGGCGCTGATGTCGCTGCTGCCCGCCGCCTGCCACTTCGCGGGGGCACTGCTGCTGCGGGGCTTCGCCCTGAACCAGACCGAGCACGCGCGCATCCGCACCGAGCTGGACGCGCGCCGGCGGGCGGAGCGTCCGTGAGCCTGCCCCTCGCCGCCCCCGGAACGACGCGCCTCGGCTGGATCGGCCTGGGCGTGATGGGGGCGCCCATGTGCGGTCACCTGCTGGCGGCGGGCTACGCGGCGACCGTCTTCACCCGCACCCGCGACAAGGCGCAGCCGCTGCTCGACGCGGGGGCCGTCTGGGCCGACTCGCCCCGCGCCGTGGCCGAGGCGTCGGACGTGGTGTTCACGCTGGTGGGCTTCCCGGCGGACGTGCGCGAGGTGGTGCTCGGGGCGGACGGCGCCCTGGCCGGCTGCCGCGACGGCAGCGTGCTCGTCGACATGACCACCAGCGATCCGTCGCTCGCCCGCGAGATCGCGCAGCGCGCCCGGGAAAGCGGCGTCCACGCCGTGGACGCGCCGGTGTCCGGCGGCGACGTGGGCGCGCGCGAGGCGCGGCTCTCCATCATGGTCGGCGGCGACGCCGACGCGGTGGCCGCCGTCCAGCCGCTCTTCGAGTGCCTGGGCCGGACCGTCGTGCACCAGGGCGGTCCGGGCGCCGGGCAGCACACCAAGCTGGTCAACCAGACCGTCATCGCCTCGACCATGGTGGGCGTCTGCGAGGCGCTGCTCTACGCCCACCGGGCCGGGCTCGATCCGGAGCGCGTGCTCGCCTCCATCGCGTCGGGCGCCGCCGGCAGCTTCTCGCTCTCGAATCTGGCGCCCCGCATGCTGGCCGGCGACTTCGCGCCGGGCTTCTACGTGGAGCACTTCGTGAAGGACATGGGGCTGGCCCTCGAGGAGGCCCGCCGCATGGGCCTGGAGCTTCCCGGCCTGTCCCTGGCCCGCCGGCTCTACGAGCACCTGGTGGCGACCGGCCGCGGCCGGGCCGGTACCCAGGCCCTGGTGCTGGCCCTCTCCGAGCTCTCGGGGCTCCCGTGGCCCCCGGAGGCCGCGGATCGAGAGATCTGACGATCCGTCAGAAATCTCGTACACTCCCGGGATCCCCCCGGAAAGGGGATCCGGAGGTCCGCCGTGAAGCCGGAAGACATGATCCTCGTGAGCACCGACGACCACGTCGTCGAGCCGCCCGACATGTGGGAGGGGCACCTCCCGCCCGAGTGGAAGGCGAAGGCCCCGCGGCTGGTGCGCAAGCCGGACGGCACCGACGTCTGGATCTTCAACGGCCAGCAGGTGCCGAACATCGGGCTGAACGCGGTGGCCGGGCGGCCGCCCGAGGAGTACGGCATGGAGCCGACCTCGCTCGACCAGCTGCGCACCGGCAACTTCGACGTGGACCGCCGCATCGACGACATGAACGCGGCGGGCATCCTGGGCTCCATGTGCTTCGCCAGCATGTGCGGCTTCTGCGGCGAGCTGTTCGGCAAGCAGGACGACAAGCAGCTCGCCCGGGTGATGATCCAGGCCTACAACGACTGGCACATCGACACCTGGTGCGGGAGCCACCCGGGCCGCTTCATCCCGCTGGCGATCCCGCTGCTCTGGGATCCGCAGCTCATGGCCGAGGAGATCCAGCGCGTGGCGAAGAAGGGCTGCCACGCCATCGCCTTCCCCGACAACCCCACCGGGCTGGGCTACCCGAGCCTGCACAGCGACTACTGGAAGCCGGTCTGGGACGCCGCCTCCGACCAGGGCACGGTGCTGGCCATCCACATCGGCTCGGGCACCGGCATGAAGCTCCAGGACACCGAGGCGCCGGTGGAGATCATGATCACCTCGACGCCGATCTCTCTGTTCGGCTGCGCGTCGGAGCTGGTGTTCTCGAAGTTCCTGAGGGGCTACCCGGACCTGAAGATCGCCATGAGCGAGGGCGGCATCGGCTGGGTGCCGTACTTCCTGGAGCGCTGCGACTACGTCTACAAGCACCACCGCGCCTGGACCCACCAGGACTTCGGCGGAAAGCTGCCCTCGGACGTGTTCCGCGAGCACATCATCACCTGCTTCATCGACGACGAGGCAGGCGTGCGCAACCGCGACCTGGTGGGGATCGACACCATCACCTGGGAGTGTGACTACCCCCACTCGGACTCGACCTGGCCGAACGCGCCGGAGCTGCTGACGCGCCACTTCGACGGCGTGCCCGACGCGGACGTGAACCAGATCACCCACGAGAACGCCATGCGCCACTTCCGCTACGACCCGTTCGCGGTGCGGCCGCGCGAGCAGTGCACGGTGGGCGCGCTGCGCGAGCAGGCGGGGCACGTCGACCTCACGCCCAAGTCGGCGGGGGGTGCCGCGCCGGCGCCGGACGACGCGCCGTTCGTGACCATCGGCCACGTCATGAAGCAGCTGGCCACCGCCTTCGCCACGCCCTTCGACGAGTCGGGCGGGGGCACCGCCTCCGAGGAGGAGGCGCGCAAGCGCTTCGATCGCAGCTAGCCGGCTACTCGCTGTAGCCGAGCGCGCGCAGCTGGTCGCGGGTGGCGTCGTCGAGGGCCGGGGCCTCTGCGCCCAGGGCGAGCGGCGCGTCCAGGGCCGGCAGGTCGAGGGCCGCCAGCACCCGATCCAGCTCGGCGCGCATGCGCGCCGCGTCCTGCGGTCGCTCGGCGGAGAGATCGCGCGACTCGGACGGATCCGCCGCCAGGTCGTAGAGCAGCGCCTCGCCCTCCGAGCTGGTGACCAGCTTCAGGTCGCCGTGGCGCAGCAGCCGCCAGCGCCGTCCCGACTGCATCTGCGGATCGTCCCAGCTGCGCGCGCCGGTCATGGCCGAGGCGTCGTGCAGCTCGGCCAGGATCGGTCCCGGCGAGGCGTCGCCGCGGAGCAGCGTCGCCAGCGATCCCACCTGGAGGGTGGGCGGCTCCGGCAGCCCGGCCAGGTCGAGGATGGTGGCGAAGACGCCCAGCGTCGACACCGGCTCCTCGACGCGCGCGCCCGCGGGTACCTTCGCCGGGTAGCGCACCAGCAGTGGCACGCCCACCGACTCCTGGTAGAGCGACGGACCGTGGCCGAAGTAGCCGCCGCGCTCGCCCAGCACCTCGCCGTGGTCAGCCAGCACCACCAGCACGGTGTCGTCGAGCGTGCCGCGGTCGCGCAGCGCGCCGACCACGCGGCCGAGCAGCTCGTCGGTGTAGACGATGCCGCCGTCGTACATGTCGACCGTCGGCTCGCGCACCTCGGCGGCGTCGCGTCCCGGGCCGCCGAACTGGGCGCCCAGCAGGTCGACGCTGATCTGCCGCAGCTCGCCGTAGCCGCGGTCGGTGAAGCGGAACAGGTGCTCGTGGGGGAGCTGGTGGTAGGGGAAGTGGGCCTCGATGAAGTTCAGGAAGACGAAGGCGGGACGCTCGGCGTCGGCCGGACGCTCGCGCGCCCACGACTCGAAGCTCCCCACCACGAGTCCGCCGCCCTTGTCGGTCTCCTGGAGGCCCAGCCGGTCGAGCAGCCGGTGAATGAAGCTGAAGCCCAGGCCGGCGCCGCCGTGGCCGCCCCGCGGCCGGTCCTGGTGGGCGAAGCCGCGGGTGAGTCCCAGGCCGTCGCTGATCCAGGCGTTCGCCGTGAAGCAGAAGGTCTCGTAGCCGTTGCCCTCGAGCACCTGGGCGAGCGTGGGGTAGCGGTCGTCCAGGTAGCGGTGCTCGGCGTGGGCGGCGTGGCTGGAGGGGTAGCGGCCGGTGAAGAGCGAGGCGTGGGAGGGCAGGGACCAGGTGGAGGGCGAGGTGGCGTCCAGGAAGAGCGCTCCCTCCCGGGCCAGCGCGGCGATCCCGGGCGCGGTGTCGCGTGCGTAGCCCCAGCTCGTGAGGCTTCCGGCGCGCACCGTGTCGAGCACGACGAGCACCACGTCCGGCGCGTCGTCCGGCGGCGGCGGCAGCTCCGCGCGCTGCTCGATCGGCGGGCGCGTCCAGGCCAGCGCGATGGGCGGCGCCAGCACGCCGCCGATCAGCAGCGCGCCGCCGATCGCCCAGGGCAGCAGCGGCCGTCGCCCGGCCATCCACAGCCCGACGAGCACGAGCCCGCCCGCCAGCGCCGGCGGCACGTACTGGACCGCCGTGAACAACGGCGAGTCGAGGGAGACCCAGGCGGCCAGCCCGCACCAGAGCGCGACCAGCACCAGCGGGTGGAGCCAGCGCCCGCCGCGCAGCAGCAGCACCGGCGCGGCGAGCACGCCGAGCACGGTTCCCAGCAGCAGCTCCAGGCCGGCCACCCGCGCCAGGAAGCCGGGGCCCGGACCGAAGCCGCGCGACAGCAGCGGCGCCAGGCTGAGCCAGGCCTCGACCAGGCCGGCGGCGATCCCGAAGGCGAGTCCGCCGGCGGCGGCGCGGAGCAGGATCGACACGGGACCTCCTATGGCCGGGGCCCGGACGGCGAACCGGGCGCGTACCAGATGGGCGACGTCCAGGCGCGCTCCTGGATGCTCGCCGGAACGGCGTCCGAGCAGCAGGCCTCGTATCCGTCGCGGATCGTCGACGGGTCGTCGCAGCGCACGCCGGCGCGCCGGCACACGAAGGTGTGCCAGCGGCAGGTGGGGTTCTCGAGCACCCGCGCATAGTAGACCGCGTGCCGGTCGGGCGAGAAGTCGGGATCGCGCCACACGCTGCACAGCTGGTCGGCGCCGGACGGATCGGGGGTGCACGTGTCCAGGTCGACCGGCGGGGCGCGGTCGCCGCCCGCCACCGTGTGGACGCGTTCGTGGGTCACGCCGTCCGCCTCCCAGAGCTTCACGATCTGGACGCGCTGCAGCGGCGCGCCGGGCAGGTCGGGCGTGCCGCCGTCGCGCAGCGCCCAGACGGCGAAGCTCGGCGCGTCGGCGCCCTCCCGGGGCGGGGGCGGCAGCACCCCGCCCATGGGCACGCCGCCGGCGTAGCCCGCCGCCGCGAAGCTCCGGCCGTCGCCCTCGCAGAGGCCGGCCTCGTGACCCCAGCCGCCGAAGAAGCGCACGGTCATGCGCGGACCGCTGGTGGCGTACGCCTCGCGCCGGCGCATGGCGGCGAAGATGGCGTCGCGGGTGTTCTCCTCGGCCCACACCACGGCCAGACCGCCCGGGTTGAAGCGGATCTGGTCGGGGATGGGCGGCACCTCGAAGCGGCTGCTCACGATGCCCGCGGCGTGCCCCACGTGGCGATCCTCGTCGACCATGCCCGGCGTGCCCAGGTGGGTGTCGGTCGAGCCGATCAGCCCGAAGCGGAAGGGGTTGGCGCCGAGCTTCGCGTGCTGCACCAGGCCCTCGGCCAGCGCCTCGCGCACGTAGGCGCGCGCCGCGATCTCGCCCCAGCGCCAGGGCTGGGCCGAGTCCTGCATGATGTTCCAGGGAAGCGTCTCGAAGGCGCAGAGCTCGTCGGTGTCGGAGAGGCGGCACTCGGAGTCGCCCTTGTGCTGGGTCACCTCGACCAGCGTCTCGAGCGCCGCGCGGCGCTGCGCCTCTTCGCGGGACGCGGGCGCGGGCCACATGCGGCCGTCGCTCACGTTCGAGTTGTGGGGGATGGCGAGCACGTCGCAGCCCGTCCCGGCGTGCAGGCACTCCGCTTCCAGCGCGCTCCACAGGCCCTGCGGCGTGGGCGTGTCGATGTAGTTGGTGGGGCGCTGCTGCACGTGCTCGTTGCGGAACACGACGTTGCGGTGCAGGTTCGCGCCGGACGGCATGCCGCTCCACTCGTACCCGACGAAGCTGGTGAACGCGCACTCGGGGCTGCGGTCGTAGGCGCGCTCGGCGGCCTCGACGGTGCGCCGCCAGGGCTCGCGGGCGGCCTCCAGGCAGACCCGCCCGCCCTCGCCGCAGAAGTCGTAGCGGCGCGGGGTCTCCAGGGCGAAGACCCGGCTGTTGACCAGCGCGTAGCCGAGCCGCGGCCAGCGGCGCATCACGGTGCACATCATGCTGTCGTGGCCCGGTGCGCCGGGCGTCTGGCAGATGCGCGTCTCGCCCAGCATCTCGGCGTGGTCGGTCACCACCGCGAAGTCGAGCGGCCGCCGCAGCCGGACCGTCTGGGTCGGCTCGCCGTCCTCGGTGTAGGGCTGGATGCCCAGGGCCTCGCCGCGGGCGAAGCGCCAGGCGTCGTCCGGCGTGTTGCGCGTGCCCTGGCCCATGGCGTCGAAGGAGAAGGCCGTGTGGACGTGGGTGTCGCCGAAGAGCGGCCGGCGCAGGGGCTCGTAGCGACGGCACTCGGCGCGGGTCTCGGTGGTCGCGTAGGGACGGGGCGGCGCCGGCGCGCCCAGGCCGGGAAGCAGCGCCACGCCGGCCAGCCAGAGCGCCCCCCTCACCGCAGCACCTCCGGCAGGCCGGCCCGGGCCGACGTCCCGAAGGGCGTGACGTAGGGCGTGGTGGCCGTCGCCCAGATCAGGCCGCAGGCGACGATGCCCGCGACCACGGCGCTGCGCGCCGCGGGGGAGACGCGCGCCAGCGCCCGCGCCGCCAGCCAGGCCGCTCCCCACAGCAGCGCCGCGTACACCAGGGCGTGGACCGCGAACAGCGCGAACAGCGCCCAGACGACGCCGCCCGGTCCCTCGGCCACGCGCATCGCCACGCACACCCCGGCCAGCAGTCCGTAGCGGACCACCGGCACGACGGCGCCGAAGCCGCCGAGCATGGGGAGCGGCGCCACCAGCAGCAGGGCGAGCCAGAGCGTGCGTCGGGCGGCACGAGGGGACATGGGCGGCCTCATCCTAGGCTAGAGTCGCCCGTCGAGGAGACCCCCGATGCGATTCACCTTTGCCGAGGCGATGTGCGACCCCTTCCAGCTGGCCCCGCTGGCCAGGGCCGCCGAGGAGGCGGGCTACCACTCGTTCTCCATTCCGGACAGCATCATCTACCCGGCCGAGTCGGACACCGAGTACCCCTACAACGACGACGGCACCCGCGAGTTCCTGGAGGGCAAGCCCTTCATCGACCCGTTCGTGCTGATGGCCCACCTGGGAAGCGTCACCGAGCGGCTGCGCTTCACCACGTTCGTGATCAAGCTGCCCATCCGGCAGCCGGTGCTGGTGGCGAAGCAGGCCACGTCCCTGGCGTACCTGCTGAACAACCGCGTCGGGCTGGGCGTCGGCCTCTCGCCCTGGCCCGAGGACTACAAGGCCACCGGCACCGAGTGGCGTCGGCGCGGCAAGCGCATGGACGAGATGATCGAGATCCTGCGCGGCCTGACCCGCGGCGAGTTCTTCGAGTACCACGGCGAGTTCTACGACGTTCCCGCGCTGAAGCTCTGCCCGGTCCCCACCGAGAAGCTGCCCATCCTGATCGGGGGCCACGCGGACGCGGCCCTGCGGCGGGCCGCGCGCTGCGACGGCTGGATGCACGGCGGGGGGATCCACGAGAAGCTCGACGACCTGCTCGCCAGGCTCGACCGCTTCCGCCGCGAGGAGGGCACCCACGACGGGCCCTACGAGATCCACGTGATCTCGATGGACGCCTACACCCCGGACGGCGTGCGCAAGCTGGAGGACCAGGGCGTCACCGACTGCATCGTGGGCTTCCGCAACGCCTACGCACCCGACACCCACACCCTCCAGCAGAAGCTCGACGCCCTTCGGGGCTTCGCGGACAACGTCATCGCCAAGGTGTGACCCCACGGGCCCCGGCGGCTCGGTTATACTGGCGCGCGCGCTGTCACTATCAGCCCGCAGCGAACGGAGACCTCCATGAACTTCGACTTCTCCGAGGAGCAGAAGCTCCTCCAGCAGACCGCGCGCGACTACCTGACGGAGCACTGCGCGCTCGACGTGAACCGGGCGGTGCTCGAGGGCGGCGGCACCCATTCCGCCGACCTGTGGAAGGGCGTGGCCGAGATGGGCTGGCTGGGCGCCGCCGTGCCCGAGAGCTACGGCGGAGCCGGCTTCGGCCGGCTGGAGCTGGCGCTGATCGCCACCGAGCTGGGCCGGGCGCTGGCGCCGATCCCCTTCGGACCGAGCGTCTACCTGGTGACCGAGGCCCTGCTCGAGGCCGGCACCGACGCCCAGAAGGACCGCTACCTGCCGCGGCTGGCGTCCGGCGAGCTGGTCGGGACCTTCGCCCACGCCGAGCAGACCGGTCGCGACGACGCGCTCGGCGCGACCTTCGCCGACGGCAAGGTGAGCGGCACGAAGCTGCCGGTGCCCGACGTGGAGATCGCCGGGCTGGCGCTCACCGTCGTCTCGCAGGGCGGCCAGACGCGCCTCGCCCTGGTCGACCTGACCGCCGGCGGCGTCACGGCCGAGCGGCTCGAGAGCATCGATCCCTCGCGCCCCCACGGTCGGCTGACCCTCGACGGCGCGCCCGCCGAGCTGCTGGGCGAGAGCGGCACCGACGCCGCCTTCCTCGACCACCTGCTCGACCGGGCCGCGGTGCTCACCGCCTTCGAGCAGATCGGCGGGGCCGAGCGCGCCATGGAGCTGACGCGCGAGTTCACGCTCAGCCGCTACGCCTTCGGCCGCCCCATCGCGTCGTTCCAGGCGCTGAAGCACCGGCTCGCCGACCTGTACGCGGCGATCCAGCTGGCCACGTCCAACGCCTACTACGGCGCCTGGGCGCTCTCGACCGGCGACGACGAGCTGTCCACCGCGGCCTGCGGGGCGCGCATCATGGCCAGCGACGCCTTCGACCTGGCCGGGCGCGAGATGATCCAGATGTACGGCGGCGTCGGATACACCTGGGAGTACGACTGCCACCTCTTCTACCGCCGCGCGAAGCTGCTGTCGCTCGCGCTCGGCGGCCCCGGCGAATGGCGCGAGCGCCTCGTCGCGCGGCTCGCCGCCTAGCCATCCCGTTCAGGAAGGAACCACCATGGACTTCAACGATACCCCCGAAGAAGCTGCCTTCCGCGAGGAGGCCCGTTCCTGGCTCGCCAGCAAGGCCAGCCTGCTGAAGCCCGGCCAGCGCAGGGCCGCGCCGCTGGGCGAGGGCACCAAGGGCCTGCTCAAGAAGGCGCGCGAGTGGCAGGCCACCAAGGCCGACGACGGCTGGGCCTGCATCACCTGGCCCAAGGAGTACGGCGGACGCGGCGCCACCTCGATCCAGAGCGCCATCTGGAACCAGGAGGAGGCGAAGTTCGACGTGCCGCCGAACCTGTTCTCGATCGGCCAGGGCATGCTCGCTCCGACGATCATGGCCCACGGCACCCAGGAGCAGAAGGACCTCTACCTGGAGAAGATCCTGCGCGCCGACGAGATCTGGTGCCAGCTCTTCAGCGAGCCGGCCGCCGGATCCGACCTGGCGGGACTGCGCACCACCGCGGTGAAGGACGGCGACGACTGGATCATCAACGGCCAGAAGATCTGGACCTCGGGCGCCCACTACAGCGACCGCGGCATGATCGTCTGCCGCACCGATCCGACCGCCAAGAAGCACGCCGGCATCACCTACTTCATCGTCGACATGGACGCACCGGGCGTGGAGACCCGCGGCATCAAGCAGATCAGCGGCACCAGCGACTTCAACGAGGTGTTCTTCACCGACGTGCGCGTGCCCGACGGGAACCGGGTGGGCGCGGTGAACGACGGCTGGCGCGGTGCGATCACGACGCTGATGAACGAGCGCGCGACGATCGGCGCCGGCGGGGCCTTCGGCGCCGGCATCAAGGACCTGATCGAGCTGGCGAAGAACACGCCCTGGAACGGCCGGCCCGCCATCGAGGATCCGGCGGTGCGCCAGAAGATCGCCGACTACTACGTGAAGCTGAAGGGCCTGGAGTACACCGGCCTGCGGACGCTGACGGCGCTGTCCCAGGGCAAGACCCCGGGGCCGGAGAACGCCATCGGCAAGATGGTCGGCGCGCCGCTGCGGCAGGAGATGTCGGCCTTCGCCATGGAGCTCCAGGGCGAGGCGGGCATCCTCACCGACGCGTCGGTGGCGGCTGCCGGCGGCGGCTTCCAACAGGGCTACCTGGCGTCGCCGGGCCTGCGCCTGGCGGGCGGCACCGACGAGATCCTGCACAACATCCTGGCCGAGCGCGTCCTGGGCCTGCCCGGCGAGGTGCGGGTCGACAAGGACCTGGCGTTCCAGGACATCCCGACCGGCCGCTCATAATCGCGACAGCGTCTCCTCGACCAGTGCGGACGCCCGGCTCGCCACGCGCGGCTGCGCGTCGGCGAGCCAGGCTTCGACCGCGGGCTGCTCGCAGGCGTCGAGGCGCAGGCGCGGCCGCGGCTCGAGGACGCGTACCACCCGGCGCAGGACCCGTGCCGGGTCGCGCAGGTCGTGGGGCAGCCCGGCCCGGACCAGGCGACCGCGCAGCCGTGCCCAGCGCGCGCCGGCGTCGCTGCGGCCCCAGCGGATGGCTCCGTCGTGCTCCGGGGCGGAAGCGAGCGCGGCGCGGTAGGCGGCGTCCCGGTCGGCGTCGCCCACCAGCGCCCCGTCCAGCAGCAGCTCGACGCCCACGTGGGCGGCGCCCCGCGCGGCGCCCCGCGACACGCCGGCGTGGTCGAGCCGGCGGATCCCGTCCAGCAACAGCTCCCGGAAGCTCGGGGCCCCGTGGAACGCCCGGTCGACGCGATGGTGGTGCGCCTCGCCGGCGCGCAACTGCGCGTGCTCGATCCGCGCGATGCGCGTACCCAGCATGTGGGCGAAGTCGGGCAGCATGGCGCCGAGCACGAAGCCGGCGTGACCGTCCAGGCCGGCGGCGACGTGGGCGTGGGCGAAGTAGTTCACCGCTCCAGTGTAGGAGCTTCGTGGAAGTAGTTCGCTTCGCTACGCTTCCGCGTGACGCGTTTCAGGGTGCCGGGTGGAAACGCCCACTGAACAGGAGGGGTGCGCCATGGGGATGATGAGCGAGTTCAAGGACTTCGCGATGCGCGGGAACGTGGTCGACATGGCCGTCGGCATCGTGGTGGGCGGAGCGTTCGGCAAGATCACGACGTCCTTCGTGAACGACGTGCTGATGCCGCCGGTCGGCCTGCTGCTGGGCGGCGTCGACTTCTCGGACCTGGCGGTCACGCTGAAGGAGAAGACCGCCGCGGCCGAGGCGGTGACCCTCAACTACGGGGCCTTCGTCAACACGGTCCTCGACTTCGTCATCATCGCGTTCGCCATCTTCATGGTGGTGAAGGCGATGAACTCGATGAAGAAGAAGGAAGAGGAGGCGCCGGCCGCGCCGCCCGAGCCGTCGAAGGAAGAGGTGCTGCTGACCGAGATCCGCGACGCGCTGCGCAACCGCTAGCGCGATCGGCTAGGGCATTCCCAGGATCGCGATCCCGCAGGTGGTCGGCGGGCCGCCGATGTTGTGGGACAGCGCCGTGGTGGCGTCCTTCACCTGGCGCTCGCCGGCCTGTCCGCGCAGCTGGAGCGTGTTCTCGTAGATCATGCGCACGCCGGTGGCGCCGGTGGGGTGGCCGAAGGTCTTCAGCCCGCCGTCGGTGTTCACCGGCAGCTCGCCGTCCAGGGCGAAGGTGCCGCTCTTCACGTGGTCCTTGGCCTCGCCCTTCTTGCACAGGCCCAGGTCCTCGTAGGTGAGCATCTCGGTGAGCGTGAAGCAGTCGTGGAGCTGGACCACGTCGAGCTGGCGGAAGGGCTCGGTGATGCCGGCCTGGGCGTAGGCGTCCCGGGCCGCGTAGAGCGTGGGCTTCCAGGCCAGGAAGTCGAAGTCCGGATCGCGCTGGGGGTGCTCGGCGACCGCGATGGAGATGGCCTTCAGCAGCACGTGGTCGTCGCGGAAAGACTTCGCGCCGTCGGCGCGCGTGATCACCGCGGCGGCCGCCCCGTCGGACTGGGCCGCGCAGTCGTACAGGCCGAACGGCCAGGAGATGATGCGGGCGTTCAGCACGTCGTCGACCGTGATCTCGCGCTTGAGCATCGACTTGGGCGCCAGGGTGCCGTTGTGGTGGTTCTTGACGGCGATGCGCGCCAGGTCCTCGCGGCCGGCGTCGAAGGTCTCGAAGTAGCGGGCGGCGCACAGCGAGAACCAGCCGGCGGGCGTGGCGGGCAGGCCGCGCACCCGGTCGAAGTTGACCGACGGGCCGGACACGCCGCGGTCCTTCGGCTTGTCGAAGCCCACCACCAGCACCGTGTCGTACATGCCGCAGGCCACGGCGAAGGCGCCGAAGCGGAAGGCGTCGGTGCCGGTCTGGCAGTAGTCGGAGACCAGGCTGATCGGCTTGCCGAAGAGCTTCAGCGCCTCGGCGATCTCGGCGGTGCCCTCGCGCGGGTAGACGGCGCCGGCGAAGACGGCCTCGATCTGGCGCTGCGGATCGTCGATGCCGGCGTCGGCGTAGGCCTCGTAGGCGGCGTCGACGATCATGTCCTCGCGCGACTTGTCCCAGTTCTCGCCGAACTGGCACGCGCCGACGCCCACGATCGCGACCT
The DNA here is from genome assembly GCA_050618055.1 of Myxococcota bacterium. Classification (GTDB taxonomy): domain Bacteria; phylum Myxococcota_A; class UBA9160; order UBA9160; family SMWR01; genus CALDCK01. The sequence goes on from JBNLVK010000139.1 coordinate 14,441, forward strand.
TGTCCCGGATCGATTCCGCCATCGCTACGCCTCCGCGGGCGTCGGGCCCGCTGTTCCGACTTCGCTCGCCTTCGGCTCGCTGCGCGCCCCGTCTTCGACGGGGCTTGCCTTCCAGAAGTAGTTCGGCTTCCCACCGGCCTCGTGGATCTTGCGGAACACGTACTCCACCGGCATGTCCAGCGAGATCTCCTCGGGGCGCGCGTTGGTGAGCTGCACCTGCACGCGGCAGCCCTCCACCTCGGTGACGACCACGATGGTCGGCGGCTCCGAGGCCGGGAAGAAGAAGTCGAAGGTGTAGGAGAGCACGCGCCCCCGGCGGTCGGACAGGCGGAAGGGCTCCCACTGGTCCTTCGTGAAGCAGCGGTAGCAGACGCGCTGGGCGGGGAAGTGGACCAGGCCGCACGACCGGCAGCGCGCGCCCACCATCGAGATGTCGGCGTCGCGCTCGCGGAAGCGGACGGTGGCCGAGAGCCCCAGGTCGGCGCCGGCCTCCCACTCCTTCGGGTCGAGGGAGCGGGCCTTCAGGTAGGTGTCGTAGCTCGCCAGCGGCCTGCGCCGCGCCAGGTGCCAGGTCACGCCGCGCCGGGGCTCCAGCTTCTCGATCGCGTCGGTCGCCTGGAAGGCGAAGGCGTGGGCGCCGTCGCCGTAGGCGGCCATCAGCAGCCGGTCGCCGGGGCGCGCGTCCTCGAGGGCCGCGGCCAGCAGCAGCGGGGCGAAGGAGGTGCCGGTGTTGCCGAGGCGTCCGAAGAAGGCGTCCTGCACCTGCTCGCGCGCCAGTCCCAGCGACTTCGTGACGCCACCCAGGCTGCGCGCGTCCGGACCGTAGAGGGCGGCCTTCTGGAAGTCGCCGGCCCCGTGGCCCGTCTTCGCGAGCAGCCCGCGCACCGCCGCCGTCAGGTTCGGCGTGTAGCCCTCCTGGACGGCGAAGCGGTCCTCCCAGCTGTGGGTGAAGGTCTCGCCCTCCACGCGCCACACGTCCTGGAGCTCGTCGGCGACGGCGAAGCTCGACTCGAAGGCCACGATCGGGTCGCGCTCGCTCACCAGGAAGGCGACGGCGCCGTCGCCGAGCA
>JBNLVK010000140.1:0-9079 GCA_050618055.1 Myxococcota bacterium
TCATGGCGAAGCTGGCCCAGAAGACCGGCTTCCAGATCGTGTGCGCCACGGGTCTGTACAAGGAGGCCGAGGCCGGCGCCGCCTACTGGAAGTTCCGCTCGAACTTCGGCGGCGTGGTCGACGCCATGGCCGAGCTGTTCGTCCGCGAGCTCACCGAGGGCATCGGCGAGACGGGCATCCGCGCCGGCATCATCAAGGTGGCGACCGGTCACGAGCCCATGACCGGGTACGAGAGCTGGGTGTTCGAGGCGGCGGCGAAGGCGGCGGTCGAGACCGGCGCGCCCATCACCACCCACACCGACAAGCGCTTCGGCGACGACCAGCAGGCCTTCCTGGTGGGGCACGGCGTTCCGCCCCACCGCATCATCATCGGCCACTCCTGCGGCAGCGCCGACCACGACTACCACCGGCGCATCCTCTCCGGCGGCTCCTACCTGGGCTTCGACCGCTTCGGGCTCGACATGCTCCAGCCCGACGACCTGCGGGTGGCCTCGCTGCTGCGCATCCTCGAGGCCGGCTTCGAGCGCCAGGTGGTGGTCTCCCACGATTCCGTCTGGTGCTGGCGCGGCGCCCCGATTCCCGCCCCCGAGATCCGCGAGCAGATGGAGAAGGTCTGGAACCCGCTCCACTTCCACCAGCGCATCGTCCCGCGCCTGCTGGAGGGCGGCGCCAGCCAGGAGCAGATCGACTGTCTGCTGGTCGACAACCCGCGGCGCTTCTTCGCGGGAGAGGCGCTCGGGGGCTGAGCGCCCCGCTTCCCGGCGCGGCGGGCGCAACCGGGCGGCAGCGGGGAGGCAGGTCTCCCCGTCCGCCCGACGACAGTCCAGCGAAAGGGGCGTAACCCGAGCGGTCGCCGGCGGCACTCACCCAGGGGTCGCCCGTCTGCTCCGGCCCGGAGCGACCGGAGCACCCAGGGAAGGGGAAGCCACGTGGGCGCCGGGAGCTACGCTTCTCAGATGGGCTCGACTTCACTTCTGCGTGTCGCGCGCAGGGGCTTCGCGGCTGTCGTGCCGCTCGCCCTGGCTGCCGCGGCGGGGCCCGCCGGGGCCGGCGTCACCTTCCACACAAGCCAGGCCGCCTTCGATGCCGACGCCGACGCGGCCATCGTCGACGTCTTCACCACCGACGCGACGTCGCTGGCGCTGGCCGACGAGCTGGCCCTGGCCCCGGCGCAGGACGAGGCGCTGGGTGCGACCCTCACCTTCGACGCCGCCAACACCGGCCTGTGTGGAAGCTTCGTGCTCGAGGCCCTGGAGAGCGGCGCGGGCTTCACCTTCGAGGACGGCGAGCCGAGCCCGGCGATCCACCCGGCGGGCACCGTCTCGGTCGGCGACATCGACGACTTCGAGGACGACGACTTCCGCATCGCCTTCCCCACCGACGCCTACTTCGCCGTGGGCTTCTTCCTGGTGAACAACACCCAGGACGCCGGCGAGGCCCTGCGCGTCTACGGGCGCCGCGGACCGCTGGCGCGGCTCTCCGGCGCGAGCATTCCCGACTCGAGCGGCAACGGCTCGACCTTCGTGGGGGTGGTGGCCGACGAGCCGATCACCCGCGTGGTCTTCGACGAGGACGCGCTCGGCGACGACGTGGCGATCCGCGACCTGCGCCTGGCCTGCGCCCTCGAGGATCCGGATGCGGACGGGCTGGTGAACCTGGCCGAGCGCGCGGCCGGCACGCTGCCGGGCGACGACGACACCGACGACGACGGCCTGCTGGACGGCGACGAGCTGGGCACCGGCTTCTTCGGCGCCGAGCAGGTGATCGTCGCCACCGCCGACGGCGCCCAGGCCGTGTCGGCGGCCGACCTGGACGGCGACGGCGACCTGGACGTGATGGAGGCGTCCCAGTTCGACGACGACTTCACCTGGTTCGATAACACCGACGGGCTGGGCACCTTCGACAGCGGGACCACGCTGCCCGGCTTCTCGAACGGAGCGTTCTCGATCGCGGCCTTCGACCTGGACGGCGACGGCGACCTGGACCCCCTGTCCGCGTCCTTCTTCGACGATCGGGTGGCCTGGTACCCGAACGGGGGCGCCGCCACCTTCCCCAGCCGGAGCGAGATCTCCACCGCGGCCGACGGCGCCACCTGGGTGGACGCCGCGGACCTGGACGACGACGGCGACCTGGACGCGCTGTCGTCCTCGGCCCTCGATTCGCGCATCGCCTGGTACGAGAACACGGACGGGGCGGGCCCCTTCGGCACCCAGCAGACGATCACGACGGCGGCCATCGAGGCCCAGTTCGTGCAGGCGGCCGACATCGACCGGGACGGCGACGCCGACGCGATCTCCGCCTCCCAGGGCGACGACGAGATCGCCTGGTACGCCAACGACGGCAGCGGCGGCTTCGGCACGACCCAGACCATCACCACCACCGCCGACCAGGCCCAGTCGGCCTGGGCGGCGGACCTGGACGGCGACGGCGACCTGGACATGCTGTCGGCGTCGAGCGCCGACGATCGCATCGCCTGGTACGAGAACACGGACGGCGCCGGCACCTTCGGCGCGGCCCAGGACATCACCACCACCGCCGACGGCGCCCAGTCGGTGACGGCGGCGGACATCGACGGCGACGGCGACCTGGACGTGGTGTGCGCGTCCTCCGGCGACCACGTGGTGGCCTGGCACGAGAACGACGGCACCGGCACCTTCGGTGCGGCGCAGCTGATCAGCTTCCAGTCCATGAACGTCCAGTCGGCCATTGCGGCGGACGTGGACGGCGACGGCGACCTGGACGTGCTGGCCGCCTCCAGGGCCGACGACACGGTGGCCTGGTTCGAGCAGCTGAACCAGGCCGATCCGCTGGACGACGACACCGACGACGACGGCCTGCTCGACGGCTTCGAGGTCACCTACGGCTACGACCCGCAGATGGCCGGCGAGCAGACCCTCGATCCGGACATGGACGGGCTCGACAACCTGGGCGAGCAGACGGCCGGGACCGATCCCTTCGACGAGGACACCGACGGCGACGGGTTCCTGGACGGGGTCGAGGTGAACCTGGGCACCGATCCGCTGGACGAGTTCGACTTCCCGCCGCCGAAGGTGCCGGCCCTGCCGCCGGCGGCGCTGGCGGTGCTGCTGGCGGGGCTGGGCGGGCTGGGGGCCGGTCGGCTGCGGAGGACTTCGGCAGCCGGACGATAATTGGCATATGATATGTCAATAACGGCCGACCGCGCTCGGCCGGTCCGGAGGCGCCATGAAGATCGTCCTCGTCCTGCTGGCCGTGCTCGTGCTCGGCGTGCTCGCCGCCATGGGCTGGCAGCACGCGCGCTACCTGGCCGCACGCCGCGGCCCGGTCCAGGACCACCAGCCCGTGCTGCACGGGTCCGGGGTGTTCCACACCATCACCTACCTGCGGGTGGCGCCCGGCACCGACCCGGTCGACGCGGTGCGCACGCTCCGCCAGGACCTGGCCGCCGCCGGCGACGTCCAGTGGGTCTACGCCGGCAAGGTGGCCGTCGACGCCCTCCAGTCGAGCCAGCTGGGCGACCGGAACTGGAGCGCGATCGTGGTGCTCCAGCACCCGTCGCGGGAGGCCTTCGACGCGCTGGCGGGCGCCGACACCTGGGGCAAGGCGCTGGCCCGCTTCCCCGAGACCTACACCCACGGCTTCCGGCGCTCGCCGCTGGTGAACCTGATGATCCCGCAGATGCTGCTCGGCCTGCGGGCGCGCCAGGTCGTCTCCGGCGATCCGCAGGGCTACCCGTTCGAGCCGGCTTCGGACGCGGAGCGCGTCATGGAGCGCGACGAGCGTATCGATCAGCTCCAGCGCGAGCGGGAGCTCGGGGCCGAGGCGCTGGTCATCGTGAACCTGATCCGGCACGGCACCGCGGAGCAGCAGTCCGCCGACCGGCGCTACGGCTTCCGCATGGCCCAGATGATGGCGCGGCTCGGCTATGGACCGATGCACATGGGCGAGGCGGTCACCGTGGAAGGCGACGCCCGCTTCGACCGCGCGGCGATCGTCTACTACCCGGGCATCGACTACTTCACCGAGATGGCGAACAGCCGCTACTTCCAGGGCATCATCGGCGGAAAGCAGCTCGGCGACACCACGGCGACGATGACGGTGCCGATCCTCGACCGGCTCTAGGCGAGTGCCTCGGCCAGGTCGGCCACCAGGTCCTCCGGGTCCTCGATGCCGACCGACAGGCGCAGCAGGTCGTCGGGCACCGGCGTGCCCGGTCCTTCCACGCTGGCGCGGTGCTCGACCAGGCTCTCGACGCCGCCCAGCGAGGTCGCCTGGCGGAAGAGCGAGAGGCGCGCCGCCACGGCACGCGCCCGCGTCTCGCCGCCCTGCACCTGGAAGGAGACCAGCGGACCGAAGCCTCCGTGCATCTGGCGCAGCGCCACCTCGTGGCCCGGGTGGTCGGGGAGACCCGGATGGAAGACCCGCGTCACCTGCGGATGGCCCACCAGCGACTCGGCCACGCGCAGGGCACCGCGGGCGCTGGCCTCGACGCGCAGGAAGAGCGTGCGCATGCCGCGCAGGAGCAGCCAGGCCTCGAAGGGTCCGAGCACCGCGCCGCGGTAGCCGCGCTCGAAGCGCACCCGCTCCCAGGTGGCGTCGCCGCGCGCGGCGACCAGGGCGCCGGCCAGCACGTCGGCGTGGCCGTTCAGCTGCTTGGTCGCCGAGTGGACGACCCAGTCGACGCCGTGCTCGAGCGGCCGCGTGAGCGCCGGCGTGGCCAGCGTGCCGTCGGCGACGATGCGCGCGCCTCCGGCGAGGGCGACGTCGGCGGCGGCCGCGAGGTCGGTGACGATGCCCATCGGGTTCGACGGCGTCTCGACCCACACGAGCTGCGTGTCGTCGCGCAGCGCGCCGCGCAGGGCGTCCAGGTCGCCGGCCGGCACCAGGTCGAGGTCGATGCGCCGCCGCGCCGCCAGGTCCTGGAGCCACAGCCGGATCGTCCAGTACATCTCGCGCGGCGCCACCACGTGGGCGCCGTCGGGCAGCGTGTCGAGCAGCGTCGTCGCCGCTGCCATGCCCGACGCGAACAGCAGCGCCTGGTGACCGCCCTCCAGCTCGGCCAGCAGCGCCTCGGCGGGGTCGTAGCCCGGGCTCTGGTCGCGGGCGTAGCTGTGGCCGCCCGGATAGCTTCCGTCGGGGGCCCGTTCGAAGGAGACCGACGGGTGGATGGGCGGCACCAGGGCCCGGGTGGTGGGATCGACCCGGCCGAGCGCCCGGGCCGCCTGGGTGCGCGGGCGCGGCGGCGGGCGCTCGCTCACGAGGCCTCCCGCAGCACGGCGATCGCCCGCGCCGCGTCGGCGTCGCGCGCCGGATCCTTCGGCACCGGGAAGTTGATCCGCGCGGCCAGTCCGCCGTAGGCGTCGCGCAGCACGTCGCCGATCTCGTCGTAGCGTCCGGCCGGCGCCAGCGCGTCGAGCATCTCGTCGCTGACGGCGCCGCGCAGGTCGTCCCAGCGACCCTCGCGCGTCAGGCGGTGCAGCCGCTCGCCCACCTCCTTCCAGCCGAACAGCTCGAGCGACGGCCAGTAGGCGGGCGTCGAGTACAGGAAGGTGAGCATCTCGCGCACGTACTCGCGCTGGGCGGCCAGCTCCGCGTCGTCGGCGCCGGTGATCACCATGGGGCCCGCCAGCAGCTCGATCTCGGACGGGTCGCGCCCCGCGCGCTTCGCTCCCTGGGCCACGGCCGGCAGCGCCACCTCGCGCAGGAAGCGCGGCGAGGCGTTGGTGGGGTGGGTCATCAGCCCGTCGGCGACGCGCCCGGCCAGCGCCGTCATCCTGGGTCCGATGGCGCCCAGCCAGATGGGCGGCGGCGGCGCGTCGAGCGGACCCGGGTGGAAGAAGGGCTGCATGCGGGTGAAGCGGTAGTGCTCGCCCTCGTAGCGCAGCGGTGCGTCGTTCTGGAAGCAGTCGAAGATGGCGCGCAGCGACTCCACGTACTCGCGCATGCGCGGTACCGGCGGGGTCCAGGGCGTGCCGTAGCGACCGGTGACGTTGCCGCGCACCTGGCTGCCCAGGCCCAGCTCGAAGCGCCCGCCGGACGCGGACTGGAGGTCCCAGGCGGCGATGGCGACGGTCATGGGACTGCGCGGGAAGCAGACCAGCACGCTGGTGGCGGCCTTCAGCCGCGTGGTGCCGCGCAGCGCCGCCTGGGCGGCGAGCAGCCCGTCGTGGGTGGCGTCGGGCACGTTCAGGCCGTCGTAGCCCATGGCCTCGACGCGGCGCGCGTACGCCTCCACCTGCCCGAGCGGCAGTCGCTGGTCCATGGTGGCGTAGACCTGCATGACCGGGCTCAGGCGAGCGCGCCGCCGTCGATGCGCACCTCTTCGCCGTTGATGTGGGCGGCCTCGTCGGAGGCGAGGAAGGCGATCAGGTGGGCCACCTCCTCCGGCCCACGCGGCTGGTCGAGGGTGTTGTGGCGCAGGATCAGCGGGATGTCGGCGTCCTTCGGCAGGCCGGCGCCGCTGGCGGTCATGGGCGTCTTGATCGAGCCCGGGTTGACCGCGTTGCAGCGCACGCCCTGCTTGGCGAACTCGACGGCCAGCGTGCGCGTGAGCGCCGACACGCCGCCCTTCGAGGCCGCGTAGGCGGCCCCGTAGGCCAGGCCCGACAGCGCCGCCACGCTCGAGACGTTCACGATGTTGCCGCGGCGCGCGATCAGGTGGGGCAGGGCGGCGTGGCACATCAGGAAGGTGCCGTCCAGGTTGATCGACAGCACCTGCCGCCAGGTCTCGAAGGGGAACTCCTCCGTGTGGCCGAAGCGCAGGATGCCGGCCACGTTGACGAGCACGTCGAGGCCGCCGAAGCGGTCGACGCAGGCTTCGACGCAGGCCCGTACCTCGCCGGCGTCCGCCACGTTGCAGACCCGGGCCTCCGCCTCGCCGCCCGCCTCGGTCGCCAGCTTGGCCGTCTCGGCCACCGCGTCCGCCTGGACGTCGGCGCACAGCACCCGCGCCCCCTCACCGGCCAGGCGCACCGCCGTGGCGCGGCCGATGCCGGATGCGGCTCCGGTGATCAAGGCGACCTTCCCATCGAAGCGACCCATCGTCTTCTCCTTCGTTCCCCTAGAATCGCGCAGTCTAACAGGCACAGGCCGGAGGAGATCGCATGCTCGTCGAGGACCGCGTGGCGATCGTGTCGGGGATCGGGCCCGGCATGGGACGCGACGTCTCGCTGGCCCTGGCCCGCGAGGGCGCGAAGCTGGTGCTGGCGGCGCGCACGGCGTCGAAGCTCGAGGAGGTGGCCGACGAGGTGCGCGCGCTGGGGCGCCCCTGCGAGATCGTGCCCGCCGACATCACGAAGCCGGACGACTGCGCCGCCATCGCGCAGGCCGCCCGCGACGCCTACGGGCGAATCGACGTGCTGGTGAACAACGCCTTCCACGGCGGCAACTTCAAGACCTTCGAGGAGACCGACGTCGAGGGCTACCTCACCCCCTTCAAGGTGAACCTGATGGGCTCGCTGCGGCTCACGAAGGCGGTGCTGCCCGACATGAAGGCGCAGCAGGGCGGCTCGGTCGTGATGATCAACTCGATGGTGGTGCGCGTGGTGGGTCCCGGGCAGAGCACCTACGGCGCCTCGAAGGGGGCGCTGCTGATGGCGGCCCGCGGCCTGGCCCGTGAGCTGGGGCCGTACGGCATCCGCGTGAACACGGTGCTGCCCGGCTACATCTGGGGGCCGAACCTCCAGATCGGCTTCAAGCTGCGCGCCCAGCAGGCCGGCATCCCCGAGCAGCAGGCGATCGACGAGGTGACCGAGCAGATCGCGCTGGGACACATCCCCACGTCCGAGGAGATCGCCGGGTCGGTGGTGTTCTTCGCCTCCGACCTGTCGTGCGCCGTGACCGGCGCCTGCCTCGACGTGAACGGCGGCCACATCATCTAGCGCGTCGGCCCGAGGGCGTCTGCGTCGATGCCCCGGACCTCCAGCCGCAGCGAGTCCGGCTCCACGTGCAGTGCGAAGTGGATGCGGTCGCCGTCGCAGCAGTCGCTCTCGAGCGCCACGAGCCGCTCGAGCTTCGCGCGGCGCTCCGGATCGGCGTCGAACTCCCAGGCCACGCCGCCCGGGATCGGCAGCCGGCGCCGCGCTCCGCGGATCTCGTCACGGATCCAGCGCAGGCGTTTCTCGAAGGCGGGCTGGGAGAGGGAGCAGGCGTCGGGAACGCGGGGCGTCGTCATCGGGGCCTCCTTGGCCCGGAAGGCTACGACTTCGAGTGCGCTTCAAGTCAAGGGGTGGGCCGCAGGTCGAAGCGCAGGCGGTGGCGGCCCGGACCGACCCGGTGGCGCGCCGGCGTCTCCGGACCCACCGACGCGCTGCCGACGCCGCACTGCCGCGCGTCCAGGTTCAGTACCCAGTGGTCGCGCGGCACCAGGTCCGTCTGGTGGCGCGCGGCGTAGATCTCCTCGGCGGTGAAGCGATGCACCGAGAACTCGATCGGACGGCCGGCGTCGACACGCAGTCCGCCCGCCGGACCGTCCAGCGCGAGCCAGCGCACCTCGGTCTTGTTGCCGTTCTCCTGGGGCAGGACGTAGGGCACCCACTGCGCCTCGAGGCGGCCGCGGTGGACGCCGACCACGGCCTGGCGTCGATCGCGATGGGTCTCGTGGGGGCCGCGGCCGAACCAGGCCAGCTCCTCCAGGTCGCCGGCCAGGCGCAGGCGCACGCCCACCCGGGGCAGGTCGTCGAGGGCTTCCGGCACGTCGATGGTGTGGTCGCTGCGGAGGCTCCCGTCGCCGTGCACGGTGAGCACCTGCTCGTGGCGGACGCGGCCCGCACGGGTCACGCCGTGCTGTACGCACGTGACCGTCACCCGGTCGCGCCCTTCGCGGACGGCGAAGGGGCCGGGCTCGAGAGCGAGCCGGTCGAGCCCCCAGGCGAGCCAGCGCGCCAGCGGCTTGCCGGCGCCGTTCCAGGCCCGGATGCCGTCGTTGTCGGTGGCAGCGCGCCACAGCTGGAGGCGCGGACCTTCGAGCACCCGGTCGCGCCCGCCGCAGCGCACGACGTCGAGCGCACTCGCCGCCCGATCGAAGCGCAGCTCCAGCGCGCCGGCCCGCACCACCACGCGTCCGTCCGCCTCGCCCACGACCGGCGCGGGCGCCCGCGCC
>JBNLVK010000141.1:0-18119 GCA_050618055.1 Myxococcota bacterium
GCCGGGCGCCCGGTGGCGCTCGACCCGCGCCTCCACCTGCGCGCCGCCTCGCGGCGCGAGATCCTGGTGCGCGTGCTCACCAACCTGAAGCAGATCTTCGTGACGCGCAGCGACTGGGGAGCGGCGCTCTCGTGCAGCGACCGCATCCTGCTGCTCACGCCCGACTCGCCCCGCGAGCACAAGGAGCGCGAAGCCCTGCGCGCCCGGGTGCGCCTGCACTGACGCCGCCGGGCGGCGGCGGCCGGCCTACTTCGTCGGGCCGCCCACCGGGCTCGCGTCGACGGCCGCGGTGACCGTGTCCGCGTCCAGGCCCTGGAGGCCGGCCGCGTCGGCGAACTCCTGGGCCAGGGTGCGCTGGAGGCGGCGCGTGTCGGCGTCGGCCAGGCCCAGCAGGTCGATCTGGGTGGACAGCCAGGCCAGCTCGCGCACCGAGGCGAGCGCGCTCGCCTGCTCGCGCGGCGCCGACGCCAGGAAGCGGTAGAAGTCGGCGCCGTCGAGCGTGCCGTCGCGCCACTCGAGGCTCTCGCCGTAGGCGCGGCCCGCCTCGGCGAAGGCCGCGCGCAGGCGCTTCACCGCCTCGGGCGTCGCCAGCAGCTCGCGGTAGCGGTCGGTGATCTCCCGGGCGCGGGCCGTGGCCAGCGCCCCGTCGCGCATGCGGTCCACCGACGCCAGCGCCGCCTGGTCCTTCGGACCGCAGCCGCCGGACACGCCCGCCGCCGGTCGGAAGCCGCTGCAGCGCAGGAAGGCCAGCACCTGGGCGCCGCTCACCGACGGCGCGCCGCCGGGCGGGTCGGAGCCGAAGCGGGCGGGCAGCTCGGGCAGCGACGGGTCGACGATGCGCGGCAGCGCGCGCGTCGGATCGCCCACCGCCTGGGGACCGTTGCCGGTCAGGTCGAGCACCACGCCGTCCTGCCCGAAGAAGTCGGCGCCGCCGACGGCGTCCAGGTTGGCGTTGGCGTAGCGGATGTCGTAGGAGCCGAGACCGCCCGGAATGCTCACGCCGCCGTCGCCGATGTAGAGGTCGAGGGTCTCGTTCGTGTCGTCGGGAACGGGCGCCGAGGTGGTCACGATGTCGTTGGCCACCCAGTCGACGCCGGCGTCGTCCACCAGGCTGCCGTCGGGAAGCTCCACCTGGCCCGGGTCGCGCGTCATGACGATGATGTCCGCCGAGTCGACCACGATGCGGTCGGCGGACAGGTCGCCCACCGTGACCGAGCCCTGGGAGGCAATGCGCAGCTCGCCGGTTGCCGTGAAACGCTCCAGGTCGCCGACCTCGAAGTCGCCGCCGCTCTGGATGCTCAGGTTGCCCTGTGTGTCGGTGATGGTGGCGGTGGTGGGCGGATCCAAGGGATCGACGTCCGTCTCCAGGTGAACGTCGTGGGTCACGCGCACGCTCTCGGCGCTGCCGGCGCCGGCCAGCGCGAAGTCGATGCCGTCGTCCCCCATGACCGTCAGGTGGTCCAGGGCGGTCGTGTCGCCCACGTTGCCGCCGAAGGCGACGGTGGCCTCGTCGTCGGCGCCCAGCACCGTCCGGTCGGCGTGCAGCATGGCGCCGGTGGGATCGCCGACGGCCGAGTCGAGGCCGCCGCGCAGCACGATGTCGCCGGCGCGGATCGTGCGCGTGCCGCCGCCGGCCAGCGCGGCGCGGGTGGTGTCGAAGCGGGTCAGGCCGCGGCTCGCGCCGACGTCGCCCTGGTAGGTGGCCGTGCCCACCGACAGCACGGTGAGCTGCGCATTCAGGTCCTCGTCCGGCAGCTCCCCGTCCGGGTCCACGGCGGTCACCTCGGTGCCGGTGTCGATGCTGCCGGTGAACAGCACGTTCCCGCCGGCCTCGACCCCGGCCGCGTTGACCGCCACCATCTCCGTTCCAAGCGTGCCGTCGTCCTCCACCACGGCCACCTCGACGAACTGGGCGTTCTCGATCTCGATGGGCGAGTCGAGCACGGCGTCGCCGGTGACGCTCACGTGGTCCGGCGCCGTGTCCGGGTCGAGGACCGGGATCTCCCCCAGCACGATCCGTCCGCCCGTGTTCACGAGGGACAGGTCGCCGGTCTCGGCGTCGACGCCGCCGCGGATGCCGGTGACGAGGGCCTCGACGGTGTCGCCGCTGCGGTCGGTCGGGTCGAGCACCTCGACCTGGGCGATCTCGAGGCCCGCGGCGCTGCCCGAGTTCACCAGGTGCATGTCGCCGCCGTAGATGGCGGCGATGCGCTCCACGTTCTCGGTGACGAGGGCGTTGCCCGACGAGCCGCCTACGCCGGTGATCCCGTCGCCGGCGTCGAGGGTCAGGTCGGCGGTGTCGTCCGCCGCGCCGCCGGCCAGGCGCACGTCCACGCCACCGCCGCTGCCGACGATGGCGCCGCCGGCCAGCAGGTACACGTCGCTGCCGGCGCCCGACGGCGCCACCTCGATGGTCGGGCCCACCGCGTTGGCGAGCTCGATGTCGCCGGTGGCGGTCAGGGTGCCGTTCGCGCCCAGCGCCAGGCCCTGCACGCGCAGAGCCGGCGCCTCCTCGTCCGCCCCCTGCGGCGCCGTGTGGCGGTAGGCCAGCGCGCTGCCGCTGGTGGTGGTGTCGCCCACCAGGTCGGCCACCGGATCGTCCGCGGCCAGGTCGGGAGACACGACCAGCGTCGACTCGATCTCCATACCGCTCGTATCCCGCATGCGGAGCGTCGTGGAGGCGTCGGCCGAGCCCTGGCTCACGTCGATGGCGCCGAAGGCGCCGGCGCCGCCGACGTCGATGGTGTCGATGTCGACGTCGCCCACGGCCTGGACGGCGAGCGACGCGTCGACGTCCCCGTCCACGCGCAGCGGGTTGCCCGCCCCGCCGATCGCCAGCGCGTCGAGCACCAGGTTGCCGGTGGTCGCCAGGTGGGTGTCGCTGCCGCTGCCGCCCGACTCGCCGACGATGTCGCCGCCGGCGTTGCGGATCGAGCCGCCGTTGGCACCCAGGTTGCCGGCGCCCAGCGCGACCTGCACGTCGGGCGCGTCCGGATCGATGCCGGCGGTGCCCTCGTCGAGGGTGAAGTTCAGCGTGGGGTCGAGGGCGCTCCCGGTCCCCATCTGTGTGATGGTCGGCAGGATCGGATCCGGCATGGCGTCCGGGTCGCCGGCGTCCACCTGGAGGAGCACCTCGTCGCTGGCGTTCAGCAGCGTGCTGGTCGCCCCCTGGTCGGTGTGCAGTACGGTCACCTGCTCGAAGCCGCTGCCCGTGGCCCCGCTCGGACCGTGGCTCCCGAGCAGCTTCACGCTGGCCTCGCCGGGCGTCTGGACCAGGGCGGCGTCGTTCTCCGCGTCGGTGCCGGCGATCTGGACGGCGCCGCCGGTGCCGATGCGCGGGGCGTCCAGGTTGACGGTGCCCCCCTCCACCGACGCCGTCGGCGACGCCTCGATGCCGCCCTCCGAGCTCAGGTTCATGAAGGCGCCGTCGGCGACCTGGGTGTCGCCGTCCGCGTCGGTGCCGGTACCGCCGAAGCCCACCAGGCGTCCGGTGAGGACGATGTCGCCGAAGTCGTCGGGAACCGATCCGTCGAACGCCTCGCCCACGTCCAGGAAGACGCTGCCGCCGGCGCCACCCAGCACGCCCTGGGGCGTCGAGACGGTCTCGGCGGCGCTGCCGCCGTGGACGGTGATGTTGCCCACCTGCACGTCGCCGGCCGCCGAGCTGACGTCGACCGAGCCGCCCTGCTCGCCGTTGCCGTTCACGCCGTCGCCGCCGATGGACACTATCGTGTCCACCGCCACGCCCGAGTCTCCCTGGATGCTGATCACGTTGGTGGTGCCGCCGCCGCCGGGCAGCGCGAACTCGCCGTCCGGGAACAGCGCCCCGGCGCCGTCGCCCCCGTTGGCGGTGATCGTGACGCTGTCCGAGGCCACCACGCTGCCGCGCCCGGCGCTGATCAGCACGCCGCCGCCGGATCCGCCGGCGCCGCCGCTGAAGCCCGTGCGCGGACCGCCCGCCATCGGGTCCAGCACCTCGACGTCGCCGCCGTTGGCCTGGAGATCGGCGTTGATCATCACCACGTCGAAGCCGCCGTCGGGCGTGCCGTCGACGACCGGCACGTCGATCGAGATCGACTGGATGCCGCTGGTCGAGCCGCCGCCGCCGCCGCGTCCCTGGCCGCCGTTGGCCTGGAGGACCACCTTGTTGGCTCCGTCGTCGGCACCGATCAGCATCACGCCCGCGTCGGCGGACAGGTCGATCTGGCCGCTGTCGCCCCCCTGGCCCGAGATGGGGATCGTCCCGGCGGGCGACGCGAAGCCGAACTCGCCGGTGCCTTCGCCGCCGTTGGTGATGAGCTGACCGGTGATCAGCACCTGGGCGGTGGGCGTGTCGCCCAGGCTGGCCGACGCGATGGAGATGAGGCCGCCCTGGCCGCCGTTGCCCTCGAAGGGCTCGGGCTCGTCGAGCTCGGGCGCGTCGGCCAGGCCCGCCTGGCCCAGGCCGCCCGAGGCGTCCACCACGCCCTGCACCGTAACCAGCCCGTCGTTGGCGCCGATGAACACGTTGCCGCCCAGGCCGCCGTTGCCCGGGCTCTCGTCCACCACGGCGCTGCCGCCGGTGGTGTCGATGTCGGTGACGGTGATGTCGCCCGAGAGCGCCGACAGGCGGACCTCGACGCCCGAGGAGGCCAGCGTCTGGCCGCCGTTGCTGGCGTCCTGGCCCGATGCCGTGATCGAGCCCACCACGATCGAGCCCACGTCGGTCTGGACGTTGACGCCGGTGTCGGCGAACAGGCCGGCTCCCAGACTCACCAGCTCCGAGGAGACGCTGATGATGAGGGGGACGTTCAGCCCCTCGAACTCGGCGTACTCGCGCCCGCCGAACACCAGGTGACCGACACGGATGCCGGCCTCGGCGTCGTTGGTGTCGTCGGTGACGCTGCCCGCCGAGGTCTCGATGTGGATGATGCCGCCGCCGGACACCTTCCAGGTGACGTCCAGGCCCAGGTCGATGGCGTACTCGCCGGTGAAGTCGTCGGCCGGCTCGCCGGTGGTCTGGATGACCAGGCTGTTGCCGTCCATGATGCGGATCGTGCCGTCGTCCTCGCCGTCCACCGTGTTCGTGAAGGTGCCCGCCGGGTCCTGGATCTCGATGGTCTCGGAGGCCTGGAGGATGATGTCGGCGTCGGTGCCCTCGATCTCCGACTCGTAGATGATGAAGAAGTCGTCCGGGTCGTTGTCGCCTTCGTCGCCGTCCAGGATCTCGCCGAGGGTGCCGTTGTTGTTCAGCGAGATCGTCGGGTCGTCGGCCACCAGATCGAGGTCGTCGCCGTCCGCGCTACCGCCCACGATCAGGATCCGCGCCGGGTCGTAGAGCAGCGTTCCCGACGAGCCGTGGGGCGCCGACAGGTCGACCGTGTGGCCCAGGGTGAAGAGCGACTCGCGGCCCGAGATCTCGATGAAGCCGCCGTCGCCGCCCTCCGAGCCGCCGCGGGCCGACGCGCTGCCCAGGAAGCCGGTCTTCTCCTCGGCCCAGACCACGATGGTGCCGCCGTCGCCGTCGGTGATGGCGTCGGCCACCAGCTCGGCCAGTGCGTCCACGTAGGTGCGATCGGCGGCGCGCAGCCCGCCGCCGCCCTGCACGTGGCCGCCCACCAGGATCTGGCCGCCGCCGGCGTCGCCGGAGGCGTCGAGCCGCGCGTCGAGCACCGCGATCTTCTCGCCCAGCACGCGGATCTTGCCGCCGGTCTCGCCCTCGTCGGTGGCGCTGGCGTCGAGGGTGCCCGCCACCTGCACCAGGCCCTCGCCCTCGGCCTCCAGCCGGATCCTGTGGCCGCGGGTGATGCCGGTGTGGTTCATGGCCAGCGAGTAGGTGTCGCCGGCGGTCAGCAGCACGCGGCCCGCGCCGGCGTCGACGGTGCCGGCCTGCACCAGGGCGAACTGGTCGTCGGGCAGCGGGTCGCCACCGCCATCCACACGCACCATCATGCGGCCGTCCAGGCTGCCGAGTACGGCCTCGTTGCCGGCGATGAAGGCGACCATGCCGCCCTCGCTGATGACGGTTCCGTAGTTGGCCACGCGTCGGCCGAGCAATGCCACGGTCTGGTCGGCGCGCACCATGGCGCCCTCGGCCACCACCACCTCGCCGCCCAGCTCGCTGAAGCGGTCCCGGTCGGCCAGGAAGTCCTCGTAGGAGAGCTTGCCCGCCGCGGCCACCAGCCCGCCCACGTCGATCAGCGCCTCGTCGCCGATGAACACGCCGGCCGGGTTCACGATGTAGACGAAGCCGTTGCTCTCGAGCTGGCCGCCGATCTGGGTCGGGTCGCCGTGCGGCACGTGGTTGAAGATCTTCGACTGGTCCGTCGGCTGGTTGATCTTCACCAGGTCGCCCTGGAGGATGTCGAACTCGGTGTACTCGACGATCGTCTTCTCGGTCGCCGTGTCGATGATGGTGGTGTGGTCGTCGGGACGCGTGAACGTCGCCTGCCCCTCCACCACGTTCTCGCCGGAGACGGCCAGGCCGGGCGCCGGCAGCAGGCCCAGCGCGGCACACAGCAGGCAGGCGAGGACGCGCCGCGGCATGCCTAGTAGACCACCGTCGCCATCACGTGGCCCCGGGTGTCGCCGCTCTCGGCGCTGCCCGCATCGGAGAGCACGTGGCCCGCGTCGAAGCGCAGCGAGAGGTTGCGCAAGAGCTGCATCTCGACGCCGCCGCCCAGCGAGAAGAGCGTCTCGTCCTCGTCGCTGCCGATGTTGCCGCTCTGGAAGACGCGCGCCGAGTCGGTGAACAGGCGGATCACGAAGTCCCAGTCGGGGCGGCCGTAGACCGACTCGGGCCGCGCCCGGAAGCGGCCCACCAGCGGAAGCTCGGGCGGGCTCGGGTCGGGCGCGAACAGCCGCGGCAGGTGCAGGCGGTACTCGGCCGAGCCCAGCAGCAGGCCGTCGCCGGCCACCTGGGCCTGCTTGTAGCCGCGCACCGTGAAGAAGCCGCCGGCGATCTGCTGGTACTGGGGCACCAGGCGCCGGTCGAAGGCCCACTGACCGCGCAGCGCCAGCGCGATCTCGTGGGCCAGCGTCGAGCTCTCGGGCGAGCCCGGATCCTCCCAGGCGAAGCGGTCGATCAGCGGCTCCAGGTAGAAGGCGAAGGCGCCGGCGGCGCGCAGCAGGCCGAACACCTCGTCCGGCTCCGGGTTGCCCAGCACCTCGAGCTCGTTCTTGCTGGCGTCGGTGTAGCCGAGGTCGCCGTCGACCGAGAAGCGCAGGTTCGACACGCGGGTCACGCGCTCGCCGGAGAGGCCGACGCGCGGGACCCAGTAGTCGACCGTCTCCTTCGAGCCGAGCAGCAGGTCGTCGTCGGGTCCGAGCAGCTCCTCCTGGTCGACGTGGATGCGGTGGTAGCGGGCGCCGGCGGAGAGGTCGAGGAAGAACTCGCCCTTCTGGTAGGCGTTGACCACCACGGCGCCCTCCGCCAGGTACTGCTCGCCGTGGAGCGTGCCGGGCGGCGAGTCGATGACGCCCACCTCCGACGCGTCGAACTCGCTGTACAGGCCGCGCAGCGCGTAGCGCCAGCCCGGCTGGTCCAGCGTGAAGGGTCCCTCGTAGGAGGTGCTCATGGCGTGCACCTCGTCGAAGTCGCCGGTGGCGTAGTCGAGGCGCAGGATGTCGTCGCGGCCGAGCAGCTGGTCGTGGACGAAGCCGAAGCGCTCGCGGTTCTTCGTGGTGCTGGCCGTGCCCGTGTTGCTGTACTGGGCGTAGACGCTCCAGGGCCGGTTCTCGGCCACGCGCAGGTTCACCTCCGACGTCCCGGGCCGGTCGCCGGGCGCCAGCTCGGCGTCGACCCGACGGCCCCGGTGGCGCGACATGCGGGCCGCGTAGTCCTCGAGCGCCTCCACGTCGAGCAGCCCGCGCAGACCGCCGGGCTGCACCGGCGCCCGCTCGCGGATCCACTCGTGGGCGGCGTGGTTCGTGCGCTCGTCCACCGACAGGTCGCCGAAGCGCGGACCGTCGGCCAGCGTGGTGACCCGCGACACGCGGCCGGTCCAGATCCGCAGGCGCAGCTCGGTCGAGCCGCCGAGCCGCAGGTCCTGGCCGGTGCTCTCGTCGATGTCGGGCACCGTGACGATCACGCCGTTGTAGCCGCTGCGGTTGAAGGTGGAGACGATGAACTGGTTGATGTGCTGGATGGCGGTGGCCGAGAGCCGGGCGTCGTCGGGCAGCGACGCCAGGCGCATGCGCACGGTGCGATCCACCGGACGCGGCGCCGTGTAGGCGGCGCCGGCCGGGGCCAGCCCCACCTCCAGGTCCAGCAGCTCCGCTTCGGGAATGTGGCGCGGGTGATCGAGGGCGTACTCGATCACGAAGTCGCTCACCGGATAGGTCGGGCCCGGCGATCCCACGATGGCGCCGGCGCCGGAGGCGACCAGTACCGTTGCGGTTGCGATCGCGATCGCGCACCACGCCGCGACCCACGTGCAGCGGAGGGATGCGTTGTGCCGGGTCCGGGGGTTCATCTCGAAGGGGAGGATGGTAGCCCTTCCGTCGGCCGCTGTGGGCGGCTCAGAGGGGGAGACCGCGGCTCTCGGCGCGGACCGCGGAGAGCAGCGCCGCGCGGCCGTCGGCGCCGGCCGCCTCGTCGAGCAGGTCGTCGCGTACGCGCTGGTACTCGGCCTCCTGCATGCCCAGCAGGCGCAGCTGGGCCAGCAGGGTCGCGACGTCGCGCCGCACCGCGCTGCCGGCCGCCGAGGAGGCCTCCATCAGGGCGCGCGCCGCGCGGGCCTCGTCGTCCGGTCCGAACAGGCGGCGGTAGCGCTGCGCGATCTCCTCGCCGCGCGGCGAGTCGAGGGGCGAGCCGTTCGCCGGAGCGCAGTCGCGGGTCGCCTCGCCGGGCCCGGCCTGCTCGCTGCACGCCAGGAAGGCCAGCACCGCGTCGGCGTCCGGCGCCAGCGCCGAGCCGCCCGGCGGATCGTCGCCCGGCCGGCCGGGCAGCAGCGGCACCACCGGCAGCGGATCCGGCTCGGTCTCGTTGCCCGGGTCGGGCACGCCGATGAACAGGTCGAAGAAGGTGGGCCCGGTGGGATCGACCAGCGAGGCGCTGGTGACCGGTGCGTCGAGCGTCCCCACCTCGAGCCCGCCGGCGCCCGCGCCGTCGACGGCCCCCGACACGGTGGCGATGCGCGGCGGGAGCCCCGCGCCCACCACGGTCGGCGCGCTGGTGGTGCTGATGGTGTTCGCCAGCAGGTCGGTGCCCTCGTCGGGCACCAGGCCCAGGCCGGGCACCTGGACCTGGCCGGGCTGGCGCGCCGCGATGCGGAAGTCGGGCGAGTCCACCGCCACGTCCAGGGCGTTCACGTCGCCCACCTGCACCACGTCGCCCACCAGATCCGCCGTGCCGTCGACGGTCAGCTTCTGGTTCGCACCCAGGATCACGCCGCCGCCGACGCTCTCGAGGCGCAGGCCGCCCCCGGACTTGCCGATCGAGGCGGTGGTGGGCGGCGCGGTCAGCCCGGACGCGTCCAGCGCGATGCCGCCGGCGCCGGTCACCACGCTCTGGTCGCCGACCGCGTCGAAGACCAGCAGGTCCGTGTCCACCGCGAGCCCCGAGAGCCGGCCGTTCGTCCCGACCTGGCCGCTGAAGGTGGCGCCGTCCCCGGCCGTCAGGTTCATGGCGGCCGCGTCGTCGGCGGCCGCGTCGACGTCGCCCAGGAAGGTGGCCACCTGGAGGACGGTGAAGTCGGTGTCCTGGTCGAGCACCAGCTCGCCGTCGACGGTCAGGTTGCGCAGCTCGAACTGGGAGCCCACGTCGTCGCCGAAGCGCACCACGCCGCCGGAGGTGACCGTGAGGTTGCGCGGGACCAGGGTGACGGCGACGCTGTCGACCCGGTCGGCGAAGGTCACGTCGCCGCCGGCGTTCACCACGCCGTCGCGCAGCAGATCGACGGCGCCGGCGAAGTCGACGGTCCCGCCCGCGTCGATCGAACCGTCGGACATGCCGATGTCGACCTCGCCCTGGAAGTCGGCGTCGCCGCCGGCCGAGAGCCCGCCGGACGCCCCGGCGAAGACGACGTCCCCGACGAGCGTGGCGTCGCCACCGGCCGAGATGCCCGGCGTGGGGTCGCCCACCGCCGGCAGCGTCGGAGCCACCAGGATCTCGGAGCCCGGCGCCACCGAGACGGTGACGTTGCCGCCGCTGCCCATGTCGCCCGGCGCCCGGACGTCGCCGTCCACCAGGAAGCCGCCGGTGTCGTTGGTCAGCTCGATGTCGCCCGGGCCCGCCGCGACGGCCACGCCGTCGCGCGCATCGAAGGCCGGATAGAACTGGCTGAGCACGTTCGTCAGCAGCGTGACGTCGCCGCCGGCCGTGTTGCGTACGTGCACACCGCCGGCGTCGCGGGTGCCCGCGACCATCGAGTCGACGTTGGCCGTCACGATCGGGTTCGCGCCCGTACCCACGCCCTCGGCCGCCAGCAGCAGCAGGCTTCCGGTCGGGTTGGTCGCCTCCGCGTTCATGTCGATCGCCACGCCGGTCCCGGCGTGGGTGATCGCGCCGTTGCCGTCCTGGTCCTGGTCGGCGGTGAGTCGCACCCCACCGGAGACGCTGCCCGGCGGGGATGCGTCCGGCGGGTGCATGGTGATCGACCCGTCGTTCAGGACGATGTGGTCCTCGGCGTCGATCAGCGCGTTGCTGGACCCGTCGACGGCGCCGGCGGCGATCTCCAGGGTCAACGAGACGTCGTCCATGTCGACCAGCTCGTCGACCAGCTGGAGCTGGAACCCGGCGCCGCCGTCGATTCCCGAGTCCAGCATGTCGGCCCGCACCAGCGTCAGCGTCGTCGGCGCGCCGTCCACGTCGATGTCGATGCCGTCCGACGGGTCGCCGCCCACCGCCACCTGGGTGATGTCGATGTCGGCCGAGGCGCTGGTCGCCGACACGATGAAGTTGTCGAAGCCAGCGGTGGTCACGTCCACCCGGGCCACGCCAGCCGCCTGGATGCCGAGGCTGCGCGTCTCGTTCACCGGGTCGGGCGTGAGCCCCACGCCGTCGACCTCGATCGGGTTGCCCGCGCCCACGTCGAAGCCCAGCAGGGAGACGTTCTCGGTGGTGGTGATGTCGGCACCCACGATGCCCGGATCGAAGTCGACGTCGTCGCGGGCGAAGACGCGCACGCCCAGGCCGTCGTTCACCGGGTCGCCGGTGCCGGAGCCGTCCACCGCCGTGATCGCGCCGTTCATCGTCACGTTGCCCGATCCCCCGACGCCCGCCAGCACGTCGACGTCGCCGGCGCCCCCGCCCGCGCCGCCGGCCGTGCCCCCGCCGCCGGAGCTGTCGATCGCGCCCGCCACGATGTCGCCGTCCTCGGTGCGCAGCAGGACGTTGCCGCCGTCGCCGCCCGCGCCGCTCGTGCCCTCGCCGCCGGTCGCGGTGACCGCGCCGACCGTGACGTCGCCGCCGCCCGACACGACAGTCACCGCGCCCGCGTCGCCGCCGGTCGCGCCGTCCAGGCCGTCCGTCCGGAGGTCGCCGGTGGTGATGGCGCCGGCGGTCGTGGTGATGGTGATGCTGCCGCCCTCGGTCGCCAGGTCGCCCACCGCGACGTCGGCCGCCAGACCGCTGCCGCCGCCGCCCACGCCGTCGTCGCCGGTGGCGATCTCGATGCTGCCGCTGCCGCCGGTCCGCCACTCGACACCGCCCAGGTCGATGCCGGGGGCCATTGCCGATCCCAGCTCGTCGTCGGTGTCGTTGCGCGTGCGGATGGTGAGGTCGTTGTCGTCCATCACCACCACGACGCCGGTGCCCTCGCCGCCGGCGTCGTTGTCGAAGGTGCCCGAGACGGTCACGCTGTTGCGCGCCTCGAGCACCAGGTTCGCGTTGGTGCCCTCGATCTCGGACTCGTAGATCTCGAAGGGGTCGGTGCCGTCGCCGACGTCGCCGAACAGCACGGTGCCGAGCACGCCGCCGTCCGACTCGAGCTCGCTGTCCGAGGCGTTCGGGTCGTCGGAGCCGTCGGCGGTGCCGCCCAGGATCACGATGTCCTGCGGGTCGATCAGGAAGGTGCCGGCGCGGCCCGCGTCGGCGCGCAGGTCGACGTCGCCGGGAACCTCGAGCATTCCCAGGCTCGACACCTCGGCGAAGCCGCCGTCGCCGCCCGCCGCGCCGCCGCGCGCCGACACCTGGCCCGCCATGACCGCCGCCTCGTCGCCCCACACCACCACGCTGCCGCCGTCGCCGGCGCCGGTGGCGTCGGCGCGCAGCACCGAGTCGCCGTCCACGAAGGTGCGCAGCGCCGTCGGCAGGTCGCCCTCGCCGCGCCGGTCGCCGCCCACGCGGATGTCGCCGCCGCCGGTGGCGCCGGACGCGTCGAGCGTGGCCCCCACCAGGGCGATGCGGTCGCCGGTCACCCGGATGCTTCCGCCGGCGCCCTCCACGTCCGACGCGTCCAGGGTGCCGCGCACCGACACGACGCCGTCGCCGCCGTGCAGCGTCACGTCCTGCGCGGTGGTGACGCCGGTGTGGTTGATGGCCAGCGAGTAGTGGTCGCCCACCGCCAGGACGGCCTGCCCGCCCCCGGCGTCGACCTCGCCGTGCTGCGCCACGCCCACGCCGCTCTCGGGAAGCGCCGGACCGTCCACCTCGACCAGCACGCGACCGCCCAGCCGCGCCAGCACCACCTTCTCGCCGGCCACCAGGGCGATCACGCCCTCCGGCGCGCGGATGCTGCCGTGGTTCTCGACGCGGGTTCCGAGCAGCGCCACCAGGTCGCCCTTCACCGCGCCCTCGTTCACCACCGGACCGGACAGCTCGAAGCGGTCGACGCCGGCCAGGAAGTCCTGGTTCGTCATGTCGCCGGCGGCGGCGACCAGGCCGCCCACCTCGATCACCGGGTCGCCGTCCAGGAAGATGCCGGCCGGGTTCAGGATGTAGACGATGCCGTTCGCCTCGAGCGTGCCCTGGATGTGGGTGGCGTCGCCGAACACCCGGTTCAGCACGCGCGCGTCGGCGCCGGGCTGCACGAACTTCACCAGCTCGCCGGCGAAGATGTCGAAGCTCGCGTACTCGATGATGGAGCCGTCGCTGGCGTGGATGACGGTGACGCTTCCGTCGGCGTTCTGGTGGAAGCGGACGTCGCCGAACACCACCTCGTGTCCCTGGGGCGCGGCCGACGAGACCGCCGCCGCCATCCCGACGAGGGCCCCCGCGACGACGCTGCGCAGCACTCGCTTCAGCATGCCTAGAACCTCACCGTCACGGAGGTGTGGACCTCCGTGTCCGTGTCGATGCCGTCGATTCCGCGCTGGGGGAAGCCGACGTCGACGCGCGCGCTGAAGTACTTCAGCAGGTGCAGCTCGGCGCCCACGCCGATGCCGATCAGCGTCTCGTCGCTCTCGTAGTCGATGCCGTCGTCGTCCGGATCGGTGATGATCACCCGCGCCGCGTCGACGAAGGCCTTCAAAACGAGGTCCCAGTCGGGGCGCCCGTAGACGTGCTCGGGCCGCACCTTCACCTTGCCGAGCACCGGCAGGTTCGGCGGATTCGCGTCCGGGTAGAGCAGCCGCGGCAGGTGCAGGCGGTACTCGGCGCTGCCGATCAGCACCGTGTCACCCGCCACCACCGCCTGGTCGTAGCCGCGCACCGTGTGCAGGCCGCCGGCGATCTGCTGGAACTGGGGCACCAGCCGGTCGTCGAAGGAGATCTGACCCTTGCTCGAGACGAGCAGCTCGTGGGCCAGGGTCGAGCTGGCCGGCGTCGACGGATCGGCGTAGCGGCGCCAGCGCAGCGCCGGCTCGAGGAACACCGACAGCGCCCCCTCCCAGCGCAGGCGCGTGAAGTCCTCGTCCGGATCGAGGGTGCCGAGCCGACGCAGCTCGTCGGCGTCGGTGCCGGCCACCGACGACACGTTGTGGTCGACCCACAGGTCGAGGGCGCCCGACGAGACGTCGGTGTGGCGGCGCACCCGCAGCCCGCCTTCGGGAAGGAAGAAGTCGTCGTCGGCGTTGCGGATGTTCGGCGTGGGGATGCCGCCGATGCTGGTCAGCGAGTCGACGCTGACGTTGCGCCAGCTGGCTCCGGCGAACAGGTCGACGAACAGCTCCCGGTACTGGAAGACCTCGTAGAGCAGGCGCCCGCCGGCCTGCCACTGCTCGCCCTCCGCCTCGGCCCGGTTGATGCCCACCTCCGACGCGTCGTACTCGCTCCAGGAGCCGGACGCGGCCAGGCGCACGCCCGACTCGCGCACGATCGGCAGCTCGTACGATCCGAACAGGCCGTGCACCTCGTCGAAGTCGCCGGTCACGTAGTCGAAGCGCAGCACGTCGTCGTGGCCGGTCCACTGGTTGTGCACCAGGCCGAAGCGCTGGCGCCAGTCGGTGGTGGCGTCGGTGCCCGTGTTGGCGAGCTGGGCGTACAGCATCCAGGGGCGGTTCTCGGCCACCCGGTAGTCGACCCGGGTGGAGCCGGGCAGCTCGCCGGGGCGCAGCACCGCGTCGACCCGCCGTCCCGGGTGGCGCGACAGCCGGAACGCGTAGTCCTCGATCTCGCGCACGCGCAGCAGACCCTTCTCGCCGCCGGGCTGCACCGGCGAGCCGCGGCGCACGAAGGCGTGGGCCGGGTTGTTCGTCCGGACCTCGATGTCCGCGTCGCCGAAGCGGTCGCCGTCGGCGACGGTGGCGACCCGTTCGACGCGTCCCGTCCAGATGCGCACGCGCATGCTGCGCACCCCCGGGTCGCGCAGGTCGCGGCCGCTCTCGGTCTCGACGTCGGGCAGCGTGACCAGCACGCCGTCGATGCCGCGCTCCTGGAAGACCGCCAGGATCTCGCTCGCCACGTGCCGCAGCCCGTCGGTGTAGAAGCGGCTGCCCGCCGGCACGCGTCCGAGGGGGAAGCGGACGTTCTCGGTGGCCGGGTGGGGCGAGAGCAGTCCGCCGTCGGTGACGCGCAGCTCGACCTCCAGCGCCTCGAGCTCGGAGACGCGCGGGTGCGCCGGATGATCGAGGGCGTACTCGATGTAGAAGGCGTCGACCGGGTAGGAGAGGGCGGCGGTGCGGCGCGACTGCGCCGACGCCGGCGCGGCGAACGCGGCGACGGCCGCGAGCGCGAGCAGCGTCGCCATGGCGCGACGCCGGTCGCGACCCCTCCGGAGGAAGTGCGTGCTCTTGACCACGAATTGTGCACCCGGGGGGGACGGGAGATTACCCCGTCGAACCGGGGTTTGCAGGGGTCCGGATCACAGAAGTACGCCGGCCAGGGCCGCCGTCATGAAGGTGGCCAGCGTCCCGGACAGGATGCTGCGCAGGCCGAAGCGGGCGACGTCGACGCGCCTTCCCGGCGCCAGGCCGGCGATGCCCCCGAACAGGATGGCCAGCGATCCGAAGTTGGCGAAGCCGCAGCAGGCGTAGGACGCGATGCGCGCCGAGCGGGGCGAGATCGCGCCGGACTCGATCAGCGTGGCCAGGTCCTGGTAGGCCAGGAACTCGTTGAGCACGGTCTTGATGCCGAGCAGCGCGCCCACCTGCGCCGCGTCGTGCCAGGGAACGCCAAGCAGGAAGGCCACCGGGGCCAGCAGCGCCCCCAGCAGGCGCTGGAGCGTCAGGTCGGCGATGCCCACCAGGCCGCCCAGCGTGCCCAGGCCGTCGTTCACCAGCGCAATCAGCGCCACGAAGGCCAGCAGCATGGCGCCCACGTAGCCGGCCAGGCGCAGGCCGGCCAGCGCGCCCTGGGCCGCCGCGTCGACCACGTTCTCGGCGCTGCGCTCCACCCGGGCGTGGCTGTCCCGACCGGTCTCGGGCGTATCGGTCTCGGGCACCATCATCTTCGCCACCAGCAGTCCGGCGGGCAGCGACAGCAGGCTCGCCGTCGCCAGGTGGCCGGCGTAGGAGGGACCGAGCATGCCCACGTAGGCCAGCATCACCGAGCCGGCCACCGTGGACATGCCCACCGTCATCAGCGAGAACAGCTCGGACCGGGTCATGCGCTCCAGGTAGGGCCGCACGATCAGCGCCGACTCGGTCATGCCCACGAAGAGGTTGGCGCCGGCGGCCAGGCTCTCGGCGCCCGACGTGCCCATGGTGCGCGAGAGCACCGCCGCCAGCGCGTCGACCACACGCTGGAGCAGGCCCAGGTGGTAGAGCACGCCGAACAGGCTGCCCATCACCACGATGATGGGCAGCACGTTCACCACGAAGGAGAAGCCGGTGTCGACGAGCGATCCGAACACGAAGCGCACGCCCGCGTCGGTGTAGCGGGTGAGCGCCGCCACCACGGCGTTCATGCCGTGGAAGAAGGCGTCGCCCAGCGGCGTGCGCAGCAGCAGCACGGCGAGCACGACCTGGAGCCCCACGCCCCACGCGACCGTCCTCCAGGCGATGCGGCGGCGATCGCTCGAGCACAGCCAGGCCACGGCGAGCAGCGCCGCGAAGCCCAGCACCGACACGGCGCGCAGGCCGGGTTCGCTCACACGGGCTCCGCGTCGAACAGGCCCGCCAGCTCGCGCACGCGCGCCACCGGATCGTCGGCGCCGGCCACGGCCGAGATCACCGCCACGCCGGCGGCGCCGTGGTCCAGCGCCCGGCGGGCGCCGGCGACGTCGATGCCCCCGATGGCGACCACCGGAAGCGGCGCGGCCAGGTCGGCCACCCGGCGCAGCGCCGCCAGCCCGCGGGCCGCGTAGCCGGTGTCCTTGGTGGCCGTGCCGAACAGCGGGCCGAAGGCCAGGTAGTCGACCGGCCCTTCGAGGGCGGCGCGCGCCTGGGCCTCGTCGTGGGTGGAGCGCCCGACGAGCAGCCGCGCTCGCACCTCGATCGGAAGACGCACCGGTGGCAGGTCCTCCTGGCCCAGGTGCACGCCGTCGGCGTCGCAGGCGAGCGCCAGGTCGAAGCGGTCGTTCACGAAGAAGAGCACGCCGGCGTCGCGGGTGAGCGCACGAATGGCCCGACCCCAGCGCAGCGTCTCGCCGTCGGTGGCGTGCTTGGCGCGCAGCTGCCCCACGTGGGCGCCGCCCAGGCAGGCGGCGCGCGCCTGCTCCACCGGATCGTGCTTCCAGCGCGCGTCGTCGTCGGCCAGCACGTGCAGGCCACCCGGTCGCGCCGGGGCGGCGCTCACGCACGCCCCGGCAGCTGGATGCCGAGCTCGACGATCTTCTTGCGCAGCGTGTTGCGGTTGATGCCGAGGATCGCGGCCGCGCGAATCTGGTTGCCGTCGGTGCGCCGCAGCACCGACTCGATCAGCGGGCGCTCCACCCGCTCCATCACCTCCCGGTAGACGTGGCCCTCGCCGTCGGCCAGGGCGGCCTCCACGCCCTCCTCGACCCAGGTGTCGAAGGTGCCGGCCGAGCCCTTCGCCGGCGACGGCGCGCCGAGGAAGGCGAAGTCGTCGGGTGTGAGCAGGTCCGAGGAGGAGAGCACCAGGGCGCGCTTGATGGCGTTCTCCAGCTCGCGGACGTTGCCGCGCCACTCCTGCCGCTCCAGCAGGGCGAAGGCGTCCTCGGCCAGCAGGCGCCGGCTGCCGCACAGCTCCTCCGAGTAGCGGGCCGCGAAGTGCTCGGCGAGCAGCCGCACGTCGTCGCGCCGGTCGCGCAGCGCCGGCATGTGCAACGGCACCACGCGCAGCCGGTAGAGCAGGTCCTCGCGGAAGGATCCGTCGGCGACCGCCTGGTCCAGGTCGCGGTGGGTGGCGGCGATGATGCGCACGTCGATGGGCACGGCGGCCGATCCGCCCACCGGCGTCACCTCCGACTCCTGGAGCACCCGCAGGATCTTGGCCTGGAGGTCCGGCGACATGTCGCCGATCTCGTCCAGGAAGAGCGTTCCGCCGGAGGCCTCGCGGAAGCGGCCCGCCCGCGCGGCCACCGCCCCGGTGAAGGCGCCGCGCTCGTGGCCGAACAGCTCGCTCTCGAGCAGCTCGCGGGGAATGGCCGCCGTGTTCACCGCCACGAAGGGCGCCTCGGCCCGCGCGCTGGCCGCGTGCACCGCTCGCGCCACCAGCTCCTTGCCGGTGCCGCTCTCGCCGGTGATCAGCACCGACACGTCGCGACCCGCCAGGCGCCCGATGGTCTTGAAGATCTCGAGCATCTCGCTGCTCTTGCCCACCAGCCGGTCGCCGGGAACCGCGCGGCGCCCGGCCTCGCGGCGCAGCGCCACCACCTCGCGCTCGAGCGCCCGCGCCCGCCGCGCCTTCTCGACCAGCG
>JBNLVK010000142.1:0-7548 GCA_050618055.1 Myxococcota bacterium
GGGCCGGCGGCGCCGACGCCGGTGCGCCCAGCGCATCGGCCAGGGCCGCCAGCCCCGCCCGGCGACCGGCCCGCGGCGGCGACCGGCGAGCTGACGGTCGGATCCCTCGGGCAGACGCTGGCCGCGCTCCAGCCCGAGGACTGCATCGTGGTCGACGAGGGCGCCACCTCGGGCCTGGCCTACTTCGCCCTGTCGGCGAACGCGCCCCGACACACGCTGCTGTCGCTCACCGGCGGCGCGATCGGCCAGGGCCTGCCCTGCGCCGTGGGCGCCGCCATCGCCTGTCCGGAGCGCAAGGTCGTGGCCTTCCAGGCCGACGGCAGCGGCATGTACACGCTCCAGGCGCTGTGGACCGCGGCGCGCGAGGGCCTGGACGTGGTGGTCGTGCTGTGCGCGAACCGGGCCTACCGCATCCTCCAGGCCGAGCTGGGGCGCGCCGGCATCTGGGAGCCGGGTCCCCAGGCCCAGGCGCTCACCAGCCTGGCCGGCCCGGAGATCGACTGGGTGTCGCTGGCGAAGGGCATGGGGGTGCCCGGCGTGCGCGTCGAGACCGCCGACGCCTTCGGCGAGGCGCTGGGTCGCGCCTTCGCCGAGCCGGGCCCGGTGCTGGTCGAGGCGCTGATCTGAAGGGTCCGGAGCGCGTCCTCGACCTGGTCGCACTCGACCCGGAGGACGATCCGCTCGGGCGCAGCGCCACCTTCCTGCGCCTGCTGCTGCTGCACCTGACCGTGCGCGACACGATCCGGCTGCTCGAGGCCGAGGGCGAGCTGCGCGCGGTCTGGGCGGCGGGCTTCGCATTGGCGTTCGCGGCCAGCTTCGTGCCCGGGCTCCTGCGCCACGCCGCCCTGCTGGGCCTCGCCTGCGGCAGCTGGAAGCTCGCCGCCGTCTTCCCCCACAACTCGAACCACTTCTTCCTCGAGTACCTGTGCCTGGTGTTCGCCGGCCTGGCGCGCTGGAGCCGCGAGGACGACCGGGTGGTGTTCCTGCGCGCGGTCCGGGTGCTGCCCGTGTGGGTGATGATCTGGTCCGGGCTCAACAAGCTGGTGTACGGCACCTACTTCAACGGGGCCTTCCTGGGCGCCACGCTGCCGGGCGCCGGCTTCGCCAACGTCTTCGGGTGGATGCTGCCCGCCGACGAGCTCGCGAGGCTGCTGGCCACGCAGCCGCCCGGTCCCTACGCGTTCTCGGCGCCGCTGGCGCTGGTGGCGTCGAACCTGGTCTGGGCCGGCGAGATCGTGTGCGGCGTGCTGATGCTGGTGCCGCGCCTGCGGACGCTCGGCCTGGCCGGCGGCGTGGCGCTGCTGGTCGGCATCGAGGCCGGCGCCTTCGAGGTGATGTTCGGGACGCTGATGCTCAACATGATGGGCCTCTACGCACCGGCCGCCTGGAGCCGGCGGCTGCTCCTGGGGTCGGCGCTCTTCTACGCGTCGCTGGTCGCGTCGAAGCTGGGCCTCCTGCCCGACTGGGGCTTCAATTGAGCTCGCTCGCCCGCGCGCGGGTGGCCGGCACCCTCCTGCTGCTGGTGGCCGCCTGGCCGCTGGTGCACCGCCAGCTGGTGGTCCACCAGGACGTCGACCCCTGGAAGCTCTACGGCTTCGCCATGTACTGCACGCCGCACAGCGTGGCCGTCGACCTGATCGACCGCAGCGGGCCGCGTGCCCGGGAGATCGGGCGGCGGGAGCTGCCGCCGGCGCTGCGCGATTCCTTCGATCGCTTCGTGGCCCGGCGCTCGACGCTCGGCCGCTTCGTCTCGCCCGAGCCGCTGGCGCGGGAAGTGCTCGACGCCTTCCCCGAGGTCCGGACGCTCAGCGTCGCCGTCTCGGTGTCGTCGCTCCCCTTCGGCGGCGATTCGCTCGAGCGCCGCACCACCTTCCACCGCTTCGACCGGCCGTAGGGCAGCCGCTCAGTCCGGGCGCGTGTACCACCAGGCCCAGGCGATGAACAGCGCCTGGAAGGGCAGGCGCACCCAGTTCAGCAGGCCGGCGCCCTCGGTCTGGCCGACCATCGGCACGTCGTTCACGGCGACGTGGACGTTGGCGGGGAAGACGGCGACGAGCAGGGCGATCGTGGCCCAGGCCGCCGCCACCCGCGTCGCCGGGACGAGCACGCCCACGCCGCACACGATCTCGGCGACGCCGGACAGGTAGACCAGCTCCAGGTGCCACGGCAGGTAGGGCGGCATGATCTGGACGTAGAAGTCCGGGTTCAGGAAGTGGTTCACGCCGGCGAACACGTAGAACGCCCCCATCACGTACAGCAGCACGCGCTTGATGCGGCTCACGGCTCGCCTCCCGTCAGCACCCGCTCGACGTCGCGGGCGATCCCGGCCTGGGCCTCGGCCGCCGCCGGGATGGCGCCGAAGCCGGTGAAGGAATGGCACAGGTGCTCGACGCAGCGGTAGCCGACCGGCACGCCCGCCGCCTCGAGCTTCTTCGCGTAGGCCTCGCCCTCGTCGCACAGCGGGTCGAAGCCGGCGGTGTAGACCAGCGCCGGCGCCAGGCCGGCGAAGTCGTCCTCCAGCAGGGGCGAGAGCCGCGGGTCCTTCTCGTCCTGCTCGCCGTTCGCGTAGAGGTCGAGGAACCAGCGCATGCCCTCGGGAGTCAGCGGGAACGAGTCGGCGAAGTCGCGGTAGGAGGCATTGTCGGCGTAGGCGTGCACCCAGGGGTAGATCATCACCTGGAGCACCGGCTGCGGGTCACCGGAGCGCCGCAGCTCGTGGGTGACGTGGGCTGCGAGTCCGCCGCCGGCCGAGTCGCCGGCCACCACCAGCCGCGCCGGATCGCCGCCCACCTCGCCGGCGTGCTCCATCGCCCAGCGGGTGGCGGCCACCGCGTCCTCCTGGGAGGCCGGGAAGCGGTGCTCCGGACCGAGCCGGTAGTCCACCGACATCACCGGGCAGCGTGCCGTCTCGGCCAGCAGCGTGCAGAACGGCTCGCAGGTGTCCAGGTCGCCGAGCACGCAGCCGCCCTGGTGGAAGTAGAGCAGCAGCGGGCGCGGTCCGGACGGACCGTGGGGGTGATAGACGCGCACCGGGATCGGACCGGCCGGACCCGGCAGCGCGCGCGCCTCGATGCGCGCCATGGGTCGCGGCGGCGCGCCGGTGAGCGCGCCCGAGCGGCGCATCATGGCGCGCGCCTCGCCGGCGCTCATGCGGTGGAAGGGGGTCTGCTTCGCCGCGCCGCTGGCCACCAGGGCGAGGCCGGCGTCCAGGGTGCGGCCGCGGATCGTCGGCGGCTCGCCGCCCAGACGCCGCAGCAGGCCTTCCGGCGCGTGGCGCAGCAGGGCGGACAGCAGGCGTCCGGCGACGGCCATCAGCGGTCCTGGAACTTCGGCTCGCGCTTCTCGAGGAAGGCGGAGATCCCCTCGCGGAAGTCGGCGGAGCGCGCCGTCAGCACCTGGTTGCGATCCTCCATGGCGATGGCGCTCTCCAGGCTGCCGGTGTCGATGTTCGCCTTCAGGCAGTC
Source organism: Myxococcota bacterium (assembly GCA_050618055.1). Taxonomy (GTDB): domain Bacteria; phylum Myxococcota_A; class UBA9160; order UBA9160; family SMWR01; genus CALDCK01. The sequence continues at coordinate 3,465 of JBNLVK010000142.1, forward strand.
CTTGGTGAGCCGCAGCGCCAGCGGCGAGTTGCGCAGCATGCGACCCGCCATGGCGCGGGCGGCGGCGTCGAGCTCGGCGTCGGGCACGACGCTCGAAACGAGCCCGGTCTCCCGGGCGCGGTCGGCGTGGATGAAGTCGCCGGTGAGCAGCAGCTCCGACGCCACCGACGCGCCCACCTGCCGCGGCAGGAAGTAGGAGACGCCGACGTCGCAGGCCGACAGGCCCAGCCGGATGAAGGCCGCGTTCATGCGCGCCGACTCTCCGGCGATGCGCACGTCGCTGGCCAGCGCCAGGGCGAAGCCGCCGCCGGCCGCCGCTCCCTGCACCGCCGCGATGATGGGCTGGGGCGCGCGCCGCATCAGCATCATCACCTCGGCGATGTGACGCTGCGCCCGCAGGGCCGCCGGCACACCGCCGCCCCCTCCGCCGCCTTCGGCCTGGCCGCCCTGGGCCTCCTTCAGGTCGAGCCCGGCGCAGAACGACCGGCCCTCGCCGCGCAGCAGCACGACCCGGGTCTCGGTGTCGTCGGTCAGGTTCCAGAAGAAGTCGCGCAGCTCGTCCACCATCTTGCGGGAGAGCGCGTTCAGCGAGTCCGGACGGTTCAGGCTGAGGACCGTCAGGTGGTCCTCGCGGGTGACGGTGAGGGTCTCGTACACGGAGCTAGCTCCCCTGGAGTCGGTCGCGGAACACGGACAGGACGCGGTCCAGCGCTTCGCGGGTGGGATGCCCGGCCTCGTCGACCAGGTCGTTGGTGACCACCGAGTGGGCGGTGCGCGGAATGCCGTGCGGGTTGCCCGGGCCCGAGTCGATCTCGACGGCCTCGAAGCCGTCCTCGCCCAGCTCGCGGCGCAGCGTGTCGAAGCGCTCGCCCGGGCACATCGGATCGGCGGTGAAGCGCAGCCCCAGCACGCCGCAGCCCTGCTTGACCCGCTTCTTCACCGTCTCCAGGTCGGCCGGCGAGAGGTGGAGCGCCGCCCGGTGGTCCTTCGAGACGGGGAAGGGCAGGGACGGCTGGGAGAGCACCGGCGCCATGACCGCCTCGTCGACCATCAGCGACAAGGCGAAGTTCCCGGTCAGGCACATGCCGATGGCGCCGACGCCCGGTCCGCCGCACTCGGCGTGGGCGTGACGGCACAGCGCCCGCAGCCAGCCGGTGATCGGACTCGACTCGCCCCGGGCCAGCACCGAGAACTCGCGGCTGATGCAGGCCCGCGCCATCTGCCCCGCCACGTAGGGCAGCGAGAACTCCTTGCCCGGCGTGCCGAACATGTGGGGCAGGTAGACGCTGAAGCCCTCGTCGGCCACCCGGGTGGCGAAGCCCGCGACCTCGGGCGTGATGCCCGGGATCTCGTGCATCACCACCACGCCCGGACCGCTGCCGCGGCGGTAGACGGGCCGCGTGACCCCCGCGTCGCTGAAGGGGAAGACGTCGAAGCCGGGGAGCGTCATGGGGGGTCCTCGTGGCGGGCGCCGGGAGCGCAGCGTCGCACGCGGGTCGATCGGAAGACAAGGGGCAGGGGGAGCATGGCGTGGCGGCCCGGTGCAGGTAGCCTTTGGCCGCGTTGGAGTCCGGACACCCCGCATTCACGCTCGTGCTGGCGCTGGCCATCGGCGTGCTGGCCCAGTCGCTGGCGCGACACCTGCGCGTTCCCGGCATCGTGCTGCTGCTGGCGGCCGGCGCCGGGCTCGGTCCGGACGGCCTGGGCTGGGTTCAGCCCGACGCCCTGGGCGAGGGGCTGCTGCCGATCGTGCAGCTCGCGGTCGCGGTCATCCTGTTCGAGGGCGGCCTCAAGCTCGAGATCAACCGCCTGCGCCGCGAGGGCTCGGCGATCCGCCGGCTGGTCTCCTGGGGCGCCCTCATCACCATGGCCGGCGGCGCGGCCGCCGTCGCGCTGATCCTCGGCTGGGGCCTGCTGTCGAGCCTGCTCTTCGGCAGCCTGGTGGTGGTGACCGGCCCGACCGTGATCGGTCCGCTGGTGAACGAGCTGCGCCTGCGCCCCCGCGTGGCGACCGTGCTCGAGGCCGAGGGCGTCCTGATCGATCCGATCGGCGCGATCCTGGCGGTGCTCATGCTCGAGGTCGCCGTCGCGCCCGGCGAGGGCTTCGGCCGCATCGGCACCGACCTGGTGCTGCGCCTGGGCTTCGGCGCCGGCGCGGGCGCGGTGGCCGGCTTCGCGCTGGCCGGCGTGCTGCGCATGCGCCGCATCGTTCCCGAGGGCTTCGAGAACATCTTCGTGCTGGCCAGCGTGCTGCTGTTGTCGGCGGGCTGCGACGAGGTGGTGTCGGAGAGCGGCATCATGGCGGTGGTGGTGGCCGGCGTGGTCGTGGGGAACCTGCGCTCCCGCTACGACCGGGACCTGCGCGAGTTCAAGGACCAGCTCACGGTCCTGATGATCGGCCTGCTCTTCGTGCTGCTGGCCGCCGACGTGCGTCTCGAGGCGGTGCTCGACCTGGGCTGGCGGGGCGTGGGCGTGGTGGCGGCGCTGCTGTTCGTGGTGCGCCCGCTCCAGGTCTGGATCTGCACCGCCGGCTCCGAGCTCAAGCCCGGTGAGCGCATGTTCATCGGCTGGATCGCGCCGCGCGGCATCGTGGCGGCCGCCATCGCCTCGGTCATGGGAAGCGCGCTGGCGTCGGTGGGCTTCGAGGGCGGCACCGAGCTCCAGGCGCTGGTCTTCCTGACCATCGCCGTCACCGTGGTGCTGGCCGGGCTGACGGCGGCGCCGGTCGGCACGCTGCTGGGCGTGCGCCTGCCGGGCCGCGACGTGATCGCGATCCTGGGCGCCCAGGGGCTGGGTCGCGCCCTCGGCCAGGTGCTGCGCGAGGCGGGACGCTCGGTGGTGTTCATCGACTCGAACCCGCAGAGCGCGCGCCAGGCCGAGGAGGCGGGCTTCACCGTCGTGTTCGGCAACGCGCTCCAGGAGCGCACCATGATGCGCGCCCGCATGGGCAGCGTCGGCGCCTCCGTCGGCGTGACGCCGAACCAGGTGCTGAACAGCGTCTTCGCGACCCGCACCCAGGAGCTGTTCCGCGTGCCCGAGGGCTACATCTCGGTCTCCGCCCCGAGCCAGGGCATGGCCATGGAGCTGGTGGAGGACGAGCACGCCCACATGCTCTTCGACGGTCCCCACGACGCGGAGCGCTGGGACGTCCGCGCGCGCCGCGGCGAGCTGCTGATCGAGCACTGGCAGTTCGCCGGGGAGCCGGAGCGCGAGGAGGGCGAGGCCCGGCCGTCGGCGGGCGAGCTGTTCGTGATGCTGGCGGCCCGCCGCAACAGCACGATCTGGCCGATGCATGCGTCGCGGGTGTGGAAGGAGGGCGACGTCGCGGTGGTCGCCGTCTACCGCGACGAGCAGGAGGCCGCCCACAAGGTGCTGCGCGCCTGGGGCTTCGTCCCGGTCGACCACCCGGTGGACGACTAGCCGCCCTCAGCGCGCCTGCGGCTCGAGCAGCACCTTGCACTGGGTGGTGGGCTGCTTCAGCTCCTCGAAGGCCTGGCTGAAGCGGTCGAAGCCGACCACGTCGGTGACCATCTCCTCGCTGGCGATGCGACCCTGGTCGAGCATGCGCAGCGTGAAGTCGAAGTCCTGCTTCTCGTAGGCGACCACGAACTGGAGCGCGACCTCCTTCATCACGGCCACGCCCGGCAGGATCGTGTCGGGCTGCATGCACACGCCCACCACCACCACCTGACCGCGCGGGCGCACCAGGCCCACGCACTCCTGGATCAGGCCGGGCACGCCCACGCACTCGAACACCACGTCCGGTGCGCCGCCGGCCAGCGCCGCGAAGCGCGCTCCCACCTCCTCGCCGGCCGGGTCGACGACACCGGTGGCGCCGAAGCGCTCCGAGAGGTCGCGGCGGCTGGCGGCCATCTCGCTGACCACCACGGCGCCGGCGCCGAAGAAGCGCGCCCACAGGGCGGTGGCCAGGCCGATGGGCCCGGCGCCGACCACCAGCACGCGCGCGCCGGGGGCCAGCGCCGCCTTCTTCACCGCGTGCAGGCCCACCGCCAGCGGCTCGACCAGGGCGCCCTTGCGGTCGCTCACCGAGCCGGGCAGGCGCAGCAGATCGGAAGAGCGTCGT
>JBNLVK010000143.1:0-24440 GCA_050618055.1 Myxococcota bacterium
GGCGACTGCGAGACGGTCGCCCGCGGCATGGAGCTGGGCGTCACCCACTTCGCCGAAGACCCCGTTTCCCCCGAGGTGCTCGCGCTCCGCATCCGCGCACTCCTGTCGCGCCGGACGCCGCCTTCCGCGCGAAGCGAGCGCCGCGAGGATCCTCCGGGGCCGCGCGACGGCCTGACGGGCCTGATCGGCCGCCCCGCGTTCCTCGAGACGATGGAGCGCGTGATCGAGCGCGCCGACCGGCAGGGGCACCGGGCCGCGCTCCTGTACCTCGACATCGACCGCTTCAAGTCGGTCAACGACGCGCTCGACCACCCGGCCGGGGACGTGGTGCTCCAGCGGGTGGCGCGCATCCTCGAGAGCCAGGTCCGCGCGACGGACCAGGTGACCGGCGGACGGCCGGGCGCCGGGACGGGCGTGTCGCGCATCGGCGGCGACGAGTTCACGGTCCTGCTGTCCAAGGTGCGAAGCCCGGGCGATGCGGTCGACGTGGCCGAGCGCATCATCGAGGCCATGAAGACGCCGATTCGGGCCGAGGGATACATGGTGGCGGCCACCGCCAGCATCGGCATCGCCATGTTCCCGGAGCACGGCCGGGACACGCCGTCGCTGCTGCGCACCGCGGACATGGCGATGTACGCCGCGAAGGACCTGGGCCGGGGTCGCGCGCTCCTGTACCAGCCGTCCATGGGAGAGACCCACGACCGGCGACTGTCCATCGAACAGCAGCTGCGCGTCGCCCTGGAGCGCGACGAGTTCGAGGTCTGCTACCAGCCCCGCGTCGACCTGGCCAACGACGTGATCTCGAGCGCCGAAGCGTTGCTGCGCTGGCGCTCCGCCGAGCTGGGGGAGGTCTCGCCGCGCGAGTTCATTCCGATCGCCGAGGACTGCGGGCTGATCGTGCCCATCGGCGAGTGGGTGCTCGAGAGGGCCTGCCGCCAGCTGGCGCTCTGGCACGCCGACGGGTGGAGCGACCTGCGCATCTCGGTGAACCTCTCGGCGCTCCAGTTCTCGTCCTGCGACGTTTTGCGCATGGTGACCGACAAGCTGCGCGTGACCGGCGCCATGCCCCACGCGCTCGAGCTGGAGGTCACCGAGCGCCTCATGCTGGGCGGGGACGAGCGCATCGCGCTGTGCCTGCGCGACCTCCAGTCGATCGGCGTCACCATCTCGCTCGACGACTTCGGAACCGGCGACTCGTCGCTCAGCTCGATCACCCGCTTCCCGCTCGACGTGCTGAAGATCGACCGCTCCATCGCGGTGGCGGTCGAGGAGGACCCGGCCGCGGCCACCATCGTGTCGACCGTGGCGGGCCTGGGACGCAGCCTGGGCCTCGGCATCGTCGCCGAGGGCGTCGACGAGCTCGGGCAGGCGCGCCTGCTCACCCAGCTCGGCTGCGACGAGATCCAGGGCTTCCTGGTGGCGCCGGCGGTGCCCACCGAGGACTTCGCCCGGATCCACCGCGAGTGGCAGGGCCTCGAGCAGTGCAAGGCCCCGCCCCACCCGCGCGATCCGGACCTGCCCGCGCCGACCGACGAGTAGCCGGGCCCGGCCGGCCGGGAACCCGGTCGTGGTAGATTGGGGAGCCGGTCCCCGCCGGCCATCGACACGGGTGGAGCGATGCCATGCCCCTGCGAAGCCTGCTCTCGATCGTGCTCCTGCTGGCCCTCGCCGAAGCGGCGTCCGCCCAGAGCGTCACGATCACCTTCACCGGCACCATCGGAAGCGTCAGCGGAGAGCTGGTCGGCACCGTGTCCGCCAGCGACGCCTTCAGCGGCAGCATCACCTACGACGCGTCCACGGCGGGCACGTTCACGGCGTCGCCCAACCCGATGTTCGTGCGCGACGAGATGGACTACACCGGCGCGATCACCGCGGTCTCGCTGACGCTGGTCGGCGACACCGTGACTGGAGCCTCCGGCGACATCAAGGTCTGGGACGCCGACCACATGTTCGCCGGCTCCGACGCCTTCGAGACCGCCACCGCACCCGGCAGCGGCACGATCGGCGGCTACACCGTGACGAGCCTGGCCGTGAACCCCGAGTACGACTACACGACCTGGTCCCTCACGTCCGGATCGCCGCTCCCCCAGCCGCCTCCCTACGCTTCGACGGTGTTCACCTACGTCTCGCTCTCCACCGCCGGCGGCGGGCTCGCGTCGGGCAGCCTGGACAGTCTGGTGGTGACGGCCGCCGGTCCCCCGGCCGTCCCCGCGCTGCCGCCCTGGGCGCTGCTCGCGCTGGCCGGCTCGCTGGGGGGCCTGGGACTCGGCTGGGCACGGCGTACCCGTCGGGAAGGCGGGGCGGGGACGCGATGAAGGCGGTGGCGCCCGCCGTCGCGCGACTGCTCGCCGCCAGCGCCGTTCTCGCCCTGCTCGGCTGCGACGCGCTCGCAGCGCGGGAGCCTGCGCCCGGCGGTCCCCCCGACCGGGAGGACCTGCGCATCGGCTACCAGCTGCTGGCCGACACCCTGGCCGACGAATCGCGCCTGCGCCTGCTCAAGCTGTTCAAGACGATCACCTTCCGCGGCCCCGTCGAAGAGGTCGGCGCGACCATGGACACGCTGGCCCGCGCGTCGAAGCAGCGGGCGAAGGAGCTGGCCGAGCTGCGCGAGCTGGCGCCGGACGTGACGGGGCGGCCCGCGAAGAGCAGCCCGGTCGGCGACGCCATCCAGGCGGTGGCGAAGGAGGCGGGCAAGGACGAGATGATGGACGGCGACGGCTTCAACCTGCGCTTCATGCTCCTCCAGGCCCAGGCCACCCGCATGGTCGCCGCCATGGCCGAGGCGATCGCGGTGCACGATCCGAACGCGCGCCGGCAGGCCTGGCTGCACGAGGTCGCCGCGGAGTACGAGGGTCACCGCGACGAGATCGTGGCCGTGATCCAGGAGTACGTGGCGGGCCGGGGAGCCGACCAGCCGCCGCGCTGACGGCCGTGCCGTCGCGGCGATCGGCTCAGGCCGTCCCGTCGTGGCCCGTGTCGAGCACGCGCAGGCCGGTGTGGAAGGCGACCTCCGCGGCCAGGCGCCGGGCGGCGGGCTCGCTGCGCAGCTCGGAGAGCAGCAGCGCGTCCGGGTGCAGGTGGACGCGGCCGTCGCTTCCGGCGTGGGAGATCGGGCCCTCGAGGGTGACGTGCCAGACCTCCTGGTCGTCCTGGTCGATGTCCCGGGTGATCTGCCAGCGCATGTACAGGCGCACGTGGTCGAAGTCGTCGAGGGGTCGCCCCGGCACTTCGGCCAGCTCGGACCGCGTCGCGCGCGTGCGGCCCAGCACGAGCACGCGGCGCGTGTCGCGATCGAGCCAGACCTGGCGGTACGGAACGCGGGCGCGCCGGAAGGCGAAGGCGGCGATGGCGAGCGCCGGGACGCCCGCCGGCAGCCAGGCCAGCAGCGGACGGGCGGGCTCGAAGACCGGCAGCGCGGCCCAGGCCAGCCCGGCGACCATGCCCATGGCGGCGGCCAGCAGGGTCCAGGCCCACTCGCGGCTCTCGGCCAGCAGGACGTGGCGTCCGCTGGCCAGCGGCGGCGGCCGCTTCAGCAGCTCCGCCGCCTGCTGGAAGCCGACCGCGGACTCCAGCGGAAGCGACTCGTCGAGGGTCGGCACGAGGCGGGCGATCGGCGTGCCGCCCCACAGCACCTCGACGTGCTCGGGCGCCTCCGACAGGCCGCTCGTCTCCTCGGTCCAGAAGCCCAGGTCGATGCCGCCGGCGTGCTCGCGGGTGCCCACCACCGCGCCGCAGGGACGCCCGCCCGGCAGCCGGACCGTCAGCTGTTCGGCGGCGGCGCGGGCCGCCTCCGGCGTGCAGGCCACGTCCACGTCGACGTTCCCGGCGAACTCGCCGCCCAGGGCGATGCGGCAGCGCTCGAAGCGCAGCGACAGCGACACACCGTCGTGCTTCACCACGACTGCGGCGGGCTCTGCCATGCGGTCGACCTCCGTCGGGAGCAGTGAAAGCCCTCAACGGCCGGACGCGGGGACGGCTGAAGCGCGCCCTCAGCCGAGTCCGCGCGCGAAGAGCGCCGGCAGGCCGGCGTCGTCGGTGCGGACCAGCTCCTCCACCCAGCGGTGGAAGCGCTGGCCGCCGCCCTCGTTGCGCCCGAACAGGAACTCCGACTTCGCGCCGGTCTTCACGTTCTTCTGGATGCGGTTGCCGGTGGCGTAGTCCTCGTCGCGCACCACGTGCAGCAGGAAGCCCATCATCTCCTCGATCTTCTTCTGCTGCTCCTCGTCGGGCTCCTCGGTCGCCAGGAAGTTCTGCACCGTCACCGACTCGTCGGGCGAAGCCCCCGGGAAGAGCTGCGAGACCATGTAGAGCTTCCCGTTCTCGCCCACCGGGAAGTCGGCAATCGACACGTGGGGGAAGACCGTCCACACGCCGGCGATCAGGTGCTCGGTCTTCCAGTCGTCCTCGGGCACCGCCTCCATCTTCTCCCAGAGGGGGTTCGGCGCGTGCACGCGCTGGTGCGGGCCCCAGGCGTCGTAGAGGGCGTCGCTCGGGAATCCGCTGCCGAAGCTGTCGCGGTGCAGGATCGGGAGGTGGTAGAAGTCGAGGTAGCCGTCGTAGGCGACCTTCCAGTTCGGTCCCTCCACCTGCTGGCGACCCGCCGGGAAGCACGTGTCCAGCCGGTGGTGCGCGAGCAGCGCGTCGTAGCCGCACAGGAAGGCGTCGACGTCGAGCGGGCACTCCGGGGTGAGCGCGCCGAGGATCAGCCCGGCCCGCTCGGCGACCGGTAGCGGGGTCAGTCCGAGGCACGAGCGGTCGACGTCCCCGAAGTCGTCGCCCTTGTAGACGCCGACGAGCGCTCCCTCGGCGTCGTAGGACCAGGCGTGGTACGGGCAGGTGAAGCGACGCGCCGTGCCGCTGCCCTCGGCCACCACGGTGGCGCCGCGGTGGCTGCACACGTTCAGGAAGCCGCGGACCGCGCCATCGCTGCCGCGGGTGAGCAGCACCGGCGTGTCGGCGGCCACCAGCGAGCGGTAGGCGCCGGGCTCGCGCAGCTCGGCCGAGAAGCCCAGCACCAGCGGCAGCCGCTTGAAGATGCGGTCCATCTCGAGGCGCCAGCGGCCCGGCTCGTGGTAGTTGCCGGCCGGCACGCGATGGATGCCGTCGGCCTGGTCGACGGTGCCCGCCTTGCCGTGGGCCAGGCTGCGACGCGCCATCTCGACGAGCTGTTCTCGACTCATGCGGCGATCTCCGATTCTTCCAACAGGCCGATGTCGGCCAGGTGGCGGTTCACCACCTCCGTCTGCACCCGCGCCGGCCACAGCCGCGGCTCGTAGACGGCCTGCACCACCAGTCCGTCGAGCAGGGCGAACAGCCGCCGCGCCTCGATCTCCGCGTCGCGACCCGGGTCGAGGCGTCCGTCCAGCAGCCGCGCCAGCGTGGCGCGGAAGCCGGCGTGCCGCCGCCGCTGGTGCTCGCGCAGCTTCGCGTCGTGCACCGCACGGCCCCAGAAGACCAGGAACAGCCGCGCCCGACGCCGCCGGCCCGCGTCCAGCGGCAGCGTCTCCTCGAGGATGGCCTGGAGCCGCGAGCGTCCGGCGGCCACCCGCGCCTCGACCGCCTTCTCGGCCCGCTCGATGCTGCGGCGCATGGTGTGCTCGAGCAGGTCGTGCTTGCCGGCGAAGTAGTGGGTGACGACCGAGGTGGACCAGCCGCCCGCGCGCGCCACGTCGAGCACTCCCACGTCGAGGCCGCGGTCGGCGATGAGGCGTTCGGCCACAGCGGCCACCTCGTCGCGCCGCTGCCCGGGATCGACCTGCTTCGGCATGCGGGGTTTTTGTACAATACCGGTTGCAAATAGACAAGCATCCCTTCCGCACAGGCTTCCACGGCCCCGAGCGGGTAGCCTGGGGACCGCGGGCCGGCCCCGGCCCCAGCCAGGAGACCCCCATGAGCGAAGCCCCCGCGAACCCCTTCCCCTCCAAGGGCCAGGCCGGCGCCGATCCCCACTCGATCCCGCTGGACCGGATCGACGTCTCCGACGCCGAGCTGTTCGAGACCGACACGCTCTGGGGCTACTTCGAGCGCCTGCGCAACGAGGACCCGGTCCACTACTGCGCGAACAACGAGGAGTTCGGTCCCTACTGGTCGATCACGAAGTTCGACGACATCGTCCACGTCGAGAAGAACCCGGAGATCTTCTCCTCCGAGCCCACCATCGTGATCGCCGACCCGGACCCGGAGTTCCCGCTGGCGGCCGGCTTCATCACCATGGACGGACCGCGCCACCAGGCCCACCGCAAGACCGTGCAGCCGGTGGCGTCGCCGCGGAACCTGGCGCGCCTGGAGCCGCTGATCCGTGAGCGCGTGTGCGAGATCCTGGACGGGTTGCCGGTGGGCGAGACCTTCGACTGGGTCGACCGCGTCTCCATCGAGCTGACCACCGGCATGCTGGCGACCATGTTCGACTTCCCCTGGGAGGAGCGGCGCAAGCTCACGTACTGGTCCGACGTCGCCACCATGAGCGACGAGCAGCTGGCCGAGATCGGCAAGACGCCGGACGACCGGCAGACCATCCTGCTGGAGTGCCTCGACTACTTCACGAAGCTGTGGAAGCAGCGCGAGAACAAGCCCGCCGACGGCGAGCTCGACTTCGTCTCGGCGCTCGCGAACTCGGAGGCGACGCGGGACATCTCGCCCGAGGCCTCGCCGCTGGAGTACCTGGGCACGCTGATCCTGCTGATCGTCGGCGGCAACGACACCACCCGCAACTCCATCTCGGGCGGCGTGCTGGCCCTGAACGAGAACCCGGCCGAGTACGAGAAGCTGCGCAACGACCGTTCCCTGATCCCCAACATGGTGAACGAGATCATCCGCTGGCAGACGCCGCTGGCCCACATGCGCCGCACCGCCACCCGGGACACGGAGCTCGGCGGGAAGCAGATCAAGAAGGGCGACAAGGTCGTCATGTGGTACGTGTCGGCCAACCGCGACGAGACGGTCATTCCGCGCGCGAACGAGTTCCTGATCGACCGCGAGAACTCGAAGCAGCACCTCTCCTTCGGCTGGGGCGTCCACTTCTGCATGGGAAGCCGCCTGGCCGAGATGCAGCTGCGGGTTCTCTGGGAGGAGATCATGCAGCGCTTCCGCACCGTCGAGGTGGCGGGCGAGCCGGTGCGCGTGAAGTCGCCCTTCGTGAAGGGCTTCCACCGGCTTCCCGTGCGCGTCCACCCCTGGTAGGGCGGCGCCGGAGGTCCGCGTGATCACGGTCTGGGGAAGCGTCGTTGCGGCGGAGGGAAACGTCGAGGAGCTGCTGGCGATCAGCCTGGCGCACGTGCGCCGGTCGCGGCAGGAGGAGGGCTGCGTCGCCCACGGCGCCTACGTCGACGCCGAGGACGCGAACCGGGTGGTGTTCTTCGAGAAGTGGGAGAGCGCGGCGGCGCTGCGCCGGCACTTTGCCGTGCCGGCCTCGATCGAGTTCGCGCGGCGCGCCGGGGCGCTCGCGGCCGAGCGCCCCGTCATGGAGATCTACACCTCGGACCGGGTCTCCCCGTCCGACCTCGCCTGACGCCCGCCGCTCAGCCGCGGCGGTTGGCGCGCTTCGACGAAGACGGCGGGTTCTTCGCCACCCAGCGGTGATCCTCCACCAGCGCGAGCAGGTCGTAGGCGGTGATCATGCCCACCACCTTCTGCTCGTGGGTCACGACCAGCCTGTGGATATGGTGGTTGCGCATGATCCGCGCCGCCACGGAGACGTCGTCGTACTGGGGCACGGTGTAGACCTTGTCGGTCATGATCGAGCTGATGGGCGCCTCGGCCTTCAGGCTCGGCACCAGGTCGGTGGTGGACACGATGCCCACCGGCTCGCCCTCCGGACCGACCACCGGCACGGCGCCCACCTTGTTGCGCTGGAAGATGCGGCGGATGCGCTCGACGCTGGCGTGGGGCTCGGTGGTGACGACGGACTCCGTCATCAGATCGTGGACCTTGGCGTTCATCTCTTCTCCCTGTTTCGTGGATCGTTCCGTTCGGCGGACACCCGCCGGCGTATACTGGAGGCACGGAGGTTGCCATGGCCTACGCGCACTACGACCGGCTGACCGCCCTCGACGTGTCCTTCCTCCGCTACGAGGAGCAGGACCCCAACGTGCACATGCACGTCGGCGTGGTGGCGCTGTTCGAGCGCGGCGCCCTGGCGGCCGACGAGGCCGGGGTCGACATCGGCCGCATCCGACGGGCAGTGGAGTCGTCGCTGGGCGAGAGCCCCCGCTTCCGCCAGAAGCTGGTGCGCGTGCCGCGCTTCGACCTGCCGGTGTGGGTCGACGACCCGTGCTTCAACCTGGAGTACCACGTCCGCCACACGGCGCTGCCGCACCCGGGGTCGCTGCGGCAGCTGAAGCGGCTGGCCGGGCGCATCTTCTCCCAGAAGCTCGACCGCTCGAAGCCGCTGTGGGAGTTCTGGTTCGTGGAGGGACTGGAGGACGGCCGCTTCGCGCTGATCGCCAAGGCGCACCACTGCCTGGTCGACGGCATCTCCGGCTTCGAGCTGCTGGCGCGCATGATGCGCCTGGACCCGGACCCGACCATCGAGGCGCCGAAGACCTGGATCCCCCGGCCCGCACCGGAGACCCGCCGGCTGTTCGTCGACGAGGCCTCGCGCCGCGGCTCCCTCCCCTTCCAGATCGCCGCCGCCGGGGCGCGCGCCCTGGCCGAGCCCCAGGCCTCGGCCGAGCGGCTGCGCGACGCGGCGGGCGCCCTGTACGAGGCGTTCAGCGCGAACCTGAGCCCGTGCTCGCCGACACCGCTGAACGTCGAGATCGGCCCCTACCGGCGCTTCGACTGGACGCGTTTCGACCTGGCGGCGGCACGGGAGATCCGGGGCAAGCTCGAGGGCACGGTCAACGACGTGGTGCTCTGCGCCGTCGCCGGCGCGGTCGGACGCTTCCTCGCCCAGCGCGGCGAGCGCATCTCGCAGCTCGAGTTCCGCGCCATGGTGCCGGTGAGCGTCCGCCGCAGCGAGGAGCGGGGCAGCGAGGGCAACCGGGTGGTGAGCCTGATGGCCGAGCTGCCCATCGACGAGCCCGATCCGCGCAGGCGTTTCGCCCGCGTGGCCGCGACGACACGCGGTCTGAAGAACTCGCGCCAGGCGCGCGGCGTCGAGATCTTCGAGGAGATCTCGGACAAGACCTCGCCCGAGCTGTTCGTCGCCGTCTCGCGGCGCACGGCGCGGCAGGCCTACAACCTGGTGGTGACGAACGTTCCGGGTCCGCCGGCCACCGTGTGGTTCGCCGGCGCGAAGATGCAGGAGATCTACCCGCTGGTCCCCATCTTCGTCGACAACGCGCTGGGCATCGCGCTCTTCAGCTACGACGGCGGCCTGTACTGGGGCTTCAACGCCGACTGGGACGCGCTGCCCGACCTGCACGACTTCGTGGATCTGATCGACGCCGAGTTCGAGGCGCTCCAGAAGGCGGCCGCGCTGGGTCCGCTGCCGCCCGAGTGAACGCCGGGGCGCCCGACCCCGCTCAGGCACTTCGGCGACGCGCCGCGGCCGCGATGACCCGGTCGAAGGAGCGGTCCAGGTAGCCGCAGAACTCGTCGAGGTCCGAGACGACGCTGCCGTCCGCGTCGACGCCCACGTAGAGCCGCCCGTCGTAGCCGTAGAGCGCCACGCTCACCGGACACTGGGGCGCCGTCGGCGCGAAGGGATAGCCCGCCGTGATGCGCGCGCCGGCCAGGTAGCGCGGCTGCATGATGCCCGGCACGTTGGTGACGATCAGGTTCACCGACTGGCTGCCGGCGAACGTGAGCGCCCGGTAGACCGGACGCGGCAGAACGGCCAGCATCTCGCTGAGCTTCGGCATGAAGTCGACGGCCGGGTGGACCTTGCGCTCCTCCATGCGCCGGTGGATCTCGGCGAAGCGCGCGGCCGGGTCGGGCTCGGCGATCGGCAGCTTCACGCTGACGCCGGTGGCGCGGTTGCCGGTGCCCGCGGCGAGGCCCTGGTCGGCCCGCGCGCGCAGGTTGATGGGCACCTGGGTCCGCACCTCGGCGACGTCGCCGTAGCCGTGGACCGCGTGCCACTCGCCGACGGCTCCCGTCACCGCCGTCAGCAGCACGTCGATCATCTTGCCGCCCAGCGCGTCGCGCGCCTCGCGCAGCGCCTGGAAGGGCACCTCGATGCCCGAGAGATGACGCGCGCGACCGAAGCCGGTGAGCGGAGACGCCGTGGTGTCGCGGGCGTCCTCCAGCACCGCCCCGGCGATGCGCGCCGCGCGGGCCAGGCTCGCGGGCTCCCGCAGCGCGGTCCAGGCCGCGTCCCAGACGGCCCGCTGCTGCGCGCGCGCCTCGTCCAGGCGCTGACCGAGCGCCGCGCGCAGCCGCGTCGCCAGGTCCTCGTCGGGCCAGGAGCCGGGCGACGGCTCCACGTCGACCCCGTCGGCTCCCGACTCGGCGCTGTCGTCGGTGAGCGCCGCCAGGATGGCGTTGCCGCCGACGCCGTCGGCGACGGCATGGTGCAGGCGGAAGAAGACGGCCGAGCCGGGTCCGGGTCCGTCCAGCTCGATCAGCTCCCACAGCGGGCGCGTGCGGTCGAAGGGCCGCTCGTAGATGGGGCCGATGGTGTGGAACAGGTCGTCCAGGGTGGCGTGCTCGGTGGCGCCGTCCTCGTGGGACAGCGCGTAGCGCCGGATGTGGAAGTCCAGGTCGAAGGTCGGATCGTCCTGCCAGGTCGGGCGGGCCAGGTCGAAGGGCGCGTCGACCACGCGCTGGCGCAGCCGCGGCACGGCGCGGATGGCGCGCCAGGCGGCGGCGCGCAGCTGCTTCGAGTGGGGGCGCCGGTCGAGCAGCAGCAGCAGCGCCATGGTGGTGCGCTGCCGCGGCTGGTCGCTGTACCAGAACGCCAGGTCCTCGCCGGAGAGCGGCTCGGGGGTCGCGGGCAAGGCTCAGCCGCCCGTCGCCAGCAGCGACGCCGGGTCCGCCCCGGCCGCTGCGGCGACGCCGCGCTTCACGCCGGCCGCCCCGCACAGATCGTCGAAGGCGGCTCCGACCGCGTTCACGAAGTCGTGCAGGTCCGGCACGATCTCCCAGTCGGCGTTGAAGCCCCAGAACAGGCGGCCGTCGTAGCTGCCGAGCGCCACGCCCAGGCCCTGCCGGCCGATCAGCGGGACCATGCCGTAGCTCTCGAGCAGGCGGGCACCCAGCAGGTACCAGGGATGCTGCGGACCCGGCACGTTCGTCACCACCATGTTGAAGGGAAGCGCCGAGCCGGCGGCCCGCGCCCCCAGCGCGAACAGCACGCCCGGCAGCCAGTCGGTGGCCTGCATCAGCAGGTCGGTCCCCACCGCCTGCTGGCTGCGCTTCAGCTCGGCGGTGCGCTCGACCACCCGCTCGAGCTGGCGCGCCGGGTCGGGCTCGTCGATCGGCAGGTCGACCAGCCAGGCCGAGACGCGGTTGCCCAGCGCGTGGCGCTCCGACGCGTCGCGCACGCTCACGGGCGTCATGGCCTTGAAGTGGCCCGAGTCCGGATCCGCGCCGCGCTCCAGGAAGAAGCGGCGCACCGCCCCGGTCACGATCGCCAGCACCACGTCGTTGATGGATCCGCCCAGCGCCTTGCGCACGGCGCGCACCTCGAGCAGGTCCATGGCCAGCCAGTCGAAGCGCCGGTGCGGACCGATGTCGGCGTTGAGCGGCGTGTCCTCGGTGGGCTCGGTGGCCTGGCGCAGCGTCTCGCCGATCGAGCGCGCCCGCGAGCGCCAGCTGGCGCCGCCGTCGTCGGGCTCGCGGTGCTCGCCGCCGGCGGCCAGCCTGGCCAGCAGCGACAGCGGCTGGGTGGCGCGCCGCACCAGCTCGTCGGTCAGCAGCTCGCGTCCCGACGGTGCGGCCCGCGGCACGTAGGGACGCGGCTCGCCGGGCTCGGTCTCGCCCGGCACGCTGCTCATCATCTTGTTCGCCAGGTCCACGCCGGACATGCCGTCGATCATGCAGTGGTGGATCTTCTGGATCATCGCGAAGCGATCGCCCTCGAGGCCCTCCACCACCCAGGTCTCCCAGAGCGGCTTCGTGTGGTCGAGCGGCTGGGACATGACGCGGGCGGCCATGCGCTTCAGCTGACGCTCGCTACCGGGTCGCGGCAGCGCGGTGTGGCGCAGGTGGTAGTGCAGGTTGAAGACCGGGTCGTCCACCCACACCGGATGGCTCTGGAGCGGGATCCACTGGAGCTTCTGCCGGTAGCGCGGCACCCGCGGCAGCAGCGCCTCGGTGAAGCGCTCGATCTTCTCGAAGTCGACACCTCCGTCGGGCGCCGCCAGCGGTCCCCGCTCGAAGATCCCCACCGAGGCCACGTGCAGGCAGGCGTTCTCGTCCTCGAGCAGCAGGAAGGACGTGTCCTGGGCGGAGAGGCGCTCGTACTTCCAGGCCATGCATCGTCATTGAACCGCAGCCGGGCCCGGCCCGGTGTCGGGAAGCCGACACCGGGTGCGGGATCCCCGCGGGCGGGGGCCAGGCGGGCTAGGAGGTGGCCTGCTCGGCGCGCAGGCTCTCGATCAGCTCCCGCAGCCGGTCGACGTCGCGGGCGCCCTCTTCCTTCTCCACGTCCTCCGGGTTCATCAGCAGGAAGCTCAGGGCGTCTTCGTGACCCTGCTCGTCCGTGTACTCGATCTGGAGGGTGCCGGGGGTCGGCCAGCCCTCCTCCACCCCGGTGACCGACGCGAACGGCACCCGCGTCTCGGTGGCGCCGAAGTCCTCGGTGGTGTGGATGTGGTCCTCGAACACGGTGAAGGTGCTGCCGGTCGACCAGCCCTTGTAGTGGGCGAGCGCCCCCTCCGGTCGGTCGTAGGTGTTGCCCAGGAAGCGGGTGTTGCGTCCGCTGCGGCCCGACGCCCGGGCCCGTGCCTTCATGCACTGCTCCGCCGCGTGGATCTCCTCGGCGGTCGCGTCCGGCTTCTCGGCGAAGAGCTGGTCCAGCGTGAGGCAGTCCGCGTCGGCGACGGCCGGGGCCGGCGCGCCGCAGCCGGCCTGGGCGACGATCAGTGCGCTTCCGAGCAGCAGGACGATGGTTCGCATGGGGTCTTCGCGGTCCGTGGTCGACCCCTCTCATCGAACGACCGGCGCCCTCGCTGGAGTCCGCGGCGGGCTACCCTGGGGGCCATGCGCAACCGCCCCAGCGTGATCGCCTACACCGACGGCATGCCGGTGGCCGAGCTCGACGCCTTCGCACGGCGCATCGAGGAGCTCGACTACGACTCGCTGTGGGTGACCGAGTTCACCGGCCGCGACCCCTACACGACCGCCGCCCACCTGCTGGCCCGGACCGGGCGGCTGACGGTCGCCACCGGCATCGCCAACGTCTACGCCCACGACGCGCTGGTCGCCGCCCAGAACCGGCACGCCCTGGCCGAGCTGTCCGGCGGGCGCTTCGTGCTGGGCCTGGGCGTGTCGCACCCGCCCATGGCCGCCATGCACCAGAAGGAGTGGCTGCCGCCGCTGCGCAAGGTGAGCGCCTACCTGGACGCCATGGACGCCACCCGCGTCGACGCACCGCCGCCTCCGGCTCCCGCGCCCGTCTGGCTGGCGGCCAACGGTCCCCGGCTGCTCGAGCTGGCGGCCCGGCGGCTCGACGGCGCGAACACCTACCTGCTGCCCCCCGCCCACACCGAGCGCGCGCGGGAGATCCTGGGACCGGACAAGCGGCTCAACGTCGTGCTGCCCTGCTGCCTGTGCGACGACGCCGAGCGCGCGCGCAAGGTCGCGCGCCGCGCCCTCGCCATCTACATGCAGCTTCCCGCCTACCAGAAGGAGTGGGCGCGCTGGGGCTTCGAGCCGTCCGACTGGGAGCAGGGCGGCAGCGACCGGCTGGTGGACGCGCTCGTGGCCTGGGGCGACGAGTCCGCCGTCCGAGCGCGCATCGCCGAGCACGAGGCGGCGGGCGCCTCGCACATCGCGGTCAGCGCCTACCCCCCGTCCGGCAGGGGCTCGGAGTGGAAGCTGCTGGAGGCGCTGGCCGGCTGAGCGTCAGCGCGCGGCGGGAGCCGGGCGGAACATGGGCTGGAGCAGCGGACCCGCGCCGGGCAGGTCGAGGGCCGGGCCGTGGTCGCGGAAGCCGTAGCGCCGGTAGAAGGACAGGTTGCGCGGGTTCGACGACTCCAGGTAGATGCCCACGCCCTCGTCGTCGGCCCGCGCCAGCCAGGGCTCGAGCAGGCGCGCACCGATGCCCTGCGAGCGCGCGCCGCGCCGCGCGGCGATCACGTTCAGGTACCAGTGGCGCTCCGCCGGCGGCGTGATCCCGCCGAAGGTGACGAGCACCTGGTTCGCGTGCTCGCCGCTGGTCCTCCGCAGGTGCTCGACCAGCGCCGCCGCGTGCTCGCCCGCGAGCTGGGGCGTCCCCGGCTCGGCCCACAGGGCGGCGCCCTCGCCCCCCGCCTCGATCTCCAGTACGCCGCGCTCGCCGTAGGCCGCCAGGAAGACCTCCACGTAGCCGCGGATGCCGTCGGCCCGGCTGGCCTCGTCGGGGAACACCCACGCCATCACCGGATTGTCCAGGAAGCCGTCGACCAGGATGTCGACGGCGCGTTCGGTGCGCGCGTCCGGCATGGGGGGTAGAGTCGTCCGTCCAGGGCGCCGCGACCAGGGCCGATCCGGCCGGGCCGGATGGATCCGCTCGCGGACGCCACGGTCGCCCCACTCGACCCCGGAGGTTCCCCATGCTCGCCCCCGTCCCCCTCGGCCGGAACAGCGGCCTGCGCGTCTCGCGCCTGGGCCTCGGCACCATGAACTTCGGCGAGCCCGGCCGCGGCCACCAGGGCGACTGGACCCTCGGCGCCGACGACGCCCGGCCGATCTTCCGCTGCGCCATCGAGCACGGCCTCACCTACTTCGACTGCGCCGACTTCTACGGCATCGGCGCCAGCGAGGAGACGGTGGGCCGGCTGCTACGCGATCTGCTGCCGCGCGACGAGTACGTGCTGGCCACCAAGCTCGCCATGCCCATGGGCCGGGGCGCCAACCAGGTGGGCCTGTCGCGCAAGCACATCCTGGAGGGCATCGACCGGAGCCTCCAGCGCCTGGGCCTCGACTACGTCGACCACCTGGTCATCCACC
Organism: Myxococcota bacterium; assembly: GCA_050618055.1. Lineage (GTDB taxonomy): Bacteria > Myxococcota_A > UBA9160 > UBA9160 > SMWR01 > CALDCK01. Next base: position 15,037 of record JBNLVK010000143.1, read on the forward strand.
GCCACCCCCACGGCATCCCGGGCGCCGCGAGGACGCCGATCGAGGAGACCATGGAGGCGCTGCACGACGTGGTGAAGGCGGGCAAGGCGCTCTACCTGGGCGCGTCGTCGATGTTCGCCTGGCAGTTCGCCGAGCTCCAGCACGCGGCCGAGCGCGGCGGCTTCACGAAGTTCGTCTCCATGCAGAACCACTACAACCTGGTCTACCGCGAAGAGGAGCGGGAGATGAACCCCTACTGCGCCCACACCGGGGTGGGTCTCACGCCCTGGTCGCCGCTGGCCCGCGGCATCCTGGCGGGGGCCTACCGCGGCGGCTTCGAGAAGGGCACGACGGCCCGCTCCCAGGGCACCGACCGCGGGCGCACCGAGATGCTCTACCGCGGCGACCACGTCTTCGAGGTGGCCGACCGGGTGATCGAGACCGCCGACAAGCTCGGCCACACGCCGGCGCAGATCGCCGTCGCCTGGCTGCTCCACAAGCCCGAGGTGACCGCACCGATCGTCGGCGTCTCGCGCGTCGAGCAGCTGGAGCAGCTGGTCGCCGCCGCCGACATCGAGCTGGAGGAGGCGACCATCGCCTACCTGGAGGAGCCCTACCGCCCGGTGGAGAACCTGCTCTCGACCGGCATGTCCTGAGGCGGCTCCGAGCGACCCGCCGGGGGCACGATCGCCTCCACCTCGACCTCCACCTCGTCGCGCACCGACAGCGGGTTCCAGCGGCTCACCGGATCGCCGATGCCGTAGTCGGTGCGCAGCAGGGTGGTCCGCCCCTCGATGCGGCGGACCGACGCATCGACCAGGGTGAAGTGCATGGGGAACTCGCGCTTCACGCCGTGCAGGTCGAGGGTCACGTCGGCGGTCCAGCGCTCCGGCCGCTCCGGATCCTCGACGCGGAAGCCCCGGAGCACGGCCGTCGCCTCCGGCCAGGTCTCCACGTCGAAGAAGTCGTCCGTGCGCAGGTGCGCGTCGCGCCGCTCGATGCCGGTGTCGACGCTGGCCAGGTCCACCACCACCTCGACGACGCTCTCGCCAGGGCTCGCCTCGTCGATGACCACCCGTCCCAGGTGCCAGCGATGGAAGCGGCCGTCGGCGCGCACGATCCCGTTGCGCGCCTGGAAGCGGATCTCTCCGGGCGGCTCCTCGTCGGATGCGACGGCGGGCAGGACGGCGAGAAGGACGCAGAAGAGGACGAGTACGTGCCGCATGGCGAGGTCTCCTCGTGGATCAGTAGAAGCGCAGCAGCGTCACCGCGAACCAGGTGGTCAGCAGGAGGGGCCAGAAGGCCAGCTTCAGCGCCAGGTGGTCGCGCCAGGTGAAGATCCTCCAGTCCGCCCCCGCCAGCGAGACGGCCAGCAGCACCGACTGGAGCGTGATCAGCACGTACATCGAGAAGTAGAACAGCTCGATGTAGGCGATCTCCGGCGTCTCGATGCGGTTGCGCTCGTTCACGTGGGCCAGCAGCAGGATGAACAGGAAGCCGGCCGAGCTCTGGATGACGTTCATGGTGGTGACGCCCGAGCGTCCGCCGTCGCCCCGGGGCGACGACACGCAGAGCACGATGAACAGGATCAGCGCGACGATCAGGATCGGCACGATGTTGGCGATGAACGGGCTCAGCCAGATGCGCTTCTCGGTCATGTTGAACACGAGGGCCGGGTGGCGGTTGACCGGCACCTCGTTCCCGAAGCTCGTCTTGTAGTCGAGCATCTCGAAGCTGAAGAAGGAGGCGATCGTCTCCGACGACGGGACGCGGATGTTCGCGCTCAGACCGGGCCGCGCCGACGGGTTCAGGATCTCGTAGCTCTCGAGGTCCGGGACCAGCATGACGTGCCGGCCCGGGTCCGGGTACAGGATCGCCAGCTCGATGTCGTTCTGCTCGAACGGGAACTGCTGGTAGCTGAAGTCCTGCTCCAGGGTCGCCCGGAAGTTCCAGGTCACCAGGACGTGGTCGTCGTGGGGGACCTCGGAGACGAGCTGGCTGACCAGACCGCGCGACTCGATGGCCGACACTCCCGGGAAGTAGAAGGCCGGCGGCGCCACCTCGTAGAGGTCCTTCGGGTACTTCATCCAGAGCCGGCCGATCAGGCTCGCCTCGAACGAGGACAGCTCGTAGGACTCCACGAACACGCCGGTGGGGACCTTGTGGTACTCGGCCTGGGTCCGCTGGTGGAGGGCGCGGTCGTAGCGCTCGACGTACTTCGCCAGGATCGTCTTGTTGACGATGCGCTCCTCGTCGTCGTCGAGCAGCGAGAAGTCGGTGGTCAGGTTCAGCGCCCAGACCACGACGACGTTGCCGACGATCACCAGCGAGATCCCGACGACCACCCCCCACAGCCGCCGCGGCTCGAGCGGGGCTCCCGCCGCCAGGAAGACGAGCAGCGCGATCACCAGGGTGCCGGCGCCCATGGCCAGGTGGATCTGCTTCCTCCGGCCCTGGTCGGACGCCCCCAGCAGGTCGTCCTCGGAGAACACCAGGACGCTCTTCCAGCCGGTCGACTCGAGCGCCTGGAAGAAGAACGACGAGAACCGGTAGGTGTAGGTGCTGTCGTACTGGACGACGCCCTGGGCGTCGTTGCGCATCTTGTCGAGGATCGCCTCGGTCTTTCCGTCCCGCAGGCGGAAGACGGTCTCCAGGACGTAGTCCGGGTCCGGGTGCGCCAGGATCACCCCGTTCTGGTCGTAGGTGAAGCCGTAGCCCGACTCGCCCACGCTGAGCTCGTCGACGATGCGCGTGAAGTCGTTCAGCGTGATGGCGTAGTCGACGATCCCCATCGGCCGGCCCTCTTCGTCGAGCAGCGGAACGCCGAAGTCGACCAGCATCGCCTGGGCGGCGGCCGCGTAGTAGGGATCGGACCAGCGGGCCTCGCCCGAGTCGACGACGCGGGTGTACCAGTGGGCCGTCTCGAGCGCGCGGTCGGTGTAGTCGTAGGTGTCCTCGACGAACTGGAACTCGTCGCGACTCTTGTTGAAGAAGGGGGCGAAGCGCTCGCGCCCCGGGAAGCGCCCCGGCTCGAAGGCCACGGTCACGCCGAGCACCAGCGGCAGCTCCAGGCTGGCGCGGCGGATGCGGGCCAGCAGGTCCTGCTCGTCGCGGACGTCGCGCACCTCGCGCGCGAAGGCGGCGGCGTGCTCCGCGATCGCGGTCAGCTCGGCGTCCAGCGCCTCGGCCACGCGGATGCCCGCCCGCTGGCCGAGCTCGACGCTGCGCTCTTCCCGCTCCCGCTGGTAGCCCGCGTAGTCGACGAAGAAATGGACGGTCAGGACGATCGCGCCGAGCAGGAACAGGCCGGACGCGATTCGCGAGCGTTGCAAAGGGGGCTGCCTCCGGGGCGGGGTTCGCGAGGACCCGCGATTCTACCCCGCCCCGGGCGGCCACGAACGCTACAAACCGGCCTCGCGCGTGGTCTTCACGATCGCCGCGGCGACCTTGTAGGGGTCGGCGTTGGACGCCGGGCGCCGGTCCTCCAGGCGCCCCTTCCAGCCGTCCTCGACCGTCCCCACCGGAATGCGGATGGAGGCGCCCCGGTCGGAGACGCCGAAGCTGAACTGGTCGATCGACTGGGTCTCGTGCTTGCCGGTCAGCCGGTGATGGTTGTCGGCGCCGTAGACCATGATGTGGCGGTCGATGTTCTTGCCGAACTGCTCGCAGATCTTCGCGAAGGTGTCCTCCTTGCCGGAGGTGCGCATCACTTCGTTGGAGAAGTTGGCGTGCATGCCCGACCCGTTCCAGTCGGTGTCGCCCAGCGGCTTCGGGTGCCACTCGATGGCGTAGCCGTGCTTCTCGGCCGTGCGCTCCAGCAGGTAGCGGGCGATCCAGGTCTCGTCGCCGGCGCGCTTCGCGCCCTTGGCGAACACCTGGAACTCCCACTGACCGGCCGCCACCTCGGCGTTGATGCCCTCCACGTTGACGCCCGCGTCGAGGCACAGGTCGAGGTGCTCCTCGATGATCGACCGTCCGTAGGCGTTGGCGGCGCCCACCGAGCAGTAGTACGGGCCCTGGGGCCGCGGGTAGCCCGCCCTCGGGAAGCCGGGCGGCAGGTTCGTGGTCGGATCCCACAGGAAGTACTCCTGCTCGAAGCCGAACCAGAACTCGTCGTCGTCGTCGGCCTCGTCGATGGTCGCCCGACCGTTCGTGGGGTGCGGAGTGCCGTCGGCGTTCAGCACCTCGGTCATCACCAGCCAGGCGTTCCGGCGGTCCGGGTCGGGGAACACCGCCACCGGCTTCAGCAGGCAGTCGGAGGCGCTGCCGTCGGCCTGCTCGGTCGAGCTGCCGTCGAAGGACCACATCGGAGCGTCTTCGACCTTGCCGCTGAAGTCGCTCTCGACGCGGGTCTTGCTGCGCAGGGACTGGGTGGGGACGTAGCCGTCCAGCCAGATGTACTCCAGCTTGCTCTTCATGATCGCGTGTTCACTCCATGGTTCGAGGGTTGCAGCCGACCCCATTTGCAATGGCCGTTCCAACCGCGGATGGACCGGTGGGCGCCCAGGCGGCACGCAGGGCGCCGCCGGGCCGGTCGCGTGCCCGTGGGTGCCCGCTTCGTGGGCAGGCTGCCCAGAAAACGGGCGCTGGGCTCAGCGTTCCCAGCCGCCCTGGAGCTCGCGCACCACCTCGCGGCAGCCGGCGGGCCGGGCGACCGGATCCTTCGCCAGGCAGCGCATGGCCAGGGCCTCGAGCGGCGGCGGCACCAGCGACGCGGTGCAGGCGGACGGCAGCGGGGGCACCTCCGACTCGATCCGGGCCGTCATCTCGCTGATCGTGCGGCCCTCGAACGGCGCCCGGCGGGCCAGAATCTCGTAGAGCGCCACGCCCAGGCTGTAGACGTCGGTGCGGTGATCGATCTCCGGCGCCCGGCGCAGCTGCTCCGGCGACATGTAGGCAATCGTGCCCTCGAGCTTGCCGGCGCCGGTCAGCGTGGTGGCGGCGGCGTCCGGATCGACGTCGGGGGCCGGCAGGTCCTCGGACGAGCCGTCCTCCCGCCACACCTTCGCCAGGCCCCAGTCCATCAGCAGGACCTCGCCGTAGGGCCCGACCAGCACGTTCTCGGGCTTCACGTCCCGGTGCACCACGCCGTGGCTGTGCGCGTAGCGCAGTGCGAAGGCCACCTGCACCAGCACGTCCACCAGCTGGCCCAGGTCGTAGCGCTCGCGGTAGTCGGGCGCGAACAGGTCGCGCAGGGTGAAGCCCTGCACCAGCTTCATGGTGAAGTAGAGCTTCCCGCGCGCGTCGCGGCCCAGCTCGTAGACCGGGATCACGTTCGGGTGCTGAAGCGAGGCGCTGACCCGGGCCTCACGCACGAACCGGCGCTGCTCCAGCGGGTCGTCCTCGAACTCGGGCTTCAGCTGCTTCCAGCAGACGACCCGCGCCAGGTGGCGGTCGAGGCAGCTCTGGATGACCGACTTGCCGCCCTTCGCGATCGTCTTGAAGTGCATGTAGCGCGTGCCCGGATGCAGCTTCTCCGGGAGGGGCGCATCGGTCCCTTCCAGGTAGATCGACGGATAGCCGTCCTGCGGCTTCTCGGGGAGCTCGCGCATCGCGTCCCGACGCTATCGCACCCGCCCTTCGCGGGGCGACTCGCGGCGGAGCGGGCCGGGCGCGCCGCCCCCGGACGGCTAGCATGGGGCGCGTGTCCGGCAGCGAGTTCACCGAGCAGATCGGCTTCGAGTACGGGGGCGTGGTCGACGGCGACTACACGATCTCGCTGTCGCTGCGGCCCGACCACATGAGCCGGGCACGGCGCGCCCACGGCGGACTGCTCTTCACCCTGCTCGACACCTGCCTCGGCCGCGCGATCATCGAGCACCTGCCCGAGGGCCGCGGCTGCGCCACCGTCGAGATGAAGATCAACTACTTCCGCCCGGTCCAGCACGGACGCATCGAGGCGCGCGGGCGCATGCGCGAGATGACCCGCCGCCTGGCCTACGCGGAAGGCGAGATCGTGAACGACCAGGGCAAGGTCCTGGCCCGCGCCAGCGGCACCTTCTTCCTGACCGACACCTTCACCCAGGGCGAACGCGAGCGGGTGTAGCGCCGGGCCGCGCGTCTGCGTCGAGCGGGCTAGTCGGTCACCACGTGCTGGACGCCATTCTCGTCGTACCAGTAGCGGACGACCGTGCCGTCGTCGTGGACCTCCTCGATCACGCGACCCTGGTCGTCGTGGCGATACTCCACCGCGTAGCCGTCGGGCTCGACCTCCTGGACCACGTTGCCGTCTTCGTCCAGCACGACTTCGGCTCCGACGGTGGGAAGCGCGACGGCGAACGTCAGCCAGGCGGTGCAGATCGCGAGGCGGCGGGCGGGTGAGAAGCGCATGGGAGCCTCCTTGGTCACGGCGTGAGGAACCAGTCGATGCGGCGGGTGGCGTACGAGGAGTAGCCGCAGCGCGACATGCCCAGAGCGATGCGGTCGCCGCGGGAGAACCCCACCTGGTAGGTGTCGCAGGAACTGCTGCTGTGGGCGCGGAGCTGCTGGAAGGTGGCGACGTCGAACAGCAGCATCGAGCGGCGGTTGGTCGCCAGCAGGCGCGTGCTCGACCCGTCGAAGGCGACGCCCGACGGGTAGTGGCTCGTCACCCACTCGCCCCGGTGGCTGTCCAAATCGGCGGCGTCGAAGTCGAAGACGGTGTAGCCGCTGCCGTTGCCGCCGCCGGACGCCAGTGCCACGTGCTGGCCGTCCGGCGAGACCGCCAGGCTCTGGCCGTTCCCACCCGCCCGACGCGCCTGCAGGAGCGCTGGGCCGGTCACCGGATGCCAGGCGTAGCGGTGGATGCTCGAGGGAGAGAGGCCGACGTGGGCGGTCACCAGCTCGCCCCGCACGAAATTGAACTGGAGGAGCGTGCCCTGAACCGGCCAGCCGCCCGTGAACTGCGTACCGCCCGGCGGCAGCCAGTAGAGATCGCCGGAGTAGCGCCCGCCCACGCGAACGAAGAGTCCTCCGCCCGGACCGATCCCCATGCCCTGGATCACGTCGGCGGCCTGGATCGTGTTCACGTCGCCGGTCAGCAGATCGATGGCGGCGACGGCGTTCTGATCCGGCAGCGAGGCGTAGAGCCGCGTGCGCGCCTCGTCGAGCTCGAGGTGGGCCGGCCCGGAAGGCAGGTCGTAGAAGGCGCCCGCCCGGCCGAGCACGACGTTGTCGACGGCCACGCCTTCGCGGTCGTAGTCGGCGTAGAAGACCCAGCCGTCGCAGAGCGGCAGGAACTCGCCGGCGGAGGCGCTGACCGTGTGGCTTCCGGCCGCCGTGGACGGCAACGAGACGTCCTCCGAGCAGAACGGCTCGGCGGCATCGTCGGGGAGGACCGACCGGAAGTCGCACACCCCGTTCACGCCGTGCGCCGGCAGCTGGCAGGCGAAGTCGAAGGGAAAGGCATCCACGACGAGCGGGCTGTCCTGGGGTCCGTAGCCCGGGTGCCAGGCGTCCGGGTAGCCGTCGATGTCCGAGTCCTGGGAGGCGGCCGGGTCCAGCGGGAAGGCGTCGTCGTCGTTCACCACGCCGTCACCGTCGCCGTCGTCGGTCGGCACGTAGTCGGCGAAGAAGGGCTTGCCGCCCACCAGACCGATCACCACGTAGCGGCCTGCGTGGGCGAGCACGCGCAGCGGATCGCCCGCCATCGAGGAGGTGTTGTAGAGCGTGCGGTCCGCGCTCCACTGCTCGACCAGCGTACCGCCCGCGCCGTCGCCGCGGACTGTGAGCAGCAGGTCGGCGTCGTAGACCGCGTCGGTCAGCGGATCCGGCAGCTTGTCGATGCGATCCAGGGTGATGGCGTCGTGCACGTCGCCGCCACCGGTGAGCAGCTCCGCGCCGTCGGGCGAGACGCGAATGGGCGGAACCGTGCCCACGTTTCCGTGGTACGGGGTCTCGCCCTTGCCGGTGATCGCGCCCGTGACCGGATCGATGCCCTCCCAGTGGATGTCGTTGGGCGAGGTGCCGTCGCGGAAGAAGTACATCCGGTCGTTGGCGGCGCTCCACTCGTAGACCCGCGAGACGCGATTCCACTCGACCGCGGAGATCCGGGTGCCGTCGGGAGCGAAGGTGTAGTGGCTGCTCCACGCACCGCTCGGGTCGACCGCGAACACGAAACGGCCGGCCGTCTGCAAGCCGGTCAGCGGCCCCGGAACCGTGGCGAACGGCAGCTCGCGCAACTCCGGATCGGTGACGTCGATCTCGGTGATGGCGCCACTCGCGTATCCCAGGTAGAGGCGCCCGTTGGGCTGCGAGTGGGCGAGCCAGCGGGGGTCGTCGCCCACGTCGATCGGGTTCAGGTGGTAGTCGGCCGCCAGCGACCAGCGGTAGATGCGATCGTTCTCCGGACTCAGCAGGTAGATCGTGCCCGCCGCGTCCATCACCACCTGCTCCGGCACGTAGGACGGGATCCCCAGGGCGATGTCGCACACCGACGGATCCGAGGGCAGGCCGTGGCTCGCGAGCTGGCACGCCGAGTCGAAGGGGAAGGCGTCGAGCACCAGGCCGTCCGTGCTGTCACTCGCGTCGTAGCCCGGGTTCCAGGCGTCCGGATGGCCGTCGCCGTCCGAGTCGACGGACGCGGCCGGGTCCAGCGGAAAGGCGTCCTGGGCGTTGGTCACGCCGTCGCCGTCCGCATCGTCGGTGGGCACGTATTCGGCGAAGGCCGGCTGCCCGTTCTCGAGCGTCACCACGGTGATCTCGGTGCCGCGGAGCAGCGCCAGCGGCATCCCGTCGTAGTAGCGCAGGTTGTAGAGGCGTCGATCCGCGCTCCACTGCTCGAGCAGCGTACGCCCGCCGTCGTCGCGGATCGTCACCAGGGTGCCGTCCGCCAGCCAGCGCGCGTCGCTGAACCCGAACGGCAGCGAGTCGACGCGATCCAGGGTGATGGCGTCGTGGAAGTCGCCCGCGCCGGTCACCAGGGTCGAGCCGTCCTGTGAGACGCGAATCGGCGGTATGGTCCCAACGCTCCCGTGGTAGGGCGTCTCGCCCTTGCCGGTGATCGCACCGGTGGCCGGGTCGATGCCCTCCCAGTGGATGTCGTTGGGCGAGGTGCCGTCGCGAAAGAAGTACATCCGGTCGTTGGCGGCGCTCCACTCGTAGACCCGCGAGACGCGATTCCACTCGACCGCGGAGATCTGGGTGCCGTCCGGAGCGAAGGTGTAGTGGCTGCTCCACGCACCGCTCGGGTCGACCGAGAAGATCCACGGCCCGGCGGCCTGCAGGCCAAGGATCCCACCCGGCGTCGTCGCGAACGGTTGCTCGTGCAGCTGCGGATCGGCGAGGTCGATCCGGGTGATCGCCCCCGTGGTGTAGCCCAGGTAGAGCGCGTCGTGGGACGGCGAGTAGGCGAGCCAGCGGGGGTCGTCGCCCACGTCGATCGGGTTCAGGTGGTAGTCGGCCGCCAGCGACCAGCGGTAGATGCGATCGTTCTCCGGACTCAGCAG
>JBNLVK010000144.1:0-36487 GCA_050618055.1 Myxococcota bacterium
CCTCGAAGGAGTGCGGATCCGCGACGGTCGTCTGGCTGCGCAGATGGTCGCCGTCCGGCGCGAAGGCGACCGCGTCGACGCGGCCCCCGAGACGGGTGAGCTCCACCCGGAGATCCACCGCCTGCGGCTCGACCGGCTCTCCCGCGCGACGCGCCCAGGCCCGGTACGCGGGCGGTCCGCCGCGCTCGACGAGCGCGAGCTCGAGCTCGAAGTCGCCGGAGGCGAGCAGTCGCCCGCCGTGCGGCCCCCTGGGCGCGGACGCCTCTTCCGCGTGGTGCGCGTCGCCGTGCGGGTCCGGCGCACCGCACGCGACCAGGCCGAGAAGGAGGGCTCCCACGAGAGCCACCCCGGATCGCCACATGCCTGTCTCCATCCTCATCGGGCCACCCTTTCCCCGGTGAGACGCTCGAGGGCGATCACCAGACGGTGGGCCCCGGCGCTCGCCTCCAGCAGATCGCCCTGGGCGCGCAGCAGGTCCGCGCGCACGGAGCGCAGCTCGGCGTAGCCGTAGCGGCCGCGCTCGTAGCCGCGCCGCGTTCCCTCCAGGGCCTCGCCCAGGCTCGGGATCACCTCGCTGCGCAGCGTCCCGGCGCGGTGCAGGTAGTGCTCGAGCTCCTCGTACAGCGCGAACAGCGCAGTGCGCAGGCGCACGCGCGCCGCGTCCGCCTCTGCGCGCGTGCGCGCCACCGCGGCGCGCGAGCGACCGATGGCGCCCTGGTTCCGGTCGAGCAGCGGAATCGGCAGGGTCACCCCCGCGACGAGGGCGAAGTCGTCCGACGCCTCGTGACGTCGCACGCCGATGCTCGGGCGCAGGGACGGCCAGCGCTCCGCCCGGGCCAGCCGCAGGTCGGCCTTCGCCAGCCGTTCCTCGGTGGCGTAGCGGGCGAGCTGGGGGTTGCGCTCCAGGCCGGCGACCAGCTTCTCGTAGGGCTCGATCGACGGCAGCGCGAGCAGGTCGCCCCCGACGCGCCCGAAGCCGGGCTCGGTGTCGCCCCACTGGGCGGCGAGGTGCCGGTAGGCGATGGCCAGCTCGTGGGTCACGTCGTCGCGCGCCAGCCGGCTGACGGCCAGCTCGGCCCGGGCGCGGGCCAGCTCGGCCCGCGGCGCCCTGCCCGCCTGCACCCGCCCACCGACCGCGTCGAGCGTCCGCTCCGCCAGCGCAATCGCCTCGTCGGCCCGGGCGAGCCGCGCCTGGTGCGTCAGGCTCTCGAGGAAGTGCTCCGCGGTGTCGGCGGCCACGTCGATGCGCAGGATCTCGGCGTCGGCTTCCGCGAGCGCCGAGCCCGCCTCGGCGACGCCCACCCGCTCGCGCCGCAGCCTCCCCTCGAGCACCCAGGCCAGGCTGAGCGTGGTATCGGCGCTGTCGAAGCCCTCGTAGTCCCCGCCGCCCAGGGCGTCCTCGACGAGCAGGCCGAGCTGCGGGTTGGGGAGCAGCCCCGCCTGCTCGCGCTCGGCCCGGCGCTCGGCCAGCCGGTGCCCGCTGGCGACCAGCTCCCGGTTGTGGGCGAGCGTGCGCTCGAGCGCCTGCTCGAGCTCGAGCGTCGCGGGGTGCGCGTCGGGTGTGCGTGCCTGCGCCGGAGCTTCCGGCGCCGCCAGTGCCAGGAGGAGGGCACAGCCGAGGGCCCTCCCCGCACGATGGGGTCGTTGCATCTTGCGCGTCCTGGATGGATGTCGGGTGGGCGCGCCACCGCCCGTCGCCTCTCCGAAGGGGCGCGGATGCGGCGCACGCGCAGGAGCCGCGCGCCGGAGCGCGCGGTGCGTGGGACATCGGACCTAGACGGTCGGAGGCGCTCGGGGTCCGGACGGACCGGTGCGGTGGAGGACGCGACGCACCTGCGGCTCGCTCGCGGCGCGACGGAACGAAGTCGCGCCGGCGACGGCGTCGGACGAAGCGCTGACGGCCGCCACGGCGGCGGGCGGGTCGATCTTGCCGGCCGGGAGGACCGGCGGGAGATCGGGATGCTCGTGGCCGTGCTCGTGCACCGCCTGCAAGGCCACTCCCGGCGACGCCTGGGACGCGACCACCGCCGCGCCTTGCTGGGCGTCGTGGGCACGCGCATGGGCATGGGCATGGGCGAGGTGCCAGACCGCGAAGGCCGACAGCATCGCCGCCAGCACGGAGACGCGACAGGCCGTCGAGCGCAGTCCCGCTCCTTCTCGCGCCCCTCGCACCGCTCGCGTTCTGGTCCGCTGCATCCGCTTCTCCGAAGGACGGACGGAGGCGTCGACGCTAGCGGAGCAGAGGCGAGATGTCCGCAGGCCCGCGACGGCCCCGACGACGTCCCAGCAGGGCGAGGAGCGCCGCCCCCGATACGACGCCCACAGCCAGGGTCGGCTCGGGCAGCTCGGTCACTCCGCCGGGGCCCGTACAGCTGGGGTCGGCCGGGTAGTCGGTCGCGGCGTCGCCGTCGTTGTCGATGCCGTCGTCGCAGGGCAAGGTGGGCCCCCGCTCGCCGGCGTCGGTCGGCGCGTCGCAGCCGGGATCGCCCCCGGCGAAGTCGATCAGGCCGTCTCCGTCGTTGTCCGCGCCGTCCGCGCAGTGGGGCACCGTCGCGACGGCCTGGAACTGCCGCATCATCTCGTGGTCCTCGTGCTCGAGGATGTGGCAGTGATACGAGAACAGGCCCTCGTAGTCCTCGAAGCGGGCGATCACCCGGACGATCTCGTTCGGTCCCACCTGCACGGTGTCCTTCCAGCCGCGCTCGTGGGGCGGCGCCGGAACGGGCGATCCGATCGGGTCGCACTCGAAGCCCGAGATCTGGCACGACTGCCGGTCGAGCACCTGGAAGAAGACGAGGTGCATGTGCATCGGGTGGGTCATGCCCGACTTGTTGACGAACTTCCAGACCTCGGTCTCGCCCAGCTCCGGCACCTCCGTGATGTCCACCCACTGGCTGCCGACGACCGCGCGGGTGACGACGTCCACCGTCTGGATCTCCCACTCGTCCGGCGTGCAGGTGCCCGCTCCCTTGTCCAGGTGCAGCTCGCGGAAGACGGTGGCATCGGCTTCCTGCAGCACCTCCATGGGTCGCAGCGACGCCGGCAGCGGGTCGGTGTGGGGAGGCGCGCCGGGGAGGCTCGATACCACGAACTTCATCACGTCGGGCACGACGCCGGCCCCCGCGGCCCCGGGGAAGGGGGCGGGTGCGTCGTTGATCAGGAACACTTCGGTGCCGACCGGATGGGGCTCGAAGTCGACGACCACGTCCGCCCGCTCGCCCGGCCCGAGGGTGAGCTGGGGGAGCGGCTCCGGCGCCGGAAGCAGCCCGCCCTCCATGCCGATCACCTGGAACGGCGCGCCGGTCGAGAGCGCCAGGCGCAGCGTCCGTGAGCCCGAGCCGTTCAGCATGCGGAAGCGGTACTTCCCTGCCTTCACGTCCAGGAAGGGCCAGACCTTCCCGTTCACCAGGATGTGGTCGCCGAAGAAGGTCTCCTGCCAGGCGGCGGGATAGTGGAGCGAGCCATCGGGGTTGAAGCTGCGGTCCTGGATCGCCAGCGGGATCTCGAACTCGCCGGCGGGCAACGCGAGGGACTGCTCGAAGGCGTCGCGGATCAGCCAGAAGCCGGCGAGCCCCATGTAGACATTGAGCCGCGTGATGCCGAGAGCGTGGTCGTGGTACCAGAGCGTCGACGGGTACTGCCAATTCGGGTAGTCGTAGACGACCTGCTGACCCGGCGGGAAGGTCGACTCGGGGTAGCCGTCGAAGGCCGCCTCGACGTGCGCACCGTGCAGGTGCACGACCGTGCGTGCGTCCGCGTTGAGCGGCGCACCGTGGGGACACAGGTCGACCGGCAGGTGGTGGCTCTGGCGCAGCTGTCCGGTGGTCGTGTCGCGCAGGTCGTTCTCCCAGGTGACCGACACCGGCGCTCCGACCGCGGCCTCCACCGTCGGCCCCGGGTAGGTCGCGCCCGTACCGTCGTCGTAGCCCCAGACGGTGGTGGGGCCCACCAGCTCGGAGTGGAGCTGCTGCTGCGTCTCGCGCATGCGGATGTGATAGGACGCCGCGCCGCCCGCGCTGCCCGTCACGGGCTGGGCCACCGCCGGCAGCGGCAGCGCGTCGAGGAAGGGCGTCAGCACGACCGGGCACTCCACCGCGGAGCAGGCGGCGTTCTGCACCGTGCCGCCCATGGACGTGCAGCCGGCCTCGGTCACCTCGACGCACTGCGCCTGTGCATTCGGCAGACAGCACCCGGTGAGGCACGGATTGGTGGGGCTGCAGGTGGTGTCGTCCCCCTGGTAGAGGTCGGGGCTGCAGGCGGTGGCCCCGCCGACCACGATGCTGCAGCTGCCGGTCGCGGCGGCGTCGCAACAGGCGCCCGTCGTCTGCTGGATGGTGAAGTCGACGGTCAGCTGCGGCCGACGCGCAGCGTTGGTGTTCGTGCGGCTGTTGTAGCGCTTGGCCGTTCCGGTTCCGGCGTCCGAGCCGTCCTTCAGCAGCCAGCCGAAGTTCCCGGCCGGAGCGTCCAGCCAGCTCTGTACGTCGGCCTGCATCTGCGCGGAGCTCCAGCTGTAGAACCCCGTGCCGTCCACCGCGGCCGATGCGCTCAGCGTCGCGGAGAAATCGCCGCCGGGGGTGGTCCACTGGGGAGACCCGGCCTCGTCGTTCGGGTCGTAGTCGGTGTAGAGCCAGGTGACGTCGCCCAGCTGGGCCGAGTCGCCGCCTCCCTCCGCGCCACCCGGGTCCGAGGGTCCTTCGCTCCAGTCGGTGAGCACGCGGCGGAGCTCCACCGTGCGGAGCCCGGCCACCTGCGAGCGCGACATGTAGAGCTGGAGGCTCACGCTATCGATGGTCGCTCCGGCCGGAACGTTGCCCGCGATGTCGAAGCGCATCACCGAGCGGCGCGAGTCCCCGCCATCGGTGTTCCCCGCGAAGAAGTAGTCGCCCGAGCCGTTGGCCTTCTTCTCGTCCTCCGAGTAGAGCGCCGCATCCTTCTCCGCGACGATCACCACCACGTCGGCGGTCGCCCCTCCGGACAGCAGAGGGATCGCCAGCATCAGGGCGATTCCGGGCGCACGGATGGATCGAGGCAGGTACATGGTTCTCTCCCCGGAATGCTCAGTTGCAGATCAGGCCGGCGTCGGTGGCCGCCGAGAGGATCTGCTCGCGGCAGACCTCCCGCTCCGCGTCGCTGATCCCACCCAGCAGCACCTGCTCTGCAGGCCCCGGCGGGTTGAACTGGCAGGCGTTGTCCTCGGTGAACTCGGCGGCGAGCGCCGAGCAGTCCTGCGCGGCCGAGCCGCACGGCGCCCCGTCGATGCGCACCGCCGTCAGGAAGGTGAGCGGCTTCACGCTCGGGCGATCGTCGACGCAGCGCAGCCCCTCGTAGGTGGTCGGATCACCCAGGGTCTCGATCAGGCCCACCAGCTCGGACGTGCCGAAGCACAGGCACTCGCAGGCGTCTCCCCTGCCGGGGTCGCCGAAGCCGTCCTCCTGCCCCGGGTTGAAGTGCTCCGGACAGTTGTCGCAGGCGTCGCCGACCCCGTCTCCGTCGGCGTCGGCCTGGTCGGGATCCGGATCGTCGGGGCAGACGTCGAGGTCGTCCGCCCACCCGTCCCCGTCGGCGTCGAGCTCACAGGGCGGTGCCTGGCCCGTGCGCCGCTCGAGCACGCGGGCGAGGTTCTCGCAGGCCCGGCCCGGACCGTCGCCGCGGCTGCACTCCAGCTTCTCGCAGTAGACGCGGCACAGCGCCAGGTCGCCCTGCTCGAAGCCGGCGTCCCGGCAGACGTCGCCGGTGAGCGCCGTCACGTCGTCGACGCCGAGCACGCCCGCGACGGCCTCGGCGCCGGCGAGGGTCGGCGCGTGCAGGATGCGCAGCTTGCTCACGTTCGAGAAGACGGAGGAGAAGTCGAGCCCCCCCGGAAACGACGTTGCGTCCAGCGGCCACACCGCGGCGCGCCACCCGCCGCCGGCGGGAAGGCGCGCCGCCGCGGTGGTCAGGAAGCCGCCGCCCGGCGCCTCGAAGAGCAGACGGATCACCAGGTCGCCCTGGCCCAGGTTGCGCAGCTCGGCGCGGATCGCCGTGACGCCTGCGTCCACGTAGCTGCCCGTCCACTGCTCCGAGTTGAAGGCGATCAGGTTTCCGCCGGAGCCGGCGGAGCCGTTGCCCTCGACGCGCAGGTAGCCGTCGCCCGCGCCGTCCGGCCCGCCGTCGGAGACCCAGGTCGGCGGGTTCGGGTTCGCGCCCCCCGTCGTCCAGCCCTGGGTCGTCCCGTCCTGGAAGTCGTCGCGCTGCAACGGCTCGATGCCCGCGCACGTTCCGAAGAAGAGCGTCGACGCGGCCAGCAACGCACCCGCATGGAGCTGCTGAGGGAGCATCGCGCGTGCCTCCTTCGCCGTCCGAGCGGTGCCCGATCCGGCGACGCGGCGCGTCGCCGAGCCGGGCCCAATTGGGAAATGGTGCCCAAGTCGACGGGTCCCGGCTGTCAGGTGGCGGACCCCGTGCCGGCGCGCCGTCGTACGCGGCCGTCAGCCGCCGAAGGGCCCCTCGACCTCGTAGGTCACGCCGTCGCTCGACTGCCCGGCCGCGCCGCGCTGCGAGCTGAAGTAGAGCCGCGTGCCCGACGGATCGAAGGCCGGGCCGGTCACCTCGGACTGCGGGTGGCCGACGACCCGCACGACGGGGACGACGCCGCCCTGGGGAGTGAGCGCGACGATCTCCTGGTTGCCGCCGTCCTCGGCCACGAGCACGTCGCCCCAGGGCGAGACCGTCACGTTGTCGACGCCGCGAAGGATCGGGGTCGGTGAAGACGCGCGGTCGTACAGGAGGTCGATCTCCTCGAGCTGGAGGTCGTAGGCCCAGACCCGGTCGTCCCCCTTGGTCGAGAAGTAGACCACGTCGTCGTGCCAGGCGATGCCCTCGCCGCCGTCGAAGGCGGTGCTGACCGCGACCTGTCTCCGTGTCGGCACCGACGCGCCCGACGGATCGGACAACGCATGCCAGAGGACCGGGCCACCGGTCGCTCCGCGCATCTCCGCTACCTCGAGCGAGCCGCCGGCGTACTCCGGCGTTCCGTCGCCGCGGCGCCCGGCGGGAACGAAGCGGTAGAGGCGTCCGTCCGGCTCGTCCTCGGTCAGGTAGAGGACCTGCGAGTCCGGATCGACCGCGACGGCTTCATGGTTGAACGCGCCGAGCTCCGGACGCACGCTGGCGGCGGCCAGCCCCTCCGGATCGCACTCGTGCACCTGGCCGCCGTCGACCTCCTCGCAGGAGAGCCAGGTGCCCCAGGGCGTGGCGCCGCCCGCGCAGTTGCGGCTCGTACCCGCGAGGATCGGATACGCGTCGCGCACGCTCCCGTCCGGGGCGAAGCTGAGGGCGCCGACCCCGCCGAGACCGTTCGAGATCTCGGAATTCGAGACGTAGACCCAGCCGCCGTCGTCGCTCGCGAAGACGGCGCCGCCGTCGGGTGCGTCGTGCCAGGTGTAGGCGCTGGCGGCGACCGGTCGTTCGCCACTGCGCGCGACGACGCGGGAGCGGAAGCCCTGGGGCAGCTGGAGTCCGTTCGCGTCGGGGGCTTCGAGCACGAAGTCGTCGATGTTCGACCCGGCCGCCGCAGAGCCGCCCCCGCCGCCCCCGCGACAACCCGCAACGAGAGGCGCACCCGCCAGCCAGAGCAGGCTCGCCGCGCCCCGGACCAGGAATTCGCGCCGGTTGCCGGCGACGACGCCGACGCTGTCTCGTCTCCGCGCCCCCATCACGACGAACCGTATCGGAGCCCCGTCCCCGTTGCCGGTGTGCTGCCGGTCACAAGGCGACACCGAAATGTGAGAGAATGGCACCGGCTCGGGGGACCCGGTGGCCAGCATGCCTCACCCGCTCGCCAGGAACATCCGACAGCTGATCCTCTGCATCGTGGGTCTCTTCGCCCCAGGCGCCGACGCGGTCGTGCTGGCCGACTCCTTCTCCCAGTGGAACCCGGGCCTCCAGTTCGCCGACGGCTGGGCCTACGGCTGGCGCAACCTGGCGACCGACCCGGGCGCCTACGACGTCTCCCACTTCCAGCTCTTCCTGAACGACGCCAGCGGCGGCTCGACCCCGGTCTCGCAGAACGGGCCGAACCATTGGGACGGAACGGCCTGGGACTTCGGTGCGGGCGCGCCGTGGACCCATCTCGGCCAGCTCGACGCCCACCCCAACGGCGTCAACAACGTGCAGGAGCACTGGGTGATCCGCCGCTGGTCCTGGCCGAGCGACGAGGTGATCCGCATCACCTGGCAGATCGTCGATTCGAACCCGGGCGGCAGCGGTGTCACGGGAAGGCTCTTCCTCGACGGAGCCGAGCTGGCCTCGTTCTCGACCGACGGCCCGGCGGAGGATCTCGTCTACTACGTCGCCTACGGCGCGGACCAGGTGCTCGACTTCGCGATCACCCCGCTGGGCGTCGACGGCGATCCGTCGGACATGGGCGACGGCGTCGAGACCACCATCGTGATCGACACCGACCTCCCGCCGAACCCGATGAACCCGATCGGTGTGGTCGCCGACTCGCTGGCCGGGTTCTCCAGCTCCCAGGGCCAGGACGGCTGGTACTACGGCTACTACGACCAGCGCTTCGACGTCGAGCAGGGGAACCTGACTTACGACGTCGGCGACTTCGTGCCCTTCCTGAACGACGGCTCGGCGGTCATCGCCAACGATCCCGCCATCGGCGCCTGGATGACCCATCCGAACCACTGGAGCGGCAGCCTCTGGGACCTGTTCGACCAGACCGCCTACTTCCAGGGGCCCTGGACGTTCGTCTCCGACCAGAGCGCGCAGCCCGCCGCGAACGGGCAGATCGACCCCTCGGTGCACTGGGCCGTGCGCCGCTGGGTGAGTGACTTCGAGGGCGTCGCCGAGGTGTCCGGGCTGCTCGACAACCCGCCGGGTGGAGACGGCGTGCGCGCGCGCTTCCTGGCCGACGGCTTCGAGTACCACTCGAAGCTCTCGAACGGGGCTCCCGTCCCCTTCGCGATCGACGTGCCGGTGGTGGTCGGCAGCGTGCTCGACTTCGCGCTGGACGCCGACGGCTCCTTCGTGCTCAACCTGCTCGACCCCACCACGCTGGACCTGATCTCGGACACCACCGACCAGTCCGTCTTCGAAGTGCAGATCGAGGGTCGGGTGGCGTTCCTTCCCGAGCCCGCTGCGGCGAGCGGGCTGGTGGCGGGCATTGCCGTCCTGGCCAGGCTGGCGCGTCGCCGACGCGCGGGAATGCGTTTCGATTCCCCGTGCGAGGCGATGGTGAGCGCGCGGGGGCTCGAACCCCGGACCTAGGGATTAAGAGTCCCTTGCTCTGCCAGCTGAGCTACGCGCCCGGAAGGACCTTAGGGGGCGATCTCGGGGGTGGCAAGCCTTCGACGGCCCCGCGGCGCGGTCACGGCTCGCCGTAGCCGCCCCCGCCGGGCGTCTCGATGCACAGCTCGTCGTTCGGCCGGAGCTCGACGGTGGCCAGGTGCCCCAGCTCCTCGCTCGCACCGTCGGCGCGCGAAACGCGGTTGTGCCCGGACGCTCCCGGCGCGCCGCCGGCCAGGCCGTAGGGCGCGGTGGTGCGACGCTGGGTCAGCAGCGACGCGGTGACCGGCGCCAGGAAGCGGTAGCGGCGCACCAGACCGTCGCCGCCGCGCCAGCGCCCCGCCCCGCCCGAGCCCCGTCGCAACGCGAACTCCTGGAGCCGCACCGGGTGGCGCACCTCCAGCACCTCCGGGTCGGTGATGCGGGTGTTGGTCATGTGGCTGTGCACGCCGGAGGCGCCGTCGAAGCCCTCGCCCGCGCCGGCGCCGCCGCCGATCGTCTCGTAGTAGCCCCAGCGTTCGTCGCCGAAGGCCACGTTGTTCATGGTGCCCTGGCTGGCCGCCACCCGGCCGATCGCCCCCAGCAGCACGTCGACGATGCGCTGCGAGGTCTCGACGTTGCCGCCCACCACGGCCGCGCCCGGCGGCGGATCGAGCAGCGAGCCCGGCGGCACCCGGATCTCCACCGGCGCGAGACACCCGCCGTTGAGCGGAATGCGCTCCTCCACCAGCGCCCGCAGCACGTAGATGACGGCCGCCTGCACCACCGCCCGCGGCGCGTTCAGGTTGCCGGGCACCGCGGCGCCGGTGCCGGCGAAGTCGATGGTCATGCGCTCGCCGGCGACGGTCAGCGTCACGGCCAGCGGCGTGCCGTCGTCGAGCGCATCCTCGAAGTGGTGGGTGCCGTCGGGAAGGCGCCCGATCTCGCGCCCGACCTTGGCCGCCGCCGCCGTCTGGAGCTCGTGCATCATCGTCCCGACCGTCGCCAGGCCCTGCTCCGCGGCCAGGCGCTCGAGCAGCCGCGCCCCGGCCTGGTTGGCCGCCACCATCGCCTCCAGCTCCGCCACGTTGTCGTCCGGGCTGCGGGCCGGGTGACGGGCCCCGGTGAGCAGGCGCCGCAGGCCCGCCTCGTCGAACCGGCCGCCGCGCACCACGCGGGTGGGCTCGATCAGCACACCCTCCTCCTCCAGCGTGCGCGAGCCCGCCGGCATGGAGCCCGGGGTGATGCCGCCGATGTCGGCGTGGTGGCCGCGGCTGGCCACGTAGAAGTCGGGCCGGCCCGACGCGCGCGAGGCGTCGCCGGCGAACACCGGCGGCACCACCGTCACGTCGGGCCGGTGGGAGCCGCCGGCCCGCGGATCGTTGGTCGCCACCACGTCGCCGGCGGCCAGGTCGGGGAAGCGCTCGCGGGCCACGCGCACCGTCTCGGCCATGGCGCCCAGGTGCACCGGAATGTGGGGCGCGTTGGCCACCAGCCCGCCGTCGTCGTCGAAGACGGCGCAGGAGTAGTCGAGCCGCTCCTTGATGTTGGTGGAGACCGAGGTGTTGCGCAGCACGGCGCCCATCTGCTCGGCGATGCCCATGAAGCGGTGTCCGAAGACCTCGAGCCGGACCGGGTCGGCGCGGGTCACGTCCTTCACCTCACGACGGGCCCCCGCCCGGTCGCGCAGGTGGAGGACACCGTCGGCGCGGACGGTGAGATCGAAGCCCGGGTCGAGCACCACGGTGCCCGTGTCCTCGAGCACCACCGCCGGACCTTCGAGTGCGGCGCCGGCGCCCAGGCCCTCGCGGGCATGGACCGGCACGTCGCGGCGGCCGAGCTCCGGGAACCAGACCGGCTCCAGGCGCAGCGGGGTCGGGGGGCCCGCGCCCTCCGGCGCCCGGGGCGCCACGCCCGCCCGGTCCGCCCGGGCGAACACGCGCACCCGCGCCGTCACGCCCTCGATGGGCCGATCGGGCCGGACGTAGCCGAAGCGGGCCTGGTGGTCGGCGGCGAAGGCGGCCCGCCAGTCGCCGTCGGCGGGCTCGGCCACCGGCAGCGCCGTCTCCGTGCCGACGTAGCGCAGGTCGAGCCGGCGCTCGACGCGGACCTCGCCGGCCACGCCCTCCTCCGCCAGCGCCGCGCGCCCCTCCGCCTCCAGCGCGGCGAAGTGCCCGAAGACGGTGTCCGACGGCGCATCGACCAGTCGCTCGCGCCCGGCGTCCCGCTGGCCGTCCCAGCTGACGTCGGCCACGCCGATGCCGTAGGCCGACAGCACGCCGGCGAAGGGGTGGAGCAGCACGTCGCGCATGCCCAGCGCGCGGGCGATGGCGCAGACGTGCTGACCGCCGGCGCCGCCGAAGCCCACCAGTGCGCAGTCGCGCGGGTTGACGCCGCGGGCCACCGACACCTGGCGGATGGCCTCGGCCATGCTCGCGTTCGCCACCTCGACGAAGCCGGCCGCCACCGCGTCCGCGTCCAGGTCGAAGCCGGCGGCGGAAACCTGGCGTCCCAGCGCTTCCAACGCCCGACCCACCGGCGCCCGGTCCAGCGCGAACGGGAAGCGGTCGGGCTGGACGCGACCGAGCCACAGGTTCACGTCGGTCACCGCCAGCTCGCGGGCGTCGGCGTGGCCGTAGCAGAGCGGACCCGGGTCGGCGCCGGCACTCTCGGGGCCCACGGTGAAGCGGAAGCCGTCGAAGCGGCACAGCGATCCGCCCCCGGCGGCCACCGTGTGGATGCGCAGCATGGGCGCCTTCACGCGCACGCCGCCCACCCCCGTCTCGAAGGCGCGCTCGAGCTCGCCGGCGTGGAGCAGCGAGACGTCGGTGGACGTGCCGCCCATGTCGAAGCCCACCGCCCGCTCGAAGCCGGCCGCCGCCGCCACCCGCGAGGCGCCCACCACGCCGCCCGCCGGACCCGACAGCAGCGCGTTCGGACCGCGGAAGCGGTCGCCGCGGGTGAGTCCGCCCGAGCTCTGCATGAAGCGCAGCGGCGAGCCGGGCAGCGCCTGCTCGAGCGACGCCACGTGGCGTCGCAGCAGCGGCGTGAGGTAGGCGTCGACCGTCGTCGTCTCGGCGCGGGCCAGCAGACCCAGCTCGCGGGCCGCCTCGTGGGACGCCACCACGTGCTCGAAGCCGAGCGCAAGGGCCAGGTCGCGCAGGCGCGCCTCGTCCTCGGGCCAGGCGTAGGCGTGGATCAGGGCGATGGCCACCGAGCGCGCGCCGGCCTGCTTCGCGGCCTGGAGCGCCTGCCGGGCCGCCGCCTCGTCGAGCGGCGCCAGACGCTCGCCGTCGGCGCCCACGCGGGCGTCCACCTCCACCCCGTGGCGGTGCAGCGGCGGCGGCTTGTCGATCGCCAGCGCGAACAGGTCGGGCCGCTCCTGGGTGCCGATCTCCACCACGTCGCCGAGCCCGCGGTTCGCGACCAGCAGCGTGTCGACGCCGCGCCGCTCGAGCAGCGCGTTGGTGGCGACGGTCGTGCCGAGCTTCACCCGGCAGGCGGGCAGCGGCGCCCCCGGCGCGACGTCCCCGGCGCGCTCCAGCACCTGGCGGATCGCCTCCACCGGCGCCGCCTCGGACGACAGCACCTTGGCCGTGTGCAGCACGCCCGCCGGCGAGACGCCCAGGCAGTCGGTGAACGTGCCGCCCCGGTCGATCCAGAACTCCCAGCCTGTCCCCGTCCCGGCGTCGCTCATCCCGCTCCGCGCCGGAGCCGCAGCAGGCGTGCGAGCGCGGCGCGCAGCGGAGGATCGCCGACGACGAGGGCCGCCGCGAGCGCCGCCCCCCCGAAGACGGCGCCCGGCACCAGCAGGTCGACGACGTGACCGGCGAAGCCCGGAACGCCGAGCGACGGCACGGCGACGGCCGCCAGGGCCGCGACGCCGCCGGCCAGGACGCCGCGCCAGGCGCTGTCGAGCAGCGGCCAGAGCGGCGGCCCGCCGTGGCGGACGCGCAGCAGCCACAGCGTGGCCAGCGCGTTCACGCTCATGCCGATGGCGCCGGCGGCGGCCAACCCGGGCGCGCCGTGGCGCTCGCCCAGCACCACGTAGAGCCCGGCCGCGGCCAGTGCGATGCCGGTGCCCAGCAGCATGGGCGCCCACATGTCCTCGCGGGCGTAGAAGCCGCGCACGGCGATCTGCTGCACCACCCAGGCCGGCACGGCCCAGGCGAAGATCCACAGGAGACCGGCCACCGCCTGGGTGTCGGCCGCCGAGAAGCGTCCGCCCTGGTAGAGCAGCGCCACGATCGGCTGGGCCAGCGCCAGGTAGGCGGCGGTGGCCAGCAGCCCCAGCGAGAGGCCGGCGCGCAGCGTGTTCGCCAGCGTGCGATCGAGGTCGGCGTGGCGTCCCTCGCTGTAGAGGCGCGCCAGGAAGGGCAGCGCCGCCGTGGCCAGCGCCTGCCCGACGATGCCCACCGGCAGCTGGAGCAGCAGGCGCGCGTAGCCCAGCGCCGCCATGGCGCCCTCGCCGGCGAACTGGCCGAAGTAGCGGTCGTACCACTCGTCGACGGTGAGCAGCGAGAGCCCCAGCATGATCGGCAGGGCCAGCAGCAGGTAGCGGCGGAAGCCCGGGTCGACGGGGGCGACGCGGAAGCCGAGCCGCACCTCGGGCGCGCGCGCCGCCTCGACCAGCGAGGCCAGCAGCGGTCCGGCGATGGCGCCCGCCAGCGCGCCCCAGGCAAAGCCCTCGGCGCCCAGGCGCGATCCGAGCGCCAGGCCGCCGGCGATGATGCCGGCGTTGTAGAGCAGCGGCGCCAGGGCCTGGGAGGCGAAGCGGCCGTTGGCCATCAGCGCACCGCGCACCACGCCGCCGGCGATGAAGCAGAGCTGGGCCGGCATGACGATGCGCGTGAGGCGCACCGTGAGATCCTGGATGGCGGGCGTGAAATCGCTGTAGATCCGCGGGATCAGCACGTCGGCCGCGAGCCACAACGCGAGGGTCACGGCGCGGGCCAGCGCGACCGTGGTGCCCAGCACCACCGCCAGCAGGCCGTGGGCCGCGGCGTCGCCGCCGTCGCGCCGCGTGCGCGTGTAGAGCGGAATGAAGGCGATGCCGATGGCCCCGCCCGCCAGGAAGTAGAAGAGCATGTCCGGCAGGAAGAACGCCGCCCGGTACGCATCGACCTCGGCCGACACCCCGAGCAGACGCGACATGACGGCTTCCCGGCCGTACCCGAGAACCCGCGAAAGCACCGCACTCGCGGCCAGCAAAGCAGCCGCAGAGAACAGCCCAGGCCGGCCCCGTTCGTCGCCCCCCACGCCGGGAGTATCCCACCACCGCGAGCCATCCGCCCGACACGGGCGCCATCCACCCGACCCGGCCCGCCGGCCCATCCGCGACCGAGGCACGAGCCCACCGGAACACCCGCGTCGCAACCGGCCGATGTCGCCTCCGCCCGGACGCGGGTCGCCGCGCAGAAGGGCTGACCGCCCGGAAGCCGCCGCCCCCCCGGCCCGCCGCAAGCGGACCCCCAGGGTCCGCGCGCAGCGAGCCGCAGGCGAGCGAAGTCAAATAGGATTGAGCTCGCGCCAGACCCGGCCGTCGAACGCCTCCACGACCACTTCGTCCCCCTCCCGGCCCCGCAAGTAGGGATGCGCGAGCGGCACCTTCCCGAACGGTGTATCGAGCACGTACTGCGGGATTGCGAAGCCGCTGGTTCGGCCGCGGAGCTGCTTGAAGATCTCGATGCCCCGCTCGATCGGCACCCGGAAATGGGCCGTGCCCTCCAGCAGCTGGGCCTGGTAGCAGTAGTAGGGACGCACGCGCAGCCGGACCAAACCCTCAACCAGTGCTTTCATGGTGGCCGGGTCGTCGTTGATTCCCTTGAGGAGGACACTCTGGTTGCCCACCGGCACGCCGGCCCGGGTGAGCCGGTCGCAGGCCTCGGCCGCCTCCGGCGTCAGCTCCTTCGGGTGGTTGAAGTGGGTGTTCAGCCAGACCGGGTGGTGGTCGGCGAGCAGCCGGCACAGGTCGTCGGTCACCCGGAAGGGCAGCGTGACCGGCAGCCGCGTCCCCAGGCGCACGATCTCCACGTGCGGGATCGCCCGCAGCTCGGAGAGCAGCCAGCCGAGCCGGTCGTCCGAGAACACCAGCGGATCGCCGCCGGTCAGCAGCACGTCGCGGATGGCCGGCGTGGCGCGGATCCAGTCGAGCGCCTCCGTGAGCTCGCGCTTCTTCATGGCCCAGTCGGGCTCGCCCACCATGCGCTTGCGCAGGCAGTAGCGGCAGTAGAGGGCGCACTCGTTGTTCACGCAGAAGGCGATGCGGTCCGGGTAGACGCGGATCACGTTCTTCACCGGCGAGTGGGCCACCTCGTCCAGCGGGTCCGCCAGACCGGCCGGATCCGCGAGCTCCGCCTGGTGGGGCACCACCTGGCGGCGGATCGGACAGGCCGGGTCGGCCGGGTCCATGAGCGACGCGTAGTAGGGCGTGATCACGAAGTGGAAGCGCTCGGCCAGCCGCTCGATGCCGGCCACCTCCTCCGCGGTGGGCTCCAGGAAGGCGCGCAGGCCCGCCACGTCGCGCACCCGGTGGCGCATCTGCCAGGTCCAGTCGCCCCAGTCGGGCGAGTCGCGCAGCGCCGCGCTCACGAGAGCCCCAGCCCGATCCGCGCCAGCGCCTCGCCGAACACGTCGGCCAGCAGCGCCTCCGCGGGGCGCCCCTCGAGCTCGGCCAGGATGCCGAAGGAGCCGTCCGGCGCGAAGGTGGGCAGCGGGTTGATCTCGAGGAAGCGGGGCCGGTCGTCGGCGTCCAGGCGGAAGTCGACGCGGGCGAAGTCGAGGCACTCGAGCGTCTCGAACGCGCGGAGCGCCAGGCGCGCAAGCGTCGCCTCGAGCCGCGGGTCGAGGTCGCCCGGGGCGATCGTGCGCCAGCCCTCGCGCGGCGCGTGGCGCTCCACCGCGTGCACGCCGATGCGCGAGCCCTCCTCCAGCGCGCGCTGGAGCACCGGCAGGGCCCGCGGCGGAGCGTGGCCCACCACGGTCACCGTGTACTCGGCGCCGGGCAGGAAGCGCTCCACCCGGGCCGGCTGGGCGTAGTCGCCCACGATCCGCGCCACCTCGCCCACCAGCGCCGCGCGGCTCTCCACCCGGGAGGAGGGCCGGATGCCCTTGGCCGTCCCCTCGCGCAGCGGTTTCACGAAGGACGGGAACCCCCACGGAAGCTCGACGTTTTCCGCCTCGGCGGCCGAAGCGACCGAGCACCCCTCGGCCACCGGCACGCCGGCCGCCTCGACCAGCCGGCAGGCCCAGCCCTTGTCGAGGGTGGCCGACAGGGTGAGGGCATCCGAGCCCAGGGTCGGCACGCCGGCCATGTCGAGCAGCACCGGCGCCCACGCCTCCCGGTTCCGGCCGCCGTGGCCCTCGGCGATGCTGAGCGCCGCGTCCAGGGCCGGCAGCTCGCCCTTGCCCAGGGCGGCCAGCAGCTGGTGCGGACTGCCGACGCGCACGCTGCGGTGACCCAGCCGGGCCAGCGCCGCCTCGAGCAGCGCCACCGTCTCCTCGGGCTCGTACTCCGCGTCCACGTCCGGCGGATCGCCCGGCGTGCGCGGGTGCGTGCCCAGCAGGTCGTAGACGAGTCCCACGGTGAGAGCCATCGCGGTCGCATTGTCGCCTAGAGTCCCCGGATGCGCCGACGCCTGGCCCTGTGGCTGACGCTGCCCACCGGCTTCGCCGGGCTGGTCTACGAGGTCACCTGGGAGGCGTCGCTGGCCACGCTGCTGGGCTCCCACAGCGAGGCGGCGGTGGCCGTGCTGGCGATCTTCCTGGGCGGGCTGGCCGCCGGCTACGCCACCTTCGGCCGGCTCTCCCGCGCCCGGCCCGACACCGGGCGGGTGCTCGCCCTCTACGGCGCGGTCGAGATCGCCATCGGCCTGCACGCGCTGGTCTTCCCGGCGCTGCTGGCCGGGGCGCGGGCGGCGTCGGCGGCGCAGCCGGTGGCCAACGACGCGGCCGCCTTCGCGGCCGACGTCGTGCTGTGTGCGCTGCTGCTGGGTCCGGCGGCGCTGGCCATGGGCGCGACCATCCCGCTGCTCACCCAGGCCCTGCCCCGCGACGCCGCCGAGTCGACCCGCATCCACGCGCGCATCTACGCGCTGAACACCTTCGGCGCCACGGCGGGCGCGCTGTGCGCCGCCTACTGGATCGTGCCGGCGCTGGGTCTGGCCGGGAGCCTGCGCGCCATGGCCGGCGTGAACCTGGCGGCCGGAGCGCTCTACCTGTGGATCGCCCGCGGCGAGGTCCGGCCGCTGGCGGCCGCCGACACCGGCCGCGCGACGGTACCGGCGCGGGCCGCGGCGGTGGCACTGCTGCTCGGCTTCGGGATGATGACGCTCCAGACGTCGGCGCTGCGGCTGGCGGCGCTGGGTCTCGGGGGCTCGCCCTTCACCTTCGCGCTGGTGGTCGCGGTGTTCGTGCTGTGCATCGCGACGGGCAGCGCGCTGGTCTCGGGGCTCCGGCGCGTGCCGCCCTGGCTGCTGGCGGCCTGCGTGGGCGGCCTGTTCGCCTGGGTCGCAGGCCTGCACCTGTTCCTCGAGGACGTCGCCTGGTACGGCCACTGGCTGCGCAGCCGCTTCCCGCTGGACGCCGCCAGCTTCGGCCCCTACCAGGCGGCGGTGTTCGCGTCGCTGCTCTGCGCGGTGGGGCCCGCCGCACTGCTCTCCGGGGCGAGCCTGCCGCTGCTCTTCGACCGTCTGCGGCGCGACCTGCCCGACGCCGGCGGCATCGCCGGAAGGCTCTACGCCTGGAACACCGGCGGCTCGGTGCTGGGCGCGCTGGTGGGCGGCTACGCGCTCTTCTGGTGGCTCGACCTGGACGGGGTGTACCGGGTGGCCGCCGGCGCCGTCGCCGTCGCGCTGGCGCTGCTCGGCGCGGACCGCCGGCAGGTGCTGGGGGCCGGCTTCGCCGCCGCCGCCCTGGCCGGGCTTGTCTGGCTTCCCGCCTGGTCCATCGACCGGCTCTCCTCCGGCGCCTACCGGGTGCGCGAGCCCCTGCCCATGACGAGCCGGGGGCCGGACGCCTTCTTCTCCGCACCCTGGGCCCCGATCCTCTTCCACGACGACGACCCGAGTGCCTCGATCACGGTGAAGGAGTTCGTCACCTTCAACGGCCAAAAGGACCGGAATCTGGTCACGAACGGCAAGTCGGACAGCGCCGTCCTCACCGAGTACGCGACGCTCGGTCTGGGGGCCCTGCTGCCCGCCCTGTTCGCCGACCGGCTGGAGCGGGCCTTCGTGATCGGGCTGGGCACCGGCGTCACCGCCTCCGAACTGGCGCGGCTGGCCGGTGTCGAAGAGGTGGTGGTCGCGGAGATCTCGGCGGCGGTGATCGAGGCGGCGCCCTGGTTCGACCCGCTGAACGGCGAGGCCAGCCGCAACCCGCGCATCCGCATCGTGCGCGGCGACGCCTACCGCAGCCTGCTGCGCGCCGAGGGCCGCTTCGACGTGATCTTCAGCGAGCCCTCGAACCCCTGGGTGGCCGGCGTCGAGATGCTCTTCTCGCGGGAGTTCCTCGCCCAGGGGCGACGGCGCCTGGCGCCCGGCGGCGTCTACGCCCAGTGGCTCCAGCTCTACGAGATCGACCCGCCGACCCTGGCGCTCGCGCTGCGGACCTTCGGCAGCGTCTTCCAGCACGTGAGCGTCTGGTACGGCGACGGTCCGGACCTGCTGGTGCTGGGCCACGACCGCCCCGACGCCGCCCTCGACCTGGCGCGCCTGGCGCGGCGCAGCGCCCGCGACGACTTCCGCGCCGGACTGGCGCGCGCCGGCGTGCCGAACCTGCCCGCCCTGCTGGCCCACGAGCTGATGCCGCTGGGCACGGTCCAGGACCTCTTCGGCGAAGGACCGCTCCACACGCTCATGCACCCGCGGCTGCGCCACGCGGCGGCGCGCGCCTTCCACGTGGGTCGCATGGCGCCCCTGCCCCGCCCGACCGCCCCGGCGACCGCGGAGCGCGCCGAGCGCAACTCGCTGTGGCGGCGCTACCGGCGGGCGCGCGGCACCGAGCTGTCGGAGGCGGAGCGCAGCCACTTCGCCCGACAGATGTGCCAGCACCGCTACCACGAGTGCGCGCCGGTGCTGGCCGAGTGGGCCCACGAGGTGCCGCGGTCGCCCGCGCGCCTGGCGCTGCGCCGCGACCTGCTCGCCCGCTCGAAGCGTCGCGGCCAGGGCGCCCCGCCCTTCGCCCGGGTCCCGGCGCTCTCGCGCCTGTTCCTGGAAGACGCGATGCTCCCGCGCGGGAGGGAGGGCGTGAAGCAGGCACGGGAAGACACCCGCCTCTGGGTCGACTACTACCACCCGGCGGCGCCGTTCTCGCGCACCGGACTGCGGTCGCGCTGGGCGCGCTGCCGGGAGGACTGGACCCGGCGCGACGCCTGCGCCGAGGCGCTGCGCGCGGTCGAGGCGAGCCTGGGTCCGCTGGGGCTCGCGCCGTGAGGGAACGACTGCGGCGCCCGCGCTTCTGGATCGCCTGGGGGCTCTTCGTCGGGTTCGCCGGCATGGTGCTGTGGCTGGGCGGCAGCCATTTCAGCGCCAACCACACGGCCGGCTACCTGGGTCCGCTGCTCCAGTGGCTGTTCCCGGACATGAGCGCCATCGACCGCTACCACCTGCACGTGCGGACCCGCAAGCTGGCCCACAGCGTGGAGTACGGCGTGCTGGCCCTGCTCGCCTTCCGCGCCGTGTACGTGAGCATGGAGGCGGTGCTGGTGCGCATCGCGGGGCTGGCGATGGTGCTGGTGCTGCTGGTGGCGGCCATCGACGAGTCGCGGCAGGCGTTCTCGCCCACCCGCACCGGATCGGTGTGGGACGTGGGGCTCGACCTGCTGGGCGCCGTGCTGGTGCTGGGCTTCGTGCTCTGGTGGCGGCGTCGGCCGGCGGAGCCCGCGTGAGCGAGCCCGCCGCGCGGAAGCGCCCGGGCTGGCTCGACCGCGTGGAGCGGGCCGGCAACGCCCTGCCCGATCCGACCACCCTGTTCGTGCTGGGCGCGCTGCTGGTGCTGGTGGGGGCCGAGCTGGCGGTGCAGCTCGACTGGAGCGTCGAGAAGACCGTCACCCAGGTGGGGACCGGACCCGCCGGCGAGCCGGTCCAGGAGCGCGTGCAGGTGGAGGTCCGCCCCACCCGGCTGCTCTCGGGCGACGGGATCTTCTGGATCCTGAAGACCCTGGTGACCAACTTCACCGGCTTCCCGCCGCTGGGTGTGGTGCTGGTGGGCATGCTGGGGATCGGCGTGGCCGAGCGCTCCGGCTTCATCGGTGCGCTGCTGAAGGGTCTGCTGCTGGCGGTGCCCGACCGGCTGCTCACGCCCACCGTGTTCTTCGTGGGCGTGATGTCGTCCATGGGGCTCGACGCCGGCTACGTGGTGCTGCCGCCGGTGGCGGCCGCGCTCTACCAGGCGGTGGGACGCTCGCCGCTGGTGGGCCTGGGCGCCGTCTTCGCCGGCGTGTCGGCCGGCTTCAGCGCGAACCTCTTCATCACCAGCCTGGACCCGCTGCTCTCCGAGCTCTCCACCTCAAGCGCCCAGCTCCTCGACCCGGCCTACGTGGTCACCGCCGACGCCAACTGGTGGTTCATGATCGCCTCGACCGTGCTGCTGACCGGCGTGGGCTGGGCGGTCACCGCCTGGTGGGTCGAGCCGCGCATGGCGCGCCGCGAGGCGGCGTCGGACGGCGCGGCCGACACGCCCGCAGCCCCCGACGACGCGATGGCCGGTCCGCTGACCGCGCCCGAGCGCCGCGGGCTCGTCTTCGCGGTGGGTGCGGCGGCGGCCGCCACCGGGCTCTTCGCCCTGGCGAGCGTGCTGCCCGGCTGGCCGCTCCACGGCGACGACGGACCCTTCCCGCGCTGGGTGCGGGTGATCGTGCCGCTGCTGTTCCTGGTCTTCCTGCTGCCGGGCGTGGTCTACGGGGCGGTCACCGGTCGCATCCGCAACGACAAGGACGTGGCCTCGATGATGGGCGAGACCATGGCGTCGATGGGCTCCTACCTGGTGCTCGCCTTCTTCGCCGGCCAGTTCATCGCCTGGTTCGCCTACACCGGGCTCGGCGAGATGCTGGCGATCAGCGGAGGCCGCGCCCTGGCGGCGGCCCGGCTCCCGCCGGCCCTCCTGATGGTGGGCTTCATCGGCGTGGTCGCGGTGGGCAACCTGTTCATCGGCTCCATGTCGGCCAAGTACGCCTTCTTCGCCCCGGTCTTCGTGCCCATGTTCATGCAGACGGGCATCGCCCCGGAGCTGACCCAGGCCGCCTACCGGGTGGGCGACTCGGTCTCGAACGTCATCACCCCGCTCAACCCCTACGTGGTGATCCTGCTGGCGTTCATGCAGCGCTACGCGAAGGACGCGGGCATCGGCACCCTGGTGGCCCTGATGCTGCCCTACGCGCTGGTATTCGGGGTGATCTGGAGCGCGCTGCTGGTCGCCTGGGTGGTGCTGGGCGTCCCGCTCGGCCCGCACGGCGCCCTGGTCTACACACCCTAGGAGGCGTCCGACGGCGCGAGCGGTGGTAGGCTGTGCGCCGTGAACGCGGCCGTGCTCGCCATCGGGGTCTTCGCGCTGTTCGCGCTGGGCTACCGCTTCTACTCGCGCTTCCTGTCGGAGAAGGTGTTCCGCCTGGACGCCGGCGAGAGCGTGCCCGCCTTCGAGCTCCAGGACGGCGTCGACTACGTGCCGACCCGCAAGGACGTGCTCTGGGGCCACCACTACACGTCGATCGCCGGCGCCGCGCCGATCGTGGGACCGGCCATCGCGGTCATCTGGGGCTGGCTGCCGGCGCTGCTCTGGGTGGCGATCGGCACCGTCTTCATGGGCGCGGTCCACGACTTCTCCGCCCTGGTGATCAGCCTGCGCAACAAGGGGCGCTCGATCGGCGAGATCACCGGCCACGTCGTCGGCCCGCGCGCCCGCACCCTCTTCCTGCTGATCATCTCCTTCCTGATCTGGATCGTGCTGGCGGTGTTCGCCTTCATCATCGCCACGCTCTTCCAGTCGAACCCGGGATCCATCTTCCCGATCTGGATCCAGATCGTGGTGGCGCTGGGGCTCGGCTGGCTGGTGTACGTGCGCGGCGTGGGCATCTTCGCGCCGTCGCTGGTGGCCTACGCGGTGCTGCTGGGCGCCATCTTCTACGGCAATGCCTTCGCCGAGGCCTTCCCCGCCATCGCCGAGATCCCGGTCGAGGCGTGGGTGTGGATCCTGCTCGTCTACTCCTTCGGCGCGTCGGTGCTGCCGGTCTGGCTGCTGCTCCAGCCCCGCGACTACCTGAACGCCCACCAGCTGATCACCGGCCTGTCGCTGCTGTTCCTGGGCCTGCTGGTGCTCCAGCCGGTGATCCAGGCGCCGGCGATCAACCCCGCGCCCGAGGGCGCGCCGCCCATGATCCCGTTCCTGTTCATCACCATCGCCTGCGGCGCCATCTCCGGCTTCCACGGCCTGGTGTCCTCCGGCACCACCTCGAAGCAGGTGGGCTGCATGACCGACGCCCGCGCCATCGGCTACGGCGGCATGCTCGGCGAGGGCGCACTGGGCATGCTGGCCGTGCTGGCCGCCACCGCCGGCTTCTCCAGCAGCGCCGAGTGGCACGGCCACTACGCCAGCTGGGGCGCGGCCTCGGGCCTGGGTCCGAAGCTGGATGCCTTCGTCTCCGGCGGGGCCAGCTTCGTCCACGCCCTGGGCATTCCCTTCGCCACCGCCAAGACCTTCATCGCGGTGATGGTGATCGCCTTCGCCGCCACCTCCCTCGACACGGGCGCGCGCATCCAACGCCTGATCATCGCGGAGCTGGCCGAGAGCTACGGCGTCCGCACGCTCACCAACCGCTACGCGGCTGGCGCGCTGGGCATCGGCGCGGCGCTGCTGCTGGCGGTCACCCAGGCCGGCGGCAAGGGCGGGCTGATCCTGTGGCCGCTGTTCGGCACGACCAACCAGCTGGTGGCCGGCGTGACGCTGCTGATCGTGTCGGTCTGGCTGCGCCAGCAGGGCCGGCCCTACGTCTACACGCTGGTGCCCATGATCTTCGTGGCCACCGCCACCGTCTTCTCCATGCTGGGCGAGGTGCGCGGCTACTTCGCCGCCTTCGGGGACCAGTGGCTGCTGGCGGTGATGGGCAGCCTGATCCTGGCGCTCGACGTGTGGGTGATCTTCGAAGGCCTGCGGGTCCTTCGACGCGATGCGCCGGGGCTCGCCCCGAGCGCGGAGGTGCAGGGATGAACGTGACGGACATGACCGGCAAGACCGCCCTGGTGACCGGCGCCGGCAGCGGCATCGGCCAGGCGACCGCGCTCGAGCTGGCGCGGCGCGGCGCCGACCTGGTGATCTGCGACCTGAACAAGGAGGGCCTGGACGGCACCGCCGGACGCATCGAGAGCCTGCACCAGGGCACGGTGACGTCGCAGGTGGTGGACGTGGCCAGCGCGGAGCAGATGGCCGACTTCGCCGCCCTGGTCCACGAGCGCGTGGTCGCCGTCGACTTGCGGGTTAACAACGCCGGCGTGGCCATCGGCGGCGGCTTCCTCGACACCTCCCTCGAGGACTGGGACTGGATCCTGGGCGTGAACACCAAGGGCGTGATCCACGGCTGCCACTTCTTCGTGCCGCGCATGGCCCTGCGCGGCCAGGGCGGTCACGTGGTGAACGTGGCGTCGGCCGCCGGCTACCTGGCCAGCGCCGAGCTGGCCGCCTACTGCACCACCAAGTTCAGCGTGGTGGGGCTGTCCGAGGCGCTGCGCGACGAGCTGGCGGGACGCGGCATCGGCGTCACCGCCATCTGCCCCGGCATCATCGACACCCCGATCACGCGGGCGGCGAAGATGGTCGGCGCCGACTACACCGAGGAGATGCGCGAGGAGATGGTCCGCACCTACCAGCGCCGCGGCTACACGCCGGAGCGGGTGGCGCGGAACATCCTGAAGGCGGTGGGGAAGAACCGGGCCGTGGCGCCGGTCGCCGCCGAGGCCTGGGTGATGTACTACGCGAAGCGCTTCGTGCCCGGGCTGGTGGCCTGGCTGACCCGTCGCGCGCGCAACCGGGGCCGCGCCCGGCTGGGGCTGCCGCCCCAGTAGCGGCGCCGGCGCTCAGACCGATCCGTCGCCGTCGGGCGACGCCAGCCGGTCGGCCCGCGTCTCGACGAAGCTCGCGTTCTCGAGCTCGGTGCCGGGCAGCAGCGCGCGGATCACGCCCAGGTGGGTCACGATCGCCAGGCGCTGGCCCGCGTGCTCGGCGGCCAGGTCCGCCAGCGCCCGGCGCACCCGCAGGCGGATCTCGCGGCGGGTCTCGCCGCCGCCGGGCCGCGCGTCCGGATCGTCGGCGTCGAAGCGCGCCAGCACCGCCGGATCGCGGCGCTCGATCTGCTCGCGGGTGAGCCCGGCCCACTCTCCCACGTCCAGCTCGCGCAGCCGCGGGGCGGTGACCGGCGTGAGCCCCAGCGCCGCGCCCAGCGGCTCGGCGGTCTCGCGCGCGCGGCGCAGGTCGCTCGAGAACAGCCGGTCGACGCGCTCGCCGGCGAGCCGCTCGGCCACCGCCGTGGCCTGCTCGTGCCCCAGCGGCGAGAGCGCCGGATCCGCCTGGCCCTGCCAGCGGCCCTCGGCGTTCCACTCCGACTGGGCGTGGCGGATCAGCAGCAGGCGCGTGGGGGTGAAGCTCACGGCGGGCAGGCTAGCGCCGCGCGCCGGGTCCGCACCCACAGGCTCTGACACGTTCCGCCTCCCGGGGCCACTCCACACGGGGGGCCGGTGGAGGCGCGCTTGGCGCGAAGTCGGTTCGATCATCTGGCTGCGGAGGTCTCGGTGGCGGTGGGCGTCGCCATTCCCCGCTATCCGCTGTGGCTGCGCCTGCACGAGCTGGGCTCGAATCCGGAGGCGCTGAGCCGCGAGGAGGCGGTCGACTTCTGCTCGGGCCCGCTGATCCACTTCCTGGTGGACCTGGGCTACTGGCTCTCGCCCCGGGCCAGGCGCCGCCTGGTCCGCGCGATCGACCGCTTCGACCCGAAGCTGCGCCCGCCGGAGGAGCGCTTCCCGGTCGAAGAGCTCTAGAGCTCCGCCTCGATGGCGGAGCGCAGCGCCTGGAAGGCGCGGCCGCGGTGGGAGATGCGGTTCTTCTGCTCCTCGGAGAGCTCCGCCATCGGCTGCTCGTGCTCGCTGGACCAGAAGACCGGGTCGTAGCCGAAGCCGCCGTCGCCGCGGGGTGCCTCCAGGATGCGGCCCGGGCAGACGCCCTCGGCGGTGGCGACCCGGCCGTCGGGCGTGGCCAGGGCGGCGACGCAGCGGAAGCGGGCGTCGCGGGCGGCGCCGGCGAGCCCCTGCATCTCGCCCAGCAGGTGGGCGACGCGTCCCGCGTCGTCGAGCCCCGGACCGCCGTAGCGCGCCGAGTGGGGTCCGGGGCGGCCGCCCAGGCCGGAGACCTCCAGGCCCGAGTCGTCGGCCACGGCCCGCAGGCCGCTGGCGCGCGCCGCCGCCAGGGCCTTGGCGACCGCGTTGTCCGCATAGTCGTCGCCCTCCTCGGGCAGCCGCACCTCCGGGTGGTCGGCCAGCGTGTGCCAGCGGACCGGCAGGTCGGCCAGGATCGAGCGGATCTCGCGCAGCTTGCCCGGGTTGCCGGTGGCGACCAGCAGGACCGGCGCGCTCACGCCCGCGCCGCATCGATGGCCTGCTGCTGCCGGGCCGCCAGCTCGCCCGTGCCCTTCAGGGCCAGGCGCGCCAGCTCGGAGAGCTGCTCGAGCGAGAAGCTGCCGTCCTCGCCGGTGCCCTGGATCTCGATCAGGCGCCCGTCGCCGGTGGCCACCACGTTCATGTCCACCTCGGCGCGGGAGTCCTCGACGTAGGGCAGGTCGAGCCGCACCTCGCCGTCGACGATGCCCACCGACACCGCGGCGACGGCGCCGCGGATCGGGTCGCGCTCGACCGCCCCGCGCGCCCGCAGGCGCCGCGCGGCGATGGCCAGGGCCGCGAAGCCGCCGGTGATCGACGCGCAGCGCGTGCCGCCGTCGGCCTGGAGCACGTCGCAGTCGATGGTGAGCGTGCGCTCGCCCAGCGCCGGCAGGTCGACGGCGGCGCGCAGGCTGCGGCCGATCAGGCGCTGGATCTCCTGGCTGCGGCCCGCAGGGCGTCCGCGCGACACCTCGCGCTCGGCGCGCGGCGAGGTCGAGCCGGGCAGCATCGAGTACTCGGCCGTCACCCAGCCCCGCCCCTTCCCTTCCAGGAAGCGCGGGACCTTCTCCTCCTCGCTGACCGTGCACAGCACCAGCGTCTCGCCCACCCGGCAGAGCAGCGAGGCCAGCGGGCTGTCGGTGAAGTCGGGCTCGAGCGAGACCGGGCGCAGGGCGTCCGGGGCGCGTCCGTCGGGTCGCAAGGGGGGCTCCTTCGTCAGCGTTGGTCGGCCGGTCCCGGCTCGTCGCCCGGGTTGCCGCGACGCGCATCGTAGCGCCGTCCGAAGTCGAGCACGGCCCGCTCCAGGGCCGACGCCACCTCGGACCGGCCCTTCGCCTTCGCCAGCTTCCCCTCGTCGCGGGAGCTGGTCACGAAGCCGATCTCCACCAGGGCCGCCGGCATCTGCACGCCGGCCAGCACCACGAACAGCGCCTGCTTGACACCGCGCGACTTGAGCGGCGTGCGGCCCAGCTCGGTCTGGATGAGCCGCGCCACGTCGTTCGACTCCTGCATGTGCTCGGTGGCGATCATGTCGCCGATCAGCGCGATGAAGGGATCGTCGATGGCGGCGATGCCCGAGGCGGCGTCGTCGAAGGCGCTGTTCTCGCGGCTCGCCACGCTGGCGGCGGAGGCGTCGCTGGCGTCGAGCGCCAGGAAGTAGGTCTCGGTGCCGTGCACCGAGTGGTCGGTCGAGGCGTTGGCGTGGATCGACAGGAACAGGTCGCCGCGGGCGTCGTTGGCGATGTGGGTGCGCTCCTCGAGGGGCACGAAGACGTCGTCGGTGCGCGTCTGCACGACGGTGAGCCCCGCCGCCTCGAGCCGGCGCGCCAGGTCCTTCGCGACCGCCAGCACCAGGTCCTTCTCGACGGTGCCGCCGGCGCCGCGGGCGCCCGCGTCGTCGCCGCCGTGGCCCGCGTCGATCACCACCGTGTCGAAGCGCTCGCCGGCCAGGGCCGGTGCGACCGCCAGCGCCGCGAGGCACACACCCAGGAGCCACGGAATCGCGCGCGTCACGAAGCCTCCCACCCCGGTGGATGCTAGCGCCCCAGCGCCGCGCCGACGCGCGCCAGCCGGCCTCCGCGCAGCTCGCGGGCGATCGCCTCCGCAGCCAGCGCGTGGCCCGTTGCGTTCCAGTGTCCGTCGACCGGGTGGATCTTTCCGTCGGTATCGGAGAACGGCTCCGAGAGGTCGAGCACCGGCAGGTCCAGCTCGGCCGCCATCGACGTCACCAGCCGGGCCGGCCGCTCGAAGTCGAGATCCGGACGGGCGGCGATGGCGGGACGGACCCGCGTGTCCGCGATCAGCACCAGGCCGAGCGGCGTGCCGGCGGCGCGGGCGCGCCCGGCCAGCCGCGCGAGCGCCTGGCGCGTGGCCTCGGTCGCCTCGCGCATCGTGGGGTCGGGCTCGCGCCGGTAGACCGCGTACATCTCCTCCAGGTCGGTCCAGCCGCCCCAGGCCAGCAGCGCGGCCCAGCCGTTCATGGCCAGGGCGTAGGTGTGGAGGTTCGTGCGCAGCGCCACCTTCCAGCGCACCGGCAGGCCCAGGCGCGCCGAGAGCTGAGCCCGGCCGCCGTGGACGCGCTTCGGTACCCGGAAGCCGCCGACGATCTCGAACTCGTTGAGGCCCACGTTGTCGTAGAAGTCGTTGCCCAGGAAGAAGGCCAGCAGCAGCGCGTCGGCGTCGACGGCGTCGTCGATGCGCTGCCACCAGGCCAGGGCGTGGCGGGTTCCGTAGCCCGGGACCCCGGCGTTCACGACCCGGAGCGGCGGCGGGCCCGCGCCGAGCAGCGCCTCGACGCGGCGCGGGAAGGCCTCCTCCGCCTCGACCCCCAGCCCGAAGGTGAAGGAGTCGCCCAGGAAGAGCAGGCGCCGCTCGCCCGGCGCCTTCGGACCGATCTCCCGCTCGCGCAGCGCGAGCCGGTTGGTCGTGACCGCCACGTCCCACTCCGGGTTGCGGCTGCGCCCGTCCAGGCCCGGCGTCAGCACGAAGCCGATCTCGTCGTCCGCCGCGTACAGGTGCGGCGGGTGGGGCTCCAGGTTCTGGGGCGCGAACACGCGCAGGAAGGCCTCGGCCAGCAGGAAGGCCAGCACGCCTCCGATCCCGAGCAGCAGCAGCGCACCGCGCCAGCCCGGTCCCGCGGCCCCACCCCCCTCCGGTCCCCCCTCCGATCCGAGCGGCGGGCCGGCCCCCTGCGGCGGGGCCACGTCGGTGTCGCCGGTCACGCCGACCACGGTAGCGCGCGGTCGATGCGGGAGCCGTGGAGGCCGCCAGCGGGGCCCCTCTGGCGCATCCGCGGAGAAGCGGGAATCCTGCTCTCCGGGCCCGTTACAGACCGGCTTGCGTCCCGCCGATGTGCAACTCGGGACGTGCGTCCTAGGCTCACGTCCATGGGGGGATCCTTGCTCCGTCGTCTCGTCCAGCCGACCGTGCTGCTGCTGCTGGCGCTCCTGCTCGCCTCCGGGGCGCAGGCCGCCACGCCCTCGGTCGCCCGGCCGAGCCTGGCCGGCGGCGCGTCGGCCGTGGACGCGCTGGGGCTGGTGTTCTTCCTGGCCATCGAGGACGCGCCCGGAGCGGTCGCCGTGGGCACCGCCCACACCTTCAAGCTGGAGGACGTGGCCCGCGCCCAGCGGGTCGACTTCTTCACCGGCAAGTCGCTGAAGCGGGTGGGCAGCTCGACGCGCCTGCTGGCCGAGCCGGGGCGCCCCTTCAGCCTGCCCGGCGCCACGGTCCGCGACGACTTCCTCGTCTACCGGCTCGACCAGGAGCCCAGCGGCATCCGCCTGCTCGACCCGTCCCACAAGGCGCCCCGCCGCGGCAGCCGCGTGAAGGTGCTGGGCGTGCCGGTGCGCGGCAAGAAGGACCAGGACGCGCTGTTCGGCACCATCACCGAGGTGTCCGACGAGCAGCTCGAGGTCGATCTCGACCTGTCCGCCGACCTGCGCGGCTGGGGCGGCGCGCCCATCGTGCTGTCCAAGAGCGGACGCGTGGTCGGGCTGGTGGAGGCGTCCATCGACAACGACGGAGCGCCGCGCATCTTCGCCGCGCCGATCGCCGGGGTGCTGGCGGCCCTGGCGCGCCCGCTGGAGGGCGGCGCCGGCCGCGAGATCGCCTCCTGGGGCGAAGGCGGCGGCCGCGGCGCCCGACCCGCCGCGCCGGCCCCGCCGGTACCGCCCACCAACCAGCTGCCCACGCTGAAGGCCAGCGGACCGACCAACATGCAGATGACCATCGAGTATCCGCCGCCGGGCAGCACCGTCGGCGACTCGGTGTGCGGCGTCTTCGTGGCCGGCCGCGCGGCGGCGCTGTCGGGCGAGATGCGCCAGTTCGACGTGGCGATGGTCATCGACACCTCGCGCTCCACCATCGACCCGTCGGGCACCGACATCGACGGCGACGGCAAGATCGGCACCCACCGGCTCGGCCGGCTGGGCTCGATCTTCATGCCGACCACCGACCCGGGCGACTCGATCCTGGCCGCCGAGATCGCCGCCGCCCGCCAGCTGCTCTCCGGGCTGGATCCGCGCAGCACCCGCGTCTCGCTGGTGAGCTTCGCCGGCGACACGCCGGGCTACGGTCGCCAGCGCAAGCCCGCCTTCACCCTGGAGCCGCTGACCCGCGAGTACGTGCGCATCGAGAAGGCGCTGGACGCGCTGCTGGCGTCGGAGCCCGAGGGCAACACCCACATGGCCGCCGGCGTGGACCAGGCGACCATCGAGCTGCTGGGCCTGCGCGGCGCGCTCTCGACTCCCAACCCGGACAGCGAGAAGATCGTCTTCTTCTTCACCGACGGGCAGCCCACCCTGCCCTACGGACCCGAGGCCCAGGCCGACAACGTCCGCGCCGTGCTGCGCGCCGCGAACCGCGCCGGACGCGCCCGGGTGAAGATCCACTCCTTCGCCATCGGACCCGACGCGCTGGAGGGGCCGATCGCGGTGGTCGAGATGGCGAGCCGCACCCGCGGCTACTTCACGCCGGTGCGCGATCCGGGCCAGCTGGTGAGCGTGGTCGAGGAGGTGAGCTTCGCCAACCTCGACTCGATGGCGCTGGTGAACAAGACCACCCGCGAGGAGGCCCAGTACTTCCGCCAGACCGCCGACGGCGCCTGGGCGGGCCTGATCAAGATGGAGCCGGGCCGCAACCAGGTGCGCGCCTGGGCCCGGGCCGACGACGGCGCGGAGATCGAGCAGCTGCGCGAGATCCGCATGAAGCCGGACGCCGACTCGCCGCCCATTCCCGCGCTGCTGGCCAGCCGCCGCAACCGCCTGCTCGAGGAGTGCCTGCGCGACGCCAAGCGCCTGCGCATGACCGCCGAGGAGGAGCAGGCCGAGCAGGTGCGCCGCGACCTGCTGATCGAGATCGAGCGCGAGCGCGCCAAGGCCCGAGCCCGCGCCGACCGCCAGCGCAAGGAACTGGAGCTCGAAGGCGATATCGAGTGATTGGCTTCGTTCGCCTTCGGCTCACTGCGCGCCGGCGCTCCCGCGCCGGCTTGCGGGGGTCGAGGGTGGTGCCCACCACCCGCCGGTCAGCCTGAGGGCGCCGAGGCACGCGCCGGGGCAGACGCGACGATCGCGGTTGCACCACGGGTGCCCGGCTTCACGCCCGCCTGGGTCGCGGACGGGTCGGCGGACCGGGGCGACTGGCGCGAGCGCCCGTGTCGCTTGGCGAGCTGGCGGCGGACCCACCGCCAGCTGCCGGACCGATACGGGCGCTAGTTCGCGGGACCGGTCGGTCGACCCGTCCGCGCCCCACGCCCGCGAACACGCACGCACACGCGTCGCAACCGCGATCGTCGAGGCCGCCCCGACGCGAGCCTCCGAGCGAAACGGCTGACCGTCCGGCCCCGAGGCAGCACGCGCCCGCCGCAAGCGGACCCAGAGGGTCCGCGCGCAGCGAGCCGAAGGCGAGCGAAGCCAAAAAAAGGAAGGGGCGTGGCCCCCCTAGGCCTTTGCCTCGAGGTCTCTATCGTGCTCCACCGTCGGATCGATCTCCAGGTAGCGCGACAGCCACGCCACGCCCAGGTAGAACGGCACGGTGTCGAGCAGCGCCACCACCAGCTTGAACACGTAGCCCGAGCCGATGAACACCAGCAGCTGGGGCCAGATGGGCGCCGCCGGGTCGACCGGCAGCCCCTTCGCGTAGAAGTGGGTGATGGTGATGACGGCGACGGTGTCGACGAGCTGGCTCACGAGCGTCGAGCCGTTGTTGCGCAGCCACAGGTGCCGGCCCGCGGTCAGCCGCTTCCAGAAGTGGAACAGGTAGACGTCGCACAGCTGGGCGGCCATGTAGGCGATCATCGAGGCGACCACCGCGCCCATGGTCAGGTAGCGGATGCGGAAGAAGGCGAAGTCGTAGGCGTCGGTGGGAGGCAGCCCGCTGGTGGGATCGATCTCGACCGACGGCGGCAGCACGCCGCCCACCCACAGGAAGGCCACCACCCACAGGTTCATCGCCAGCCCGACGAAGACCACGGTGTTCGCGCGCTTGCGCCCGTAGATCTCGCTGATGAAGTCGGTGCACAGGAACGTCACCGGATAGGGCAGCACGCCGACGGCCAGCAGCAGCGGGATGCGCAGGCCGCCGACCTGGAAGGAGAGGTCCAGGAAGCGCGAGACGCCCAGGATGTTGAGCATCGTCATCGACGCCAGGAACAGCCCGGCCAGCACCAGGAACACGCGCTCGCGGCGGGCGTGCAGGTGCGACGCCTCGATCGGGTGGAGATCGTTCACGGGCGGGAGCATACGCCCGCCCCGCGGACCCTCGCTAACGGCGCGGCCTCGCTAGCGCGTGGCGGTCAGCAGCATCCGATCGCGCACGGAGAAGTCGTGCGTCTCGGAGAAGACCTTGAGCGGCACCCAGCCCGGGACCTCGGACATGCGCGGCATGCCGGTGGTCATGGCGCCGGTGGGATCGATCACCCACGGATCCTCCCGGTCCTCGAACCAGAGCGTCACCATGTGGTGTTGTCCGTCGCCCCGCCGCACCACGATCGCGCGGAAGACCTCGTCCTCGGTGAAGCCGATCTCGCGCAGGAAGTGGAAGGTCAGCAGCTCCAGACCGTCGCAGTCGTCGCCGTTGGTCTCGAAGGTCTCCTCGAGGGTCGCCCAGTGGTCGACCGCGCCGTCGGCCACGTAGTGGCTGCGGGCTTCGGCCTGGATCCAGGTGGCCACGTCCCGCGCCAGGGCGCGCTTGCGCTCCAGCCGGAAGGCGTCGTACTTGCTGCGCAGGTCGCCCACCTTGTCGCGCTCGAGACCCGGGTGCTCGGTGCCCACCGACGTGGGCGGCAGGTGGGCCAGCGCCGTCGACTGGCCCGCGGAATCGTCGCGCTGCTGCCAACCCCGGATCTTGTGGGTCCAGGGGTCGTCGGGCGGCGCGGCGGCGAAGTAGTCGTAGGTCCCGACCTCGGCGGGCGGCAGCGTCGTGCATCCGCCGCCCAGGGTCAGCAGCGCCGCCAGGAAGAGGGTTCCCGGCGCGCGATTCGCCCGCATCCACCCCTTGCGCATGGGGGGGTTATCGGACGGTCCGGCCCTGCGGTTGACCTCTAACCCGCTGGAAACGCTATAAAATCAGGCGGGGCGCGGTTTCCGTCGGGGACGGTGCGGGTAGCCCCGCGGAGCTGCGCGTTCGCGAGGGTGCAGCGAGGGCAGCTAGGCCGGAACGTTGCAGGATCGCGCCATCGTGAACAGCACGACCAGGAAGAGCACGATCACCGGGACGCCGCCGAAGATGTAGAGGATCGATACGAGATCGACCTTTCCCTTCTGCTCTTCGTCCATGGGCCCTCCTCCGGCTCGAAGCGGGGCGGAGCCTAGCTCCGGGCGCTCTCGGCGCGCAAGCGCTGCACCGACGAGACCAGTGCATCGAAACGCTGCGCCCGGGCCTCGTCCCAGGGGAGCCCGAAGGCCTCGCGCAGCCGGGGCGGCAGCAGCGCCGCCGTCACCCGGCGGACGGCGCCGGCGCCGGCGCCCTGCAGGGCCGCCGGCGGGTGCAGCACGGCCCGGGCGATCTCGCGCGCCTGGTCGCCCACGCTCAGCACGTCGCTGGCGACCACCCCGTCGAACCAGCGCCGGAAGGCGGACCAGTCCTCCGGCACCAGCGCCGGCGGCACGCCCAGCAGGCGGGCCAGCACCCGGTGGTCGCGGTAGTAGGCCTCGCAGGCGGC
Source organism: Myxococcota bacterium (assembly GCA_050618055.1). GTDB lineage: Bacteria > Myxococcota_A > UBA9160 > UBA9160 > SMWR01 > CALDCK01. The sequence continues at coordinate 33,544 of JBNLVK010000144.1, forward strand.
GTCGTCCATGGGCGCGACGAACAGCCCGTAGACGACCCACGACGTGTCCACCAGCGTGGCCCACACCCAGCGCACCAGCTCCGGGTCGCGACCGTCGTAGGGCGTCCCCCGGGCGAAGGGTCCCACGTCGGCGGCCAGCGTGCCGCGCACCCGGGCGTGGGAGCGCTCGACGAAGCGGGCGGCGGCGAATGCCGCGTCGCGGTCGCCGAAGGTGAGCCTGCCCATGGCGTCGAGGGTGCGCTGGAGGCGCCCGAAGGGATCCGTGCGGAAGTTCGAGTGGTCGGCCACGCCGGCGGCCACCAGCGGGTGCGCGATCTCCAGCAGCAGGGCCCGGCCGCCGCCGAACAGCAGCGCCGACTCGCCACTCACCCGCCGCAGCCACGAGTCGTCGTCGAACAGGCCCTGATCGGCGGTGCGCGGCTCCGCCAGCCCGGCCAGTGCCAGCAGGCCCTCGTCGTCCCGGGGCAGCGTCACCGACTCCACCCGCGAACTATACTGCGCCCGGGGGGAGACGCGTCGGGCCCTATACTGCGTCCGGGGGGAGGACGGGTCTGGCCCGAACGCTCGCGATCGTCGCCTGGCTGTACGTCCTCGAAGGCTTCCCGATGGGGGTCTTCCAGAAGCTCCTGCCGGTGTTCCTGCGCCTCGAGGACGTCTCGCTCACGGCCATCGGCTTCTTGCAGGTGGCGTCGTTCGCCTGGGCGGCCAAGGTGCTGTGGTCACCGCTGGTCGACCGCTTCGGCGAGCGCCGCCAGTGGATCGCCGCAGCCATGCTGGCCATGGCCGGCTGCCTGGCCGCCTGGATCTCGGGCGACCCGGCCGCCATCGGCGTCTGGCTGTGGATCAGCGTGGGCCTCTACTGCCTCGCCTCGGCGACCCAGGACATCGCCATCGACGCCTACACCATCGGGCTGGTCGAGCGCGGCGACGAGGGACCGGTGAACGCGGTGCGCAACATCGCCTACCGGGTGGGGATGATCGCGTCGGGCGGGGCGCTGCTGGCGCTCACCGACCGGCTCGGCTGGGGTCCGGTGTTCGCCGTCGGCGGTGCGGCCAGCTTCGCCATGGCGGCATCGGTGCGACTGGCGCCGGCCGTGCCGGTGCCGGCGGCCGCGCGCGCCGACACCTGGAGTGCGCTGCGCCGCTGGCTCGACCGCGACCACGTGGTGGCCGCCGCCGGCTTCATCCTGCTCTACCGCGTGGGCGATCGCGCCATGGGTCCCATGGTGGAGCCCTTCTGGGTGGACCGGGGCTTCACCACCGGCCAGATCGCCTGGATCTCGGGCACGCTCGGTCCGGTGGCCACGCTGGTAGGCGGCGTGCTCGGCGGCGTCTGCGTCTCGCGCCTGGGCATCCGCCGGTCGCTGTGGTGGCTGGGCGCCTTCGCCCTGCTGTCGAACCTGGCCTACGCCGGCGCGGCCAGCCTGCCGGAGGGAAGCTGGCGGGCGATCTACACCGCCAGCCTGGTGGAGTCGTTCACGGGCGGCATGGCCGGGGTGGGCTTCATGTCGTACCTGATGCGCATCTGCCAGAAGGAGCACGCGGCCGTGCAGTACGCGCTGGTGACGTCGATCTACGCCGTCGCCGGCGGGCTGGTCGCCATTCCGTCGGGCTGGCTGACCGAGCAGATGGGCTACGCCAGCTACTTCCTGCTGACCGGCGCCTACGCCCTGCCCGCCTTCGCCTTCCTGGTGCGTGCGGGAAGGCTCACGGGAGAGGCTGTCACGGGAGAGGCTGGTTAGGCTGGGGCGGCGCCACCGGCTCGTCGCCGCCGATCCACTCGGGCGGAACGCCGGCCAGGTTGGCCTCGATGCGCAGCTCCTCGAGGGCCTGCTGGGCGGTCTGGACGTCCTCGCGGGCGCGCCGGATCTCCTGGCGGTGGGCGAAGGAAAGCGGGCCCGTCTCGCCGCTGGGGGTCGCCCCGCCCACGCCCGGCGCCGACACCTGCCAGCTCTCGCTGCCCTGGGCCAGCTGCTCGAGCTCGGCCTGGGCCTCGGCCAGGCGGGCCTCGGCGGCGGCCACGTCGCCCCGGGCCCGGTCGAAGCGCTCGCTCCACTCGCGGCGGGTGGCGCCCCCCACCTCGGGAGCCGGCTCGGGAACCTTGGTCTGGCTGCTGGGCGGCAGCCGCAGCAGCGAGTCCAGCGACACCGGCCGCGGCGCGGCGTCCTCTGCGGGGCCCTCCGCCCCGGCCGTCGCCGCCAGCAGCAGCCCGGCGGCCAGCATCCACGGCATCCGGCCGCGGCCCACGCCCCTCTTCATGTCCGGGATGGTACCAGCTCGCGCCAGCGCTCCCTGCTCCCCCTTGGGTCTTCCCGCCCCCCCCTCGGGGAAATCCTGCACTCGGCAGTCAAGGCGAAGGCGGAAAGGCCGATACGGAGCACGAGGAATGCCACTCCAGCCCTTCTGGAGGGTGGGGGCCGATGGACCGCGAGAAGCTGTACCGCCTTCTGCGCCTGGGAATCGAAAAAGGCGCGTCGGACATCCACTTCCAGGTGGGGTACCTCCCGCTCTATCGATTCAACGGCGACCTGGTCGAGCTCCGCTACAAGGTCCTGACCGAGAAGGACACGGAGACCATCGTCAAGCTGCTGCTGGAAGACGATCCGCGCGGCGTGTCGATGGACTTCAACGAGATCGACCTGGCCTACGAGCTGCCCAACGAGGGCCGCTTCCGGGTCAACATCTCGCGGCAGCGGCGCTTCTACAACGTCGTGCTGCGGGTCATCCCGCTCCAGATCCGCAGCTTCGAGGAGCTGAACCTCCCGAACGTGCTGCGCGACCTGGCCCAGCTCCGTCGGGGCTACGTGCTGATCACCGGCGCCACCGGCATGGGCAAGTCGACCACCCTGGCGACCATGGTGGAAGAGGTGAACCGGGTCCGGAAGGCCAAGATCATCACGATCGAGGACCCGATCGAGTTCGTGTTCACCCACGACAAGAGCAT
>JBNLVK010000145.1:0-17695 GCA_050618055.1 Myxococcota bacterium
GATCGATCCCGAGCCACCAGATCGCGCCGGCGCCGGCACCCGCGACCACCAGCAGCAGGCTCGCCGCGGTGGCCAGCCGGCGCAGGCCCCGTCGACGGCGGCGCTTGCGGCGGCCGCTCTCCTCCGCCTCGGGCTCGATGCGCAGCACCGGCGCCTCGGGCACCGGCGCCTCGGGCGCCTCGAAGGGCGCGCTGGCCATCTGGGTCTCGTAGTGGGCGGGCTCCGGGGCCTCGGCGTCCGGCGCCGACCCGGCGGCGATCTCCGGCTCCGGCGCCTCGTGCAGCGGGGACAGCGCGCAGCGCTGGTAGGCCGCGTCGACGTCGGCGCGGGCCTCGAGACAGGCGCGGCGCACCTCCTCGGTGGTCGCGTCGCGCACCTCCCGGTCGATCTCCTCGCACAGCGCCACGTAGGCCGACGCCACGTCGAGCGGCGACGCCGACGGCGAGAGGCCCAGCACCTCGAGGGCGTGGGCCAGCGGCTCGTCCGGCGCCGGTGCGGGCGCGGAGCGGATCGCCTCGCGGGCCGCGTCCAGGCGGGCGCGCACCTCGCGATAGCGGGCCACGACCGGTCCGGCGTGCACGCGCTCGAGGCGCTCGTCGATGTCGCTGCGAAGCCGCTCGTAGGCGGCCTCCACCTCTTCCGCAGAGGCGCCCCGGGCGATGCCCAGGGTCTCGTAGGCCTTCCGGAGGTCCATCGGCTCGTTCGTGTGGGGGAGGGGTGCGGATTGCGCCGCGGGAGTATGGGACGGGCACCCCGGTCCTGACAAGCGGACCCGGGGGGAGCGGCGGCCGATCAGGCCCCTTCGGCCAGCAGATCGGCGTAGATGGCCAGCACCCGCTTCACGTGGCGGCTCCAGGGGTGCTTCTCGGCCTCCTGACGGGCCAGGAAGCCGGCCTCGATGCGCCGCTCGCTCTCCAGGAAGGGGGCCGCCTCGCGGGCGAAGGCGACGGCGTCGGTCGGATCGGCGACCACCGCCCCCGCCTTGCCGTCCGCCACCAGCTCGGCGGCGCCGGCGTTCAGGCTGACCACCGCGGGCACCCCGCAGGCCAGGGCCTCCAGCACCGCCTGGCCGAAGGCGTCGAAGTGGCTGGGGAAGAGCAGGCAGTCGGCGGCGCCCAGCAGGCGGCCCGGATCGGGCTGCACGCCCAGGAAGTGGGTGCGCCAGGCCACCCCGAAGGCGGCGGCCTGCTCGGCGAAGAAGCGCTCGCGGGCCGGCGACTCGCGTCCGATCACCAGGCCGTGCACGCCCTCGACCAGGGTGAGCGTCTTCAGGAAGGTCGAGAGACCCTTGCGCCGGTAGTCGCTACCCAGGAAGGCGAACACCGGCGCGTCCACCGGAATGCCCTGCTCGCGCCGCACCTGGCGGCGCTCCTCCTCGCTGCTCGGCCGGAAGCGGTCCAGGTCGACGCCGGGGTAGAGCGTCTCGACGTCGCCCTGCTCCAGACCGTGACGCGCCAGGATCTGGCCGCGCACCATCTCGGAGATGGCGAGGATGCGCCGGAAGTTGCCGCGCGTGTAGCGACGCCGCTCGATGCGCGCGACCACCCGCTGGTGCAGCCCGTGGCGACGCCAGCTGCGCCGCCAGCCGGCGGGCATGCGATCGATGGAGTAGCGCTGGAAGTCGGCCAGGCAGCCCGAGCCGTCGAAGTAGACGTCCTGCTTCGACGTCTTGGCGAAGCCGTGCACCAGGTCGAAGGGGCCCTCGCGGCGCACGGCGCGCTCGACCCCCTTGTCGAACAGCCAGACCTTCGCGGCCCGCAGCGGCTTGCCCGGGTTCGGGATGCGGTGGAAGACGATGCGCTCGTCGACGGTGTCGTCGCGCTTCTGGGCGAAGACGTGCACCTCGTGGCCCTCGTCGAGCAGCGCCCGCGCCACGCTGTGGGCCTGGCGCTCGACACCGCCCAGGTCGCTGGCGCGCGTCATGGTGAGGGCGATGCGCATCAGAGCCGCGGCGCTCCGCTGGCCGGACGCGAGCCGCGCGCGGTGGCGACGGTGAGGGGTCGGGTGTCGCGCGGCGCCAGCGGGTAGTAGATGTGGAGCTCCCGGTCGCGGCCCTCCCAGCGCGCCAGCCGCTCGGCCACCCACGCCTCGACCTCGCGCAACAGCTCGTCGCGGCGCGCGGCGAACTCCGGGCTGGCCTCGAAGTAGGCGCGCAGGAAGCGGGCGCGATCGCTGCGCGGCACCCACGGATAGAGGTCGCGGGTGTAGGCCTCGAGCTGGCCCAGCGCGCGCACCACGCGCCGGAAGGTGGGCCTGGTGCGCGGCACCAGCGTGTCCAGGTCGAGCAGCACGACGCGTCCGTCGCGACCCACCAGCAGGTTCGAGTGCTTCAGGTCCGCGTGGTCGTAGCCCGCGCCGTGGAGCGATCCGATGCAGTGGCCGACGGCGCGGGCCAGCGCGCGGCGGCGCTCCGGCGCCAGGCGCATGCCGGCCATCGCCACCGGCAGGGGCTCGGTGTCCGCCAGGAAGCCGGTGATCAGGAAGCTCTCGAAGGGCACACCCAGGCGGCGGCGTTCGGCGAAGGCCAGCGTCTCGGGGGGGGCCATGCCCAGCGACGCCAGCACGTCGGCGCCGGCCGCGGCCCGCGCCGCGCGCGATCCGTGCAGGGCGTCGGACAGGGCGCCGCGCAGGCCCCGGTCGTGGTTCCACTTCACCGCCAGGTCGAAGTCGACTGCGCCGCGCAGGATCACCCGGCTCACCGAAGAGCCGGGTCCCCAGTGCTCGCAGTGCTCGCGCCCGCGAGCGGCGCTGCCCCGGTGCAGCTCGATCGCCTGGGCCACCCACTCCGGGCGGAAGTCGGGCCGGTGCGCGATGCGCAACCCGTCCTGACGGGCCTCGAGAAGCGGCGTGCGGGACATGGCCCGCACCATAGCGCGCGCGGCGGCGCGCTATTCGAGGGCGATGCTGCCGTTCACGCCGACCACGATGCGGCTCTCGCCGGCCTCGAACGCCGGTGCCGTCACAGAGTCGGCGGACATGGCGCGGGCGCGCACCATGTGCTCGGGGCGCGGCGAGAAGCCGCCGGTGTCGATGGAGACGTCGTCGAGCACCCAGCCCGACGCGCCCAGGCTCTTCCGCACCAGCTCGGCCCGCTTCTGGAACGCGGCCAGCGCCTCGGCCACCAGCTCCTCCTCCACGGCCGCGCGGGTCGGCTCCGAGATCTGGAACTGGAACGAGCGCAGGAGCAGCCGGCTCTGGAGCGTCCCCACCAGCTCGGCGATCGCGTCGGCGTCGGCGCCCTCCAGGATCAGGTCCTGGCGGGCGCGCCAGCGACGCAGCTTGCCCTTCTCGTAGACCGGCTGGGTGTGATAGCCGCCGCTCTTCGACTCGACCCGCTTCTCGGCGCGCGCCTGCTCGAGCGCCCAGCCCATGGAGCGGTTCACCGTGTCGGCCAGCGCGGCCGGATCGACGTCCTCGGCGTCGATGCCCACCACCGCCACGATCCAGTCGTTCGGCACCTCCCGCGCGCTCTCGACGCGGAAGCGCACGCGCTGGCGCGCCTCGTCGCCCTCGTCGGCGGACGCCGGCGGCGGTCCGGCGCAGGCGAGCAGCAGCGTCACGAGCGCCCAGAAGGTGGGAATGCGGATCGATCGTCGCGACACGGGGTCTCCTCCTTGGGGAAGCGCACGGCCATTGTATCCTCGCGCCACCCCCATGGACGCTGCTCCCTCCGACCGCATTCACGCCGGTCTCGACACCCGTCTCGATCCGACGGGCGTGGGCCACGCGCTGATCGCCTACGGCGTCTGGGGCTTCGCCCCCATCTACTGGAAGGTGACGGCGGCCTTCCCGTCGTCGGAGCTGCTGGCCTACCGGGTGCTGGCATCGCTGGCGGTCGCCGTGCTGCTGATCGGCGCCACGCGCGGTCTGCCCGACGTGGTGCGCGTGCTGCGCTCGGGCCGGGCGGCGGCGGCGGTGGTGCTGGCGTCGCTGCTGATCGCCGTGAACTGGCTCACCTTCATCTACGCCGTCCAGACCGACCGGATCGTCGCCACCAGCCTCGGCTACTACATCAACCCGCTGGTGAACGTGCTGTTCGGCCTCGTGCTGCTGCGCGAGCGGCTCACCCGGGCGCAGGGCATCGCCGTGGGCCTGGCGGCGGCGGGCGTGGCCTGGCAGGCGTTCCAGCTGGGCGAGCTGCCCTGGATCTCGCTGGTGCTGGCCACCTCCTTCGGTCTCTACGGACTGGTGCGCAAGCTGGCGCCGGCCGCCCCGCTGGCGGGCTACGCGCTGGAGACGCTGACGCTGGCGCCCCTGGCCCTCCTCTACCTGGCCTGGCTCGGCTGGCGCGGCGTCGCGACGGTGGGCGACGCGGGCCCGGGCATGCAGGCGGTGGTCGCCGCGTCCGGGCTGATCACCGCCACGCCGCTGGTCGCCTTCGCCAGCGCGGCCAAGCGCCTGCCGCTCTCGACCCTCGGCATGTTCCAGTACATCGCGCCGACCCTGGCCCTGGGCCTGGCGGTCGTCTTCTACGGCGAGCCCTTCACCGCGAGCCACGCGGTGGGCTTCGGCTGCGTGTGGGCGGCGCTGGCGCTCTACGCCTGGGACGGCTGGCAGCGCACCCCGCACACGCCGCTGGCCGACGTGTACCCTGCCGAGCTGGCCGAGGCACCGGAGGGGGAGTCGTGAGGACGCTCGGAGTGCTCGTAGCGCTGGCCCTGGCGGCCTGCACGCCGTCGGTCACGCCGATCGTCGACTGCTCGGCGCATGGCGACGCCGAGCCGCTGTGCGGCTACCAGAACCCGGAGGACCTGGCGCTGCTGCCGTCGGGAAGCGCCCTGCTGGTGAGCGAGTACGGCGCCATGGATCGCGCCAACCCGGGCCGGATCTCGCGCCTCGACCTGCGCGACCACAGCCGTCACCTGCTCTTCGCGCCCGGCGACGCGGACGGCGCCCGGCCGCAGCCCGGCTGGGGCGACGCGGACTGCCCCGGCCCGCCGGAGGGCTTCAGTCCCCACGGCATCGACCTGGTGGAGCGCAGCGACGGGACGTTCGCGCTGCTGGTGGTGAACCACGCGGGGCGCGAGTCGGTGGAGTTCTTCGAGGTGACCGACCCGCGCGGCGCGGCCGGGCTCGCCTGGCGCGGCTGCGCCGTGCCGCCCGCCGGCGCCTGGCTGAACGACGTGGTGGGCCGTCGCGACGGCGGCTTCCTGGTCTCCCACATGATCCCGCGCCGCGACGGCATCGGTCAGCTCTGGGAGTTCCTGAAGGCGGACCTGCTGGGCCGCAGGACGGGCCACGTGCTGGCCTGGTCCGCCGACGCGGGCTTTGCGCGCGTGCCCGGCAGCGAGGCGAGCTTCGCCAACGGCGTCGAGCTCTCGGCCGACGAGACGGTGCTGTGGGTGAACGCGAACCTGGGCGACCGGGTCTTCGCCGTCGACCTGGCCAGCGGCGAGACGCTCGGCGAGGCGGAGGTGACGGCGCCGGACAACTCCACCTGGGCCCCGGACGGACGGCTGTTCGTGGCTTCCCTGACGGCGCCGATCGGCGAGCTGCTGGCGTGCGGCGAGGTGACCGAGGGGAGCTGCCCGGCGGCCTTCGCGATCGTGGCGATCGATCCCGCGACGTTCGAGAGCGAGCCGGTCTACACCGGCGACGGTGTGACCATGGGCGCCGGCACCGTCGGGCTCCGGGTCGGCGACGCGCTCTACGTCGGCAGCTTCGCCGGCGACCGCATCCTGCGCGTGCGGCTGGCGGCGGAGGGATCGTGAGCGGGCTGCGGGCGGTCATCTTCGACCTGGGCGGCGTGGTGCTCGGATCGCCGCTGCACGCCATCGCCGCCTTCGAGGAGCACCACGGCATTCCGGCCGGCTTCGTGAACCGGGTGGTGGCCGACACCGGCGAGGCGGGCGCCTGGAGCCGGCTCGAGCGGGGCCTGGTCGACCTCGAGGCCTTCATCCCCGCCTTCGAGGCCGACTGCCGGGAGGCGGGCCGCACCATCGACGCCCGCGAGATGATGGAGCGCATGGCGCTGGCGTCGCAGCCGCGGCCCCAGATGATCGAGGCCATCCGCCGCATCCGCGGATCGGGCCTGTCCGCGGCGGCGCTCACCAACAACTGGGCCAGCGAGGAGCGCGACGACGGCACCCGCGCGCTGCGCGAGCACTTCGACCACTTCTTCGAGTCGAGCGTGCTGGGCCTCCAGAAGCCGGACCCGCGCATCTACCGCCACGCCTGCCAGGCCATCGGCATCGAGCCGCCGCAGGCCGTCTTCCTGGACGACATCGGCCGCAACCTGAAATCGGCCCGGGCCCTGGGCATGACCACGCTGAAGGTGGACGATCCGGACCAGGCCCTGGAGGAGCTGGAGGACGTGCTGGGGCTGGCGCTCCGGGGCTGATTTTCCCCTGGGGGATATTGCATCCCTTCATCGAGATGAAGTAATATCCGGCGATGCCTTCCCAGAGCGACGCGCCTGATCTGCTCGAGACGCTCTTCCGCGAGCGAATCCTGGTGTTCGACGGCGCCACCGGGACCATGCTCCAGTCGAAGGGCCTCACCGAGGCCGACTTCCGCGGCGAGCGCTTCGCGGACCACCCGGTCGACCTGAAGGGCGACAACGACCTGCTCTGCCTGACCCGGCCCGACGTGGTGCGCGAGGTGCACGACGCGTATCTCGCGGCCGGCGCCGACATCATCGAGACCAACACCTTCAACGCCACGCGCACCTCCCAGGCCGACTACGCCATGGAGCCCCACGTGGCCGAGATCAACCGGCGCGCGGCGGAGATCGCGCTGGAGGCGGCCGAGGCGTGGACGGCGCAAACGCCGGACAAGCCGCGCTTCGTGGCCGGCTCGATCGGGCCCACGAGCAAGACGCTCTCCATCTCGCCGGACGTGAACGACGCGGCCTTCCGCGACCTCACCTTCGCCGAGCTGCGCGACGCCTACGCCGAGCAGATCGAGGCGCTGGTGCGCGGCGGCGTGCACATCGTGCTGATCGAGACGATCTTCGACACGCTGAACGCGAAGGCGGCGATTTTGGCGGCGGAGGAGGTGTTCGATCGCGTCGGCAGGCGCGTGCCCGTCGCCATCTCTGTGACCATCACCGACGCCAGCGGGCGGACGCTGTCGGGCCAGACGATCGAGGCGTTCTGGGCGTCGATCGAGCACGCGCGGCCGATCGCGGTGGGCATGAACTGCTCGCTGGGCGCCACCGACATGCGGTCCTACCTGGCGACGCTGGCCGGCCTGGCGCCGGTGCCCATCTGGGCCTTCCCCAACGCCGGCCTGCCCAACGCCTTCGGCGAGTACGACGAGGAGCCGGAGACCACGGCGGCGCTGCTGCGCGAGTTCGCCGAGAGCGGCCTGCTGAACGTGGTGGGAGGCTGCTGCGGCACCACGGACCGGCACATCGCGGCCATCGCGGCCGCCGTCGAGGGCGTGGCGCCGCGCGTTCCGCCGGAGCCGGAGACCGAGGTGGCGCGCTTCTCCGGGCTCGAGCCCTTCGAGATCCGGCCCGACTCGAACTTCACCATGATCGGCGAGCGCACCAACGTCACCGGCTCGCGCCGCTTCATGAACCTGATCAAGAAGGACGACTACGTCACCGCGGTCGAGGTGGCGCTCGACCAGGTGCGCGGCGGCGCCAACGTGCTCGACGTCAACATGGACGAGGGCATGCTCGACTCGCAGGCGGCGATGGTGAAGTTCCTGAACCTGATCGCCACCGAGCCCGAGGTCGCCCGCATCCCGATCATGGTCGACAGCTCCAAGTGGGAGGTGATCGAGGCCGGGCTCCAGTGCGTGCAGGGCCGCGGCATCGTGAACTCGATCTCGCTGAAGGAGGGCGAGACCGACTTCCTGGCCAAGGCGCGCAAGGTCCAGCGCTACGGCGCCGGCGTGGTCGTGATGGCTTTCGACGAGACCGGCCAGGCCGACACGGTGGAGCGCAAGGTCGAGATCTGCCAGCGCGCCTACCGCCTGCTGGTGGAGGAGGCCGGCTTCGATCCGAAGTACATCATCTTCGACCCGAACATCCTGGCCATCGCCACCGGCATCGAGGAGCACTCCGACTACGCGAAGAACTTCATCGAGGCCACGAGGATCATCAAGGAGACGTGTCCGGGCGCGAAGGTGTCGGGCGGCGTCAGCAACCTGTCGTTCTCGTTCCGCGGAAACGACGTGGTGCGCGAGGCGATGCACACCGCCTTCCTCTACCACGCCATCGAGGCCGGCATGGACATGGGGATCGTGAACGCCGGCCAGCTCGGCGTGTACTCGGACATCCCGAAGGACCTGCTCGAGCACGTCGAGGACATCCTCTTCAACCGCCGCGAGGACGCCACCGAGCGCATGGTCGAGTTCGCCGAGACCGTGCGCGGCGAGGGGAAGAAGCGGGAGGTCGACCTGTCCTGGCGCGAGGCGCCGGTGGAGGAGCGCCTCTCCCACGCGCTGGTCAACGGCATCGTCGACTTCATCGAGGACGACACCGAGGAGGCGCGCCAGAAGCTGCCGCGGCCCCTGGACGTGATCGAGGGCCCGCTGATGGACGGCATGGGCATCGTCGGCGACCTGTTCGGCGCCGGGAAGATGTTCCTGCCCCAGGTGGTGAAGAGCGCGCGCGCCATGAAGCGCGCCGTCGCCTACCTGACGCCCTACATGGAGGCGGAGAAGGAGGCGGCGGGCGAGGTGCACTCGGCCCAGGGCAAGATCGTGATGGCCACCGTCAAGGGCGACGTCCACGACATCGGCAAGAACATCGTGGGCGTGGTGCTCGGCTGCAACAACTACGAGATCGTCGATCTCGGCGTGATGGTGCCGTGCGACGAGATCCTGAAGACCGCCCTCGACGAGGGCGCCGACGCCATCGGCCTGTCCGGCCTGATCACCCCGTCGCTCGACGAGATGGTGAACGTGGCGAAGGAGATGGAGCGCCGCGGCATCGAGCTGCCCCTGCTGATCGGCGGCGCCACCACCAGCCGCCAGCACACGGCGGTGAAGATCGCGCCCCAGTACTCGGAGAGCTGCGTGCACGTGCACGACGCGTCGCGGGCGGTGGGCGTCGTGTCCGACCTGCTGGACCCGGAGCGCAAGAAGGTCTTCGACGCCGAGAACCGCGACCAGCAGGAGCGCCTGCGCTTCGTGTACGCCGACAAGAAGGAGCGGCCGCTGCTCCCGATCGGGCAGGCGCGCGACAACCGGCTGGTGCTGGCCGACCGCCCCGAGGACTTCGCCCGGCCGTCCTTCTTCGGCCGGCGCGAGGTCGACGACGTGGCGGTCGAGGACCTGGTTCCCTACATCGACTGGACCTTCTTCTTCTCGGCCTGGGAGCTGAAGGGCAAGTACCCGAAGATCCTGGAGAGCGAGAAGGTGGGCGCCGCCGCCCGCGAGCTGTACGACAACGGCCGGCGCCTGCTCGACGAGATCATCGAAGGGAAGCTCCTCACCCCGCGCGGCGTCTACGGCTTCTGGCCGGCCGCCAGCGACGGCGACGACGTGCTGGTCTACGCCGACGAGAGCCGCAGCGACGTGCTCGAGCGCTTCCCCATGCTGCGCCAGCAGGGTCCGGTGGCCGAGGGCAAGCCCAACCTGTCGCTGGCCGACTTCGTGGCGCCGGTGGGCGGCCCGCCCGACGCGGTCGGCGCCTTCGCGGTGACGTCCGGCGCCGAGGCCGACGACCTGGCCCGCGCCTACGAGAAGGACCTGGACGACTACAACGCCATCATGGTGAAGGCGCTGGCCGACCGGCTGGCCGAGGCCTTCGCCGAGCTGCTGCACGCCCGCGCCCGGCGCGAGTGGGGCTACGGCGAGCAGGAGGCGTTCTCCAACGAGGACCTGATCGCCGAGCGCTATCGCGGCATCCGCCCGGCCTACGGCTACCCGGCCTGCCCGGACCACTCGGAGAAGCCCAAGCTGTTCGCGCTGATCGACGCTCCGGCGGTGGGCATCGAGCTGACCGAGAGCTGCGCCATGGTCCCGGGCGCCAGCGTCTCGGGCCTGTACTTCGGCCACCCGGCGGCGCGCTACTTCACGGTCGGACGGCTGGACCGCGACCAGGTGGAGGACTACGCGCGCCGCAAGGGCATGCCGCTCGCCGACGTCGAACGCTGGCTCTCCCCGAATCTGGGCTACGACCCGGAGGCCTGAAGCGCTACCGTCGCCGGCCGCATGTCCGCGAAAGCTCCCGCGCTGCTGCTGCTCCACCCCGCGCTGAACCGCGACCTGCTGAGCGACGACGCGCTCGCGCGCCTGGCGCGCAGCTGCGCGCTGGTGGTGCCGGAGCCGGTAGCGACCCTCGACGATCCCCGCCTCGCGGAGCACCTGGAACGCATCGAGCTGCTGGTGACCGGCTGGGGCTGCCCCCCGCTCGACGCGGCGGCGCTCGACCGGCTGCCGAAGCTGCGCGCCGCCTTCCACGCGGCGGGCACGGTGAAGAACCACGTGACGCCCGAGTGCTTCGCGCGCGGCGTGCGCGTCACGTCGGCGGCCGAGGCCAACGCCGTCCCGGTGGCCGAGTTCACCCTGGCGGCCGTCGTGCTGGCCAACAAGGGGGCCTTCCGGGCGCGCGAGCGCTACCGCGAGCTGCGCGCCATGCGCATGTGGTCGCAGGAGATTCCGGGTATCGGCAACGCCGGCAAGGTGGTGGGTGTGGTCGGGGCGTCGCGCATCGGGCGTCGCGTGATCGAGGGGCTCCGGGCCTACGACCTCGCCTGCCTGCTGCACGACCCGACGCTGTCGCCCGCCGAAGCGCAGGCGCTGGGCGCCGAGGCATGCGAGCTGGACGACCTGCTGCGCCGCTCCGACGTGGTGACGCTGCACGCCCCCTCACTGCCGGCCACGCGGCACATGATCGACGCGCGGGCGCTGGCGCTGCTGCGCGACGGAGCCGTGCTGGTGAACACGGCGCGCGGCGCCCTGGTCGACGGCGACGCGCTGACGAAGGAGCTGGTGTCGGGACGCATCGACGCCGTCATCGACACCACCGACCCGGAGGTGCTGCCGGCCGACTCGCCGCTCTACGACCTGCCCAACGTGTTCCTCACCCCGCACATCGCCGGCAGCCAGGGCGCCGAGACGCAGCGCATGTTCGACCTGGCGCTCGACGAGCTGGAGCGCTTCCTGGCCGGCGAGGCGCTGGAGCACGAGGTGCGCGCCGAGGACTGGGAGCACATCGCATGACCACGATCGCCTTCGCATCGATCTCGGCCCTGGATCGCCCGCTGGCCGAGGCGGCCCGGGCCGCGGCCCGCAGCGGCGCCGACGGGCTCGAGGTGACGGCGCGGCCGCCCCACCTGGACGAGATCGCCACCCCGGACGCGGCGCAGCGCGCCGGCGACGCGGTCCGCGCGGCGGGTCTCGAGGTGGTCGCCTTCGGCTCCTACCTGGGCGCCGAGGGCCCGGCGTCGGAGGAGGCGATCGCCCACGACGTGGCCATCGCCCGGGCCCTCGCCACGCCGCGCCTGCGGGTCTGGCCGGGCCAGAGCACGAGCGACGACGACGACGCCGGACCGGTGGTGGCCTTCCTCCAGGCGACCTGCGATCGGGCCGCCGACGCCGGCATCGACGTGGTGGTGGAGCGCCACGACGGCAGCTTCGCCGACACGGTCGCCCGCACCGACCGGCTGCTCGACGCGGTGGCGCGCGGGAACCTGCACCTGAACTACCAGGTCCGCGACCTGCTGCGGCCGTCCGACCTGCCCGGGCTGGCCGACGACGTGCGCAAGCTGATCCCGCGCTCGCGCTACTTCCACCTGAAGAACTACCGGCCGAATCCGGACGAGGCGGGCCCCTTCCTGCCCGGCGGCGACCTGGAGAACGGCGTGCTCGACTATCGGGAGATCCTGTCCGCGGCGGTCGAGGCCGGCTACGCGGGCCCCTACACCCTCGAGTTCCTGGCCTGGGACGAGCGCAGCCTCGAGGAGAAGATCTCGGCGGACATCGCCTGCGCCCGGCGGATCCTGGCGGAGCTCGGCGCGGAATGACGCAGCGCTACGCCCGCATCGCATCGCTGCGCACGCCGGAAGCCCTTCGGGAGCGCCTCGGCGAGCTGGGACTCGCGCTTCCCTGCGACGACGCGCCGCTGCCTGCGCCCGACTCGCCGCTGGCCCGCGAGCTGCCGCTGGGCGAGGGTGCCGGCGGTCCGCTGCGCGCACCCAACCGCTTCGTCGTCCAGCCCATGGAGGGCTGGGACGGCACCGCGGACGGTCGGCCGAGCGAGCTCACGGTGCGGCGCTGGCGCGCCTTCGGACGCTCCGGCGCCGGCTGGATCTGGGGCGGCGAGGCGGTGGCGGTGCGGCACGACGGCCGCGCCAACCCGAACCAGCTGGTGATCGACGAGACCACCGTCGACGCGCTGGCCGACCTGCGCCGCCAGCTGCTCGAGGAGGCGGACGCGGCGGGCGTGGCCCCGGTGGTCGGCCTCCAGCTCACCCACAGCGGGCGCTGGTCGCGTCCCGAGGGCGCCAGCCGGCCCCGCCTGGCGTACCGGCACTCGCTGCTCGACCGGCGCGTCGACGTCGGACCCGACGCCGTGCTCAGCGACGAGGAGCTCGACGGCCTGGTCGAGTGCTTCGCCAGCGCGGCGCGGCTCGCCGCCCAGGCCGGCTTCGACTTCGTCGACGTGAAGCACTGCCACGGCTACCTGCTGCACGAGTTCCTGTCGGCGCGCGCCCGCGAGGGCCGCTTCGGCGGCGAGGACCTGGCCTCCCGCAGCGCGTTGAGCGCGGCGATCCTGGCGGCGGTGCGCCGCGCGGCGCCCGGGCTGCCGGTCGGCGTGCGCCTCTCGGTCTTCGACCACGTCCCCCACGCGCCGGACGACGAGGGGCGCGGCGCGCCCGAGGCCCACGCCCTGCCCTACCGCGAGGGCTTCGGCCTGGATCCCTCCGATCCGTCGCGCATCGACCTCTCCGAGCCGGCCGAGATGCTGCGCGCGCTCGACGTCGCGTGGGTGAACGTGACCGCGTCGAGTCCGTACTACGTTCCCCACCTCCAGCGGCCCGCCCTGTTCCCGCCGAGCGACGGCTACGAGCCGCCGGAGGATCCGCTGGCGGGCGTGGTGCGGCTGCTCCAGGCCGCGCGCGACCTGAAGCGCGCGCTCCCGGACCGGACCGTGGTGTCGAGCGGCTGGACCTACCTCCAGGAGTACGTGCCCCACGTGGCCCAGGCCTGCCTGCGCGAGGGCTGGTTCGACGCGGTGGGCCTGGGGCGCATGGTGCTCTCCTACCCGGAGCTGCCCGCCGACGTGCTGGCCGGCCGCACGTTCCCGCGCAAGCGCATCTGCCGGACCTTCAGCGACTGCACCACCGCGCCGCGCAACGGACTGGTCTCGGGCTGCTATCCGCTGGATCCCTTCTACCGCGAGCGTCCGGAGCGCAAGACCCTCGACGCGATCAAGCGGGACGCGCCGTGAGCGGAACGACCGATCTGCCCGGCGCCTTCGGGCGCCTGGCGCCGCGCCGGGTGCACGGCATCGCGGCGGTGCTGCTGCCCTTCGACGGCGACGCGCCCGACTGGGAGGCCTTCGAGCGGCACGTGGTGCGCACGCGGGACGCCGGTCTCGACTGCGCCGTGAACATGGACACCGGCTTCGGCGACCTGCTCGACGCCGACGGCCGCGAGGCGGTGCTCGACGCCACGCGCCGCGCGCTGGGTCCGGGCGTGCGCTTCTACGCCGGCGCCTACGCCGACGCGGGGGACGCCCCGGCCGACGCCTACGCCCGGGCGATCGCGCGCATCGAGAAGCGCGACGCCACGCCGGTGCTGGTGCAGTGCCGCGCCATGCACGGCATGGGTGCGGGCGACAAGGCGGACCTCTACGCGCGGGTCGCCAGCGCGACCTCGGACGGCGCCCTCGCCTTCGAGCTGTCGCCGCGCTTCGCCCCCCACGGCGAGATCTGGGACGACGAGACCTTCGCCCGCCTGCTCGAGGTCCCGCAGCTGCTGGGCGCCAAGCACTCGTCGCTCGATCGCGCCACCGAGCTGTCGCGCCTGGCCGTCCGAGACCGCGTGCGCCCCGACTTCCGCGTCTACACCGGCAACGACCTGGCCATCGACATGGTGGCCTACGGCAGCGACTACCTGCTGGGTCTGGCCACCTTCGCGCCGGACCGCTTCGCCGAGCGCGACCGCCTGCTGGCCGAGGGCGACGCCCGCTTCCTGATGGCGAACGACGCGCTCCAGCACCTGGGCAACGTGGGCTTCCGGGCACCGATCCCGGCCTACAAGCACGCCGCCGCCCAGTTCCTGCACCTGTGCGGACGGCTGCCCGGCGACGCCATCCACCCGCGCGCGCCGCGCCGGCCCGGCTCGGAGCGCATCCTGCTGCTCGACTGCGCGCTGCGGCTGGGACTGGTGGACGACCCGGAGGCGGTCTTCGCCGAGCGGGTCGCGCCCTTCCTGGACGGACCGCCCGGGGGGCCGTGATCGACCTCGACCGCCGGCCGTTCATCGGACCGCCGGCAGCGGTCCCGAGGAGCGCACCGCGATGGCGGCCGACAGCGTGCGCGCGGCGTCGAGCTCGGCCGGGCTTCCGGACCACTGGAGCACCCGGTCGACGCTCTCGCGGGCCGGCTCCCAGCGCCCGGCGCGGCGGTACAGCTCGGCCAGCACCAGGTGCACCGCCGTGCTCGACGGCACGGCCACGCGCACCCGCTCGAGCGCCTCGATGCCGGGCGTCGGGTCCCGGTCGGACAGCACGTAGGCGTTGCCCAGCAGGGCCAGCGACTCGATCGAGCCGGGCTCGGCCTCGAGCGAGCGGCGCAGGCGCAGCAGCGCCCGCTCGACCAGGGCGCCGCGGGCGCCGCTCTCGGTCGCGCCCGACTCGGTCGCCCGGTGCAGCAGCAGCCGCGCCACCACCCGATCGGCCCCCGGTCCGCCGCCCGCCGCCTCGACCCGGGCCAGGTAGTCGCCGGTCTCGGCCAGCCGTCCGTCGACCCCGCTGCGCAGCGCCAGCCAGGCCAGCACCGTCGCGTTTTCCGGGTCGCGCTCCGCGGCGGCGCGGAGCAGCCGCCCCGCGGTCTCCGACTCGATCCCCAGCACCTCGGCCGCCAGCTCGCCCAGCAGCGCCAGCGACTCGCCGATCGAGAGCCGGCGCTCCGCATCGGCGGTGGTCGTCTCGAGCAGCGACGGATCCAGGTGCCACTGGGGGACGCGCTCGCCCTCCAGGAAGGCCGCCAGCTCCTCGCCCAGCCGGTCCGGCTCCACCCCGAAGGCCAGCCGGCAGGCCTCGCGCTCGGCCACGCCCTCGTTCACCAGCTCCAGGTAGCGGGTCAGCGCCGCCCGCCGGTCGGGCAGCCCGATCCTGTGCCCGCCCACCAGCATGTGCACCAGCCCGCGCGACTGGGCGTAGAAGCTGTCGATGCGCTCGGCGGAGAAGTCCTGGTAGGCGCGCACGGTCAGCAGGTCGGTGGCCGACAGCGGCAGCGGGTTCGGCCGCGAGGGCACCGCTCCCACCTGCACCACGCCGTCGCGCAGCCGCACCGTCGAGAACAGCTCGGCGATGCCCTCGTCGTACCAGGGCGGGTAGATGAGCGGCCGGACCCCGCGCAGCGACAGGTGGACGTACTCGTGGTAGAGGCGCTGGAGGGCCTCCTCCTGGGAGAAGCCGGACATCCACATCACCCGGTTGCGCACGCGCGCGCTGCCCGGCAGGCCGGCGGTGGTCACGATGGTGGAGCCCTGGGGCAGCGAGACGAAGTAGGCGGCGGTGGTCGGGGTGGGCTGGAAGTGGCGGAAGCCCAGCGGGCTGGCGAAGACGAACACCCGGGCACTGGGGCGCTCGTTGGCGGTGATCAGGTCGGTGAGTCGGGCCACCACCGCGCGCAGCAGCGACAGGTCGGCGACCAGCTCGCGCACCCGCGCAGGCGGGGCGTTGCTGTAGATGGTGAGCGGACCGTCGCGGACCTCGATCCACTGGTCGGGCCGCAGCGTGGCCCACGCGAAGGGATCCTGCTCGTTCAGGATGCCGCGCGCGCCGCCGCAAGCGGCGAGCGCCCCGGCCCACGAGCCGAGCAGGAGCAGCAGCGCAGCGCGACGCGACCGGTGCCGGATCCGGCTCATCGCGGGCAGGATACGTCATCGATCTCGGCTCCCCCCATTGAGCCGCGCCGCGTTCTCTGCAATTTTCCCGCCTCCCTCCTTCCACGTTTCGCAGGCGGAGCATGGTGCGCAAGCAGACGAGCCGCGGGCGGCGGAGCCTCGCCCGGCTCGCCGACAAGTACGACTGCTACCAGCGGAGCGTGCAGGAGCCGGACGCGGAGATCCGCGTCGTCGAGCGGGTGTTCGCCCGCGAGCGGGGCCGACCCGCGCGCAGCCTGCGCGAGGACTTCTGCGGAACCGCCCAGATGGCCTGCGCCTGGGCGGCACGCCACCGCGAGAACACCGCCATCGGCGTCGACCTCGACCCGGAGTGCCTCCGCTGGGGTCACCGGCACAACGTGCGCGCCCTCGACCCGGAGGCCCAGTCGCGGGTGAAGCTTCTCGAGGGCAACGTGCTCGACGTGGGCCACGAGCCGGTCGACGTCGTGCTGGCCTTCAACTTCTCCTGGTTCATCCTCCAGGAGCGGGCGGACCTGCTGCGCTACCTGCGCGGCGCGCGGGCCAGCCTGAAGCGCGACGGCCTGCTCTTCCTCGACTGCTACGGCGGTCCCGAGGCGCAGCAGGTGACGACGGTGCGCCGCCGCTGCACGGGCTTCACCTACGTGTGGGAGCAGCGCGCCTTCGACCCGATCGGCCACCGGGGGAGCAACTCCATCCACTTCGAGTTCCGGGACGGGAGCTCCCTCAGGGACGCCTTCCGCTACGACTGGCGCCTGTGGTCGCTGCCCGAGGTCCGCGACCTGCTGGCCGAGGCCGGCTTCGCCCGGAGCGACGTGCTGTGGGAGGACACCTGCCGCACCACCGGCGAGGGCAACGACGTCTTCCGCAAGCGCCGGCGCGCCGACGCCGCCATCGCCTGGGTGGCCTACGTGGTGGCGCGCCCGTAGGGGGCTTCAGCGGTCCCAGACCACCGTGTCGGCGTCGCCGTCCAGCAGCGTCGCCGGGCTCTGCTTGTCGACGTGGCCGATGAGGCCCCGGTAGATGCCGTAGCCCACCAGCTCGCGCAGGCGCGGCGAGAAGCCCCGCGCGACCTCCTGCGGAATGCCCAGCTGCTGGTTCTCCTGCTGGCGGATGTAGCCTGCGCAGTAGTTCATGGCGATGCCGACGCGGCGCTCGTTCGTGGTGTTGGCGCCGCCGCCGTGCCACAGGCTGCCGGGCCAGACCAGCACGCTGCCCTTGCGCATCTCCGCCGGGATCGAGTCGTAGTGCTTCCCGTAGACCGGCGACTCGCGCTTGTGGGTGCCCGGCACGACCCGCGTCGCGCCGTTGCTCTCGGTGAAGTCGGTGAGCGCCCACATGCTGTTGCAGATGATCGGCACGTGGGGCTTGGGCAGCGGGATCAGGATGTCGTCCGAGTGGATGGGCTGGGCCTTCTCGCCCGGGCCGATGCTGATCGACGACAGCGAGGACACCAGGCAGCCCGGGTCGAGCACCGCCTCGATGATCGGCAGCACGTTCTCGTGGACCGGAATGCGCTCGTAGAGCTTCCCGTGGGCCAGCAGGTTGTAGATGCGCACCGTGCGGCCGCCCTCGAACTCGTTGTCCGCGGGAACGACCCCCAGCTCGCGCTCCAGGCGCAGCAGGTCCTCGGCCAGCGCGTCCACGAAGTCGGGCTCGATCGCGTCGGGCACGATCGTGTAGCCCTGAGATCGGAAGA
>JBNLVK010000146.1:0-5107 GCA_050618055.1 Myxococcota bacterium
AGATGACGACATTCGGAGACTCGGGGGGGGGGGGGGAGGAGGTCCGATCGCCCTGACAAGCTCCCAGAACCGCCAACAGACAGAGAGAAACTGCTTGGCGGCGGTAGATCTTGGACAAGGCGTCTTCCTACGCGGCGGGAATTGCACGCCTCGGAGCGCGCCCACGGCCAAGGTGCAGCCCGATGCTCATCGCTACCCCTTCGAATTCAGTTGGAACTCCTGGGACCCCGCGGAATCGCGCGAGCTGCGGAAGCGCGAGCGATAGCCAGCGCCGCAACTCGGCAGCCGCGATCATGTGGCGGAGAGGGAGGGATTCGAACCCTCGATGGTTGTTTAGACCATACTCCCTTAGCAGGGGAGCGCCTTCAGCCGCTCGGCCACCTCTCCGCGGCCGGGAAGCATACCCCGAGGTCCGCTGGGGCTGCTAGAGCGTGGCTAGAGCATGCCGCCGTTGACCGAAATGGCCTGGCCGGTGACGTAGGCGGCGCCCTCGCTGAACAGGAAGCCCACCACGGCGGCCACCTCTTCCGGGCGGCCCAGGCGCTGCATCGGCACCAGCCTGCCCATCTCGGCCGCGGCACTGCCCTCGAGCATCTCGGTCTCGATGAGCCCCGGCACCACCGCGTTCACCGTGATCTTGCGCTTGGCCAGCTCCAGGGCCAGCGACTTGGCCGCCGCCACCAGGCCCGCCTTGGAGGCCGCGTAGTTGGTCTGGCCCCGGTTGCCGGCCAGACCGGCGATGGACGACAGCACCACGATGCGTCCGCCCTGGTGGGCGCGCACCATCGGCATGACCAGCGGGTGGAGCACGTTGTAGAAGCCGTCCAGGTTGGTGTGGATCACGCGATCCCAGGCCTCCGGCTTCATGGCCGGGAAGGCGGCGTCGTCGTGGATGCCGGCGTTGCACACCACGCCCCAGAACGGACCCGCGCGGCCCACCTCTTCGGCCAGGCTCGCCGCGCACGCTTCGCGGTCCGCCACGTCGAAGCGCAGCCGCGCGGCCTTGCCGCCCGCCGCCTGGATCTCCTCCAGCACCGACGCCGCGGCCGCGTCGTCGCTGCGGTAGTTGACGCACACCTCGAACCCGGCGCCCGCCAGCTGCTTCGCGATGGCGCGACCGATGCCGCGGCTCCCCCCGGTGACCAGCACCCGACCCGTCACGCGCGTCCCCTTCGCAAGAGCCCGACGGCGCGCGGCAGCATGCCCGCCACCAGCCGGCCGTGGGCCCTGGCGATGAGCCAGCTGTCGTAGGCCGGCGCGAAGTGGGAGAGGCCTCCCTCGTGGTAGCGGACGCGCGTCGGCACGCTCGCGATCGGCAGGCCCTCCCAGTAGAGGCGCACCGCGATCTCCGGGTCGAAGTCCATGCGGTCGCCCAGCGGGTGGCGGTCGAGCAGCGCCACCGTCGGCGCCAGAGGGAAGCAGCGGAAGACGCACAGCGGATCCTCGATCGCCATCGACAGCGTCTCCAGCCACACCAGACCCTGCGAGAACTTGCGACCGAACATGCGCAGCGCCGGCGCCGACTCGTCGAACAGCGGGCGACCCAGCACCAGCGCGCTCTCGTCCTTCTGCGCCGCCTCGAGCAGGCGCGGCACGTCGCGCGGATCGTGCTGGTCGTCGGCGTCGAGCTGCACCGCGTGGCTGAAGCCCTGCTCGTGGGCCCAGCGGTAGCCGGTGCGCAGCGCCGCCCCGCGGCCGCCGTTCTGCGCCCGGTGGTGGACGCGCACGAAGGCGTGCTCGCGTTCCAGACGATCGAGCTCGGCGCGGGTCGACGCGCCCGAGCCGTCGTCGACGACGAGACAGGGCAGGTCCAGGTACGCCAGCGACTCCACCACCCCGCCGATGGTCTCGCCGTGATCGTAGATGGGGATCAGCAGGCAGGGCTTCATGCGTCGATGGCGCCGCGCAGGCCCTTCTCGAAGCTCTCGCGGATCTCGGCGGTGAAGCGGCGCGCCACGCGGGGGCGCTTCTCACCGGCGGAAAGCGCCTCGCGGTAGGGCTGCACGCGAATGGGCTCGCCGACACGCAGGGTCATGTCGAAGGGGCCGTCCGGCACGTCGTACCACTTCTGGCCGCGCATCAGCGTCGGCGGATCGCAGGTCACGTACACCGGCAGCACGTCGCGACCGCTCGCGAGCGCCACGTGGGCGGCGCCGCGCTGGAACTCGCCGAGCCCGCCCTTCGGCGAGCGGGTGCCTTCCGGGAACAGCAGCAGCGAGCGGCCCTTGGCCAGGCTGGCGGCGCAGGCGTCGACGATGGCCTGGCCGCCCTCGTTGGAGACGTAGCCCGCCGACGCGATCACGCCGGCCATGGTCGGGTTCTGGGTGTTGGCGTGCTTGGTGACGCAGGTGCCGTGGTCCATGCACGACAGGATGGCGCACACGTCGATCAGCGTGGGGTGGTTCGCCACGATCAGCAGCCCGGGCTCGGCGAGGCGCTCCGCCACACCCTCGCGCCGGAAGCGGGTGAGCCCCAGGCCGGTCATCACGCGCATGAACAGGCGGAAGGCACCGGTCGCCAGCCGCTGCATGCGCAGCTCGCGCGCCTCCGCGTCGCGCTCGCGCAGACGCACCCACGGCACCAGCGCCGCGGTACCAATGCCGAGCACGCCGAAGGAGACGAAGGCGGCGCCGGTTCGGACGATCCGCCAGAGGCGAGCCATCAGGGTGAGCACTCCTCGCTTGCGGGCGGAAGATAGCAGTCCGAGGGCCCGCTAGAAGGCCAGACCGAAGCGGGCGTTGATGTTCACGCCGTCCTCCGAGAACCCGAAGTCCAGGCGGAACGGCGCGGCGCGCTCGAGCGAGAGCCGCAGGCCGATGCCGTAGCTCTGGCGGATGCGGCTGGTGAACAGCTCCGACTCGTTGGGGAAGACGGCGCCGATTTCGTAGAAGGCCGCGGCGCCGACCCGCTCGATGTGGATGGCGTCGGTGAACGGGACCTTGAAGCCGCGCGGCAGGAACCAGAAGCGGTGCTCGATGCCGCCGATCCAGCTGCCGCGGTCGCGGAAGCGGCCGGCGATGAAGCCCCGGTGCGCCGCCGCGCCGCCCAGCATGGGCTGGGCGAAGAAGGGCAGGTTGCCGGACGCCAGCCGCCCGCGCAGCGAGAGGGCCACCACGTCGGTCGGCGGGTGCTCCTCGTCCGGGTCGCCGCCGTCGTGGAAGGGCGAGGGCACCGGCACGATCTTCGTGCCGAACAGGCCGAACACGGCGCCCACGTCGCCGTGGGTCTGGGCCAGGGCCGTCGCCACGTCGGCACCGACCGCCCAGCCTCGGTACGGGTTGCGCTGGCTGTCGCGCGTGTCGTAGCGCACCTCGGCCAGCGCCCAGCCCTGCTGGGTGCGGTCGGCGTCGCGGAACAGGAAGGGGTGCACGTCCTTGGTGTTCGGCTCGCCGGACACGTGGCCCGGACCCAGGCTGTGGGTCTCGCCGCGCAGGCCGGCCCCCCACACCAGCGGGTCGCCGGGCTCGGGCCAGGCGCGCTCGAAGCCCACCTCGGCGTAGGTGGTCTCGTCCCGGTAGCTGGTCTCGTCGCTCTCGTCGGTGCCCGGTCCCAGCCCGAAGAAGCGCCGGGTGAGCGTGCGCGTGTAGCCGCCCGACGCGCGCACGAAGCTGCGTTCCTCCTGGAGCACGCCACCGGTGGGCACCTCGCGATGGTGCAACCAGCGCCGCCAGAAGAACGAGTAGTTCTGCTGACCCTCGGTGGTGTAGGAGGCCCAGACGCCGCCCAGCTCGCGGCGGCGCTGCTGGCGGAAGTCGATGTCGACCGCCGTCACGCCGAAGCCGGTGCCCACGTCGCTGTCGTGGAACACGAAGGGCGCGATGATGCTGCTCACCAGGAAGCGCTGGAAGACGTTGCCCGGCTTGATGCGACCCTCCGGGATGTAGCGCCACTTGTCCGGGTTGGGCAGGTCGTCGGGCTTCTCGATGGCCGGGATGCGGCCGTTGGGGTCGATGCCCTGCCAGGGATCGTACTCGCCCGGCTCCTGCGCCCAACCGGCGGCGGGCGCGAGCGCAAGGAGCAGCGCGAGCATCCGGAGCGGGTGCGTCAGAGGATCGGCCGCCGACCCATGAAGCGCGCCAGGCCCACCTCGTCCACCTCGCCCATGCCCAGGACGCGGGCGGCGTCGGCGCGCACCCGGTTGAAGATCTCGCCGTTGCGCACGAGCACCGCCGCGTCGTCGTGGGGCGTGCCCACGTCGTGCAGGAAGCCCAGGCAGTCGCGACCGTCGCTGTACCCGCCCAGGTTCGCCCGGTGGTAGTCGCCGGACGCCCGGAGCTGCGTCTCGACCTTCTGGTAGAGCCGCCGGAAGTTCTCGATGGTGCGCAGCACGAACGGACGCTGCGCCAGCTGCGACTCCAGCCAGGCCGCGTCCAGGTGGCGGTCGCGCATGTAGGCGTCGACCCAGAGGTTGTAGTAGCTGCCGATGTCGAAGTCCCATTTCAGCTTGCACAGCTCGTAGCTGCCGAGCAGCGAGTACTGGCCCCGGTAGAGCGCCATGGTCGCCTCGGTGCGGAAGAGCATGAAGGCGTCGTAGAGGTCGCCGCGCGACGCCACCTCGTCGGACGCTCCGGCGTGGTCGCGCTCGATCAGGTCGGTGAGGAAGTCGTTCTCCAGCGCGATGAAGTCGGAGCCCGGGCTGTAGAGCGGATCGGTGAAGGCGCCGGCCTCGCCGGTCAGGCCCCAGCGCGCGCGGCCGTCGAAGAACTGCTTCGTGCGGTAGGCCAGGTTCATGTAGCAGCCGTGGTCCACCGGCTTCGCCTCGGCCAGCAGCGACCCGGCGGCGCGGTGGCGGCACACGAAGTCGGTGAGCCCCTCCTGGGTGCGCAGCTCCTCGGGGAACGCCTTGCGATCGCACACCACGCCCACGCTGGTGATGCCGCCGCGCAGCGGGATGAACCAGATCCAGTAGCCCGGGTAGGCGAAGTGGATGGTGGACAGGCGCCGCGACGCGTAGCGGATGCGCTCGCGGAAGGAGCGCGGCGGGAGGTCGTCGACGTCGGCCACCTGCTCGTAGCGCCCCCAGGCCGCGGCGTTGCAGAGCTCGGGCTCCGGCTCCTGGAGACCGAGGGTCTTGGCCAGCACGCGACCGCGCCCGCTGGCGTCGACC
>JBNLVK010000147.1:0-10510 GCA_050618055.1 Myxococcota bacterium
GCACGTGGGTGGGCGCCACCGCGGCGGATCGCTGCATGCTCTACGACCTGCTGCGCGGCGTGGACCGGGCCTGGTCGGAGCAGGCGCGCGTGCTGAACCTGTCGATCGTGGGTCCCTCGAACCCGCTGCTGGAACGCTCGATGGCGCGGCTCGACGAGCTGGGCGTGCTGGTGGTGGCCAGCGCCGGCAACGAGGGCAGCGACGAGCCGCGCTACCCGGCGGCCTACCCGTCGGTCGTGGGCGTGGGCGGCGCGGACCGCGAGCGCCGGCGCCACCCGGGCAGCAACCACGGCGCGTCGTCGGAGCTGCTGGCGCCGGGCGTCGAGATCCTGTCGGCGGTGCCCGGCGACGCCTTCGCCTTCGGCACCGGCACGAGCTTCGCCGCCGCCCACGTGAGCGGCGTGCTCGGCATCCTGCTGGGCGCCGGCGTCGAGCCGGCCGCGGCGCGCACGGCGCTGTTCCAGGAGGCCACGCTCGCCGCCGAGGGCCGCGCCGGTCCGGCCCAGCTGCCGCCGGTCTGCGACGTGCTCGCGCGCCTCGGGCAACCCTGCCAGACTTCCTCTCCGTGAGCGTGAGCGTGAGCGCGAGGCCGCTGCGGATCCTGCTGCTCCTCGCCGCCCTGCTGGCGGCGGGCGCCGCTGCGATCTTCCTCACCAGCCGCGCCGAGCCCGTGGACGCGGTGGCGGAAGCGGCGCGCCGCCCCGGCGTGGCGCTCGAGTCCTCGTTCGTCGAGACCAACGGGGTGCGCCTGCACGTGGTCGAGGCGGGACCGGTGGACGGCGCGCCGGTGGTGCTGCTGCACGGCTTCCCCGAGTTCTGGCTGGCCTGGGAGGCGCAGATCGCGCCCTTGGCCCGCGCGGGCTTCCGCGTGATCGTGCCGGACCAGCGCGGCCACAACGCGTCGGACAAGCCGGCGGAGCTCTCGGCCTATCGGCTGGAGGCGCTGGTGGGCGACGTGCTGGGACTGCTCGACGCGCGCGGCCACGACCGCGCCTACGTGGCCGGTCACGACCTGGGCGCGTCGGTCGCCTGGCGCCTGGTGCTGCTCCACCCGGAGCGGGTGCGCGCCGCCGTGATCTTCAACGCGAACCATCCGCAGGCCGAGCGGGACGCCGAGGCGGACGACGACAAGATCGGTTGGCACCGCACGCTGGCGCAGGTTCCCTACCTGCCCGAGCTGGTGGCCCGCTTCGGCAACTGGGCGCTGCCGGTGTCGGTGCTGCGCGACACCAGCCGTCCCGGGACGTTCCCCGACGAGACGATGGCCGCCTACCGCTGGGCCTGGCACCGCGACCACGCCATCGCCTACATGGCCATGTGGATGCGCGCGTGGCGCGAGCACCCGCAGCCGCTGCCCGAGCGCGCGATCGCCGAGCCGCCGGTGCGCCTGGTGTGGGGCCTGGGCGACGCCTTCATTCCGCTGTCGGATCCCACGCCCTCGCTGCGCCTGCTGCGCCGCGGCGAGGTCGTGCAGCTGCCGGACGCGGGCCACTGGCTGCTGCACGAGGAGCCGGAGGAGACGTCGCGGCTACTGGTCGAGTTCTTCCGGCGCCACTGACGTCGCCTGCGCCGGCGCGTCGGCGACCACGATGCGCGGGCTCCCCCACCAGCTCATGTCGCGCTCGGCGATCGGCACCGCCGCGTCGATGGTCAGGCGCAGCGTGATCTCCTGGCCGGCGAAGCGCGACAGGTCGGCCTCCACCGGCGTCCAGCGGCGGCCGCCGCCCTGCACGTCCGCCACCTTGTGGCGCAGCACCTCTTCGAACACGCCGTCGCGCCCGACCTCCACCACCATGTGGCTGCGCCGCGGGTGCACGTGCAGGTCCTCCAGCGAGACCATGCCGCGGTAGCCCACGCCCGCCTCGAAGCGGGCGTTCTCCGGCACCACGAACGTGTAGTCGATGCCGCCGCCCCAGTGGCCCAGCCGCATGGGCATGGACCTGCGGTTGTGGCGCGCCACCAGCCGGGTGATCGGCCGCTCGTCGGGCCGCTCGCGGCGCTGCTCGTCCAGGATCCAGCGCCGCGCGTTCGGCAGCTCGCGGAACAGGTCGAGCCAGGTCTCGCCCCGGTCCTCGCCGTGCTCGAGCACCACGATCCAGCTGCCGTCGTCGAGCGGGTAGCCGTCGGCGATGCGGAAGTGGCGTTCCAGGTACTGCTGCACCCGCGGCAGCTCCTCGTGGTAGTAGGTCCACATGGGCTGGTCGAGGTCGCTGATGACGACGAACTTCACGTCGGGCAGCGCGGCCAGGATGTTCTCCTGCTGCTCCTCGTAGATGCCGGTGAGCACGCCCTCGTAGGGCGTCGGGTTCACCGTCTCGGTGGCGAAGTAGAGCAGCGGCTCGGAGCGGGCCACGAAGATCGGGTCGCCGGGCTCGGTGCGCGCGCGCAGGTAGCGGATCAGACGCGGAATGGTGTAGGTGCGGTAGATGGCGCTGACCGGTCGCTGCGGGACGCGCTCCCCCCACAGGTAGGGCGGTCCGGCCTCGCCGTGGACGAAGCGGCCCGCCACCAGCGCGTACCCCGCGACCGTCGCGACCACGGCCAGCGAGAGCAGCGGCCGCAGGACCGGCAGCCGTCCCGCGGGCCGGCCCAGCAGGATCATGAGCTGGAGCGCCGCCGGCGGCAGCGCGTACACCAGGTGACCCCAGTCGGAGCGCGGGAACAGGTTCGCGGTCATGGCCAGCAGGAAGGCGCCGTTCAGCCACGCCACCTTCGGCAGCGGACCCGCCAGGCGCGCCAGCGGCGTGGCGGCCAGCGCCAGCAGCGGCAGCGCGTAGAGGACCTGCACGCCCAGGATCAGGCGCGGCGGCAGCGGCGCGAAGATCCCGTACTTCAGGAAGTAGAGGTTGGGGAAGTAGATGACCTTGTGGGCGTAGAGGTCGGCGTCGAGCACGCCCGGCGGCCACAGGTTCAGGTAGCGGGAGCTGAAGCTCTCGCCCAGCGTGAGGGGCACCGTCACCAGGCAGCGCCACAGGTCGGGCAGGTCGCCGCGCACGCCGTAGAAGACGAGGGTCAGCAGGGCGAGCGCCGACGCGCCGCCGACCATGGCGCGGGCGCGGGCCACGCGCAGTCCCGCCGGGCTGGCGGCCAGCAGCGCGGCGAACAGCGACGCCGCCAGGGCCACCCCGAGCGTCTGCTTGCACAGCGCCACGGCGGCCACCAGCACGCCCGCCGCCGCCGCCCAGCGCGACGACTCGACGCCGCGGAAGGCGCAGAAGGTCGCCCACAGGCCGAAGCTGAAGGCCAGCGGCGTGTAGTAGAACATGGAGAACAGCGGGAACAGCAGCAGCGGCAGCGACGCCACCACCGCGCCGGCCGCGTGGGAGAGCGAGCGTCCGCCGGCGGACCAGACCAGCGCGAACGCCGCCGCCGCGTTCACGCCCGAGACGCCGGCGGCGAAGGCGCGCCCCACGGCGATCTCCTCGCCGAACAGGCGGAACAGCAGGCCCAGCAGCTCGAAGGGCACCGGCCCGGTGAAGAACACGATGTCCCGGTACAGGTGCTCGCCGGCGGCCAGCCGCTGCGCCACGTGGACGACCAGCCCCTCCTCGACCATGTTGGGCTCGAGGTTCATGACGGCGACGCAGCCGGCCACGCCGACCACGCCCCAGAGCAGCGCAAACGCCGCCTGCGCGAGCGCGTCGGACGGACTCGGGTGCTCGGGGGCCATCGGGGCGGCCCACTCTACACGAGGTCAGGCGGCGCCGAGAGCGCCGTGCAGGAAGAGCTCCGAGATGGTGTCGACCACGTCGCCCTCGGGCACCGGCAGCAGGCGATCGCCGCCCAGCACCTTCTGGGTGAGGAAGAAGACGAGGACCATGCCCAGCAGGCTGCGGCCCGCCACCACCGTGTTCAGTGCCGCCGCCCGCTCGGGGCCGAGCTTCTCCTCGAGGAACCCGGCGAACAGCAGGTTGGTGGGCAGGACCACCTTCTCCAGGAACTCGGCGGCGTGGTCCAGGTGGCGCGGCAGCTCGCGGATCAGCAGGCGGACCATCTCTTCGCGTTCATGGAGCCGCGCCCAGGTGGCCTTCACCAGGAAGCGCACCACCTCTTCCAGGGGCCGGTCGCGCAGGTGGTCGACCAGGTACTCGACGTCGGGCCGCAGGGAGAAGCGCCCCACCAGCTCCTCGAAGATGGCCTGCTTGCTCTCGAAGTAGAGGTAGAGGGTGCCCTTCGAGAGCCCGACCTCCCGGGCGATGGCGTCCATGGAGGTGGCGTCGGTGCCGCCCCGGGCGAACAGCTTGAGCGCCGCCTCCAGGATCTCCTGCTGGCGCGACTCGACGAAGGCGTCGCGGTCCTTGGCAGCCACCCGGGCCATGCGCTTGATAATGACCAACCGTTCGGTCATTATCAAGCGGCGCGCCAGGAGGATCCGCCATGGCAGCCCCCTCGACCCCGCAGCCGGCCTTCGGAAACCCCTTCCAGAACCCGGCCCTGCTGGCCGACCCCTATCCGGTCTACGCCATGCTGCGCAGCGGGAGCCCGGTGTTCCGGCCGCCGATCCCGGTGGAGGGGCCGGGGGCCACGATCCTGCTGCGCTTCGCCGACGTCGAGCACATGCTGCGCCACCCGAAGG
The DNA here is from genome assembly GCA_050618055.1 of Myxococcota bacterium. Taxonomy (GTDB): domain Bacteria; phylum Myxococcota_A; class UBA9160; order UBA9160; family SMWR01; genus CALDCK01. Next base: position 4,577 of record JBNLVK010000147.1, read on the forward strand.
CGTCGGTGGACCGGCTGAAGGCCGACCTGGCCCAGCGCTTCAAGGACCGGATCCCGTCCCAGCTGCTGGGCGAGGGGGGCGGGCTGCGCAGCATGCTGATGCTCGACGGCGCCGACCACACCCGCGTGCGCGGCCTGGTGAACAAGGCCTTCACGCCGCGCCGCGTGGCGAAGCTGGGTCCGCGCATCCAGCAGATCGTCGACACGCTGCTCGACGACGCGCTGGCCGGCGGCGCCATGGACCTGATCGACGACTTCGCCGCCCCGCTGCCCGCCATCGTGATCGCCGAGCTGCTGGGCGTGCCGGCCGAGGACCACCGCCAGTTCAAGGAGTGGGCCGCCACGCTGGTGAACTCGCTGGGCGAGGGCGGCCCGCTGGTGCGGGGTCCCGAGTTCGACCGGGCCCTGGAGGCGCTGCTCGACTACCTGCGCGGCGTGATCGCCAAGCGCCGCAGCGATCCGCAGCAGGACCTGATCAGCGGAATGATCGCCGCCCAGGAGGAGCGCGACGCCCTGACCGACCAGGAGCTGCTGTCCAACAGCCTGCTGCTGCTGCTGGCCGGACACGAGACCACCACCAACCTGATCGGCAACGGCACGCTGGCGCTGCTCCGCAACCGGGACCAGTGGGAGAAGTGGGTGGCCGACCGCGACCTGGTGGAGCCGGGCATCGAGGAGCTGTTGCGCTACGACAGCCCGGTGCAGGCAACGGTGCGCGTGCCGACCGAGGACATCGAGATCGCCGGCCAGACGATTCCGGAGGCGTCGGTGGTGGTCTGCCTGATCGGCTCGGCGAACCGCGACCCCGAGGCGTTCGACCGTCCCGACACCCTGGACGTCACCCGCAGGAACGTCCGCCACCTCTCCTTCGGCTTCGGCGAGCACTTCTGCCTGGGCGCCGGACTGGCGCGGCTCGAGGCGAAGCTCGCCTTCACGTCGCTGCTCGACCGGGCGCCGAAGCTCGAGCTGGCGAGCGAGCAGGTCGAGCACCGTCCGAACCTGCTGCTGCGCGGGCTGAAGGCGCTGCCGGTACGGGTGGGCTGACGCGGCCGCGTCAGTCGAGCAGCAGCCCGACCAGGCGCTCGACCAGCGCTCCGCCCACCCAGGAGCCGATCGGCAGCAGCAGGTAGAGGCCCAGCCGGCGGAAGCTGCCGGCGTCGAGCGGCCACTCGGGCGCCTTCTCGATGAGGTCGCGGTAGGCCACCAGGTCGGCCAGGCCGGGCGGCGGCTGGCGCGCCTCGATGCGCGATCCCACCAGTGCACCCGCGTCGCCGCGGATCGCCGCCTCCACCCGCGCGAGCTCCTCGCTCTTGGCCGCCACGATGCGCCGGTGGATGCCGCGCATGGGCAGCAGCATGGCCGAGATGCCCACGGCCAGGCCCGCCACGCCGATCGGCACGACCACCAGCAGCGCCTGCTCGATGCGGATCTCCCGGTTCACGAAGGCCAGCGCCGCGATCGAGAGGCCGGCCACCCAGACGAAGGCGTTGCGCAGCGCCATGCGGCCGAACACGCGCAGCGGCCCGCGGTCGAGCAGGTCGACGTGGACGCGCTCGAGGGCCGGACCCAGGCGGGCACGGGTGGTCGAGAAATAGGCGGTGCGTCCCACCGCCCAGAAGAAGCAGGTCCCCAGCAGCAGCATGTAGCTGAGCGTGTGGAGCGAGGTCCAGGCGCTGAGGCTGCGTCCGCCGGTGACCAGCGTGGGCACCTCGATGATCCCCACGAAGAAGAAGACGCCGGCCAGCCCCGCCAGCCGGCTCTTCGACAACTGCCCGGCGGGCAGCGCGTAGAGCGAGCGCGGATCCTCCTCGCCGTCGATCCAGTCGTGCTCGACGCCCAGCTCCACGAAGTCGCGGTGCTGCTCGCGGGCCATCCACAGCCAGACGGCGATCGTGTAGCCGAGGGTCAGCGACGCCACGACGGCCACCCGGGTGGCGAAGCCCAGGGTGGCGGTCGGGTCCTCGGGCAGGCCGGCGCGGCGCATGAGGAAGGCGAACACCAGGGCTCCGCCGATGCCCAGCGCCGACGTCGCGAGCATGGTCGCCAGCGGCGAGAGCCCCAGCGCGACCGGCGCGCGGACCTCCAGCGGGACGACGGTGCGCGGGGCGGCGGCCTCGGCCATCGGAGGAAGGCTACTGCAACGGAGCGGACGCCTCTACGAGGCCGGAATGCCGGCGAAGTAGGCGGTCACGTCGGCGCACGCGCCCCGGGCCAGTGGCTGCTCCTCCACCGCCGGGGCCAGCGCCTCGCCCAGCGCCGTGTAGCCCGCCCGGTTGAAGTGGGCCCAGTCCTTCGGTCCGTGGATGAACTCGCGGCGCGCCACCGGCCAGAGCGCGTGGCGCGCGTCGAGGAAGCCCAGGTCGAGGGCTTCGGCCACGGCCACGAGCCGCGCGCACACCGCGTCGGAGCGCGCGGCCACGGCGCGGCGCGGCACGAGACGCGCTTCGGTGTCGCCCTCCACCCCGGACAGGATGCTGATGCGCGGCGAGCTCATCGGGTAGGTGGTCACCGGTGCGGGAACGAAGACGAGCAGCAGCGGCACGTCGGGACCGTTCGCGCGCAGGTAGCGCAGCGACTGCTCGAAGGCCCACAGGCCCCGCTCGAGGTCGTCGTCGGAGAGGTTCACCGACGCCGACTGGAGCGGCTCGGGCAGCACGGTGACGCCGCCTTCCATGCGCGCCCGGTTCACCTCGCCCGGGTGGATCGGGTGGGGAACGAAGCCCTCGGGCCAGCCGGTGACGGCGTGGGTGAGCGTCTTGCGCAGGATGCGCAGGACCACCAGGCGCTCGTTCAGGCTCGGACGCCAGCGGTGCGGCCGGTCCTCCTCCACCCACTCCTTCGCCAGGTACTCGGCGAAGCCCTCCGCGGTGCGCAGCCGCGCCGGGTCCCAGCCCTCCTCGACGGCCCAGTGGAGGTCGCGCAGGTTGTCCTGGAGGTCGTTGCCCTCGTAGAAGTAGGCGACGAAGAGGTCCGGCTCCTCGATCTCGAAGCGCGTCGACGCCAGGTAGCGCAGCGTCTGGAAGGGGCGCTTCACGTAGGCGCCCATGCTGCTGTCGCCGCTCTTGCCGAAGCTCACCACGTCCAGTCCGATGCGCGCGTGGAGCACGTCGCTGGCCTGGTAGGGCGGGTTGGTGTCCGGGTCGGCGTCGATCAGCCAGTCGCCCAGGCCCATGGCGTAGGAGTCGCCGAGGATCGCCACGTAGGGCGGCTCGGGCACCACGCCCGCCTTCGAGGTCTGGGGCAGGATGCGCTGGTAGCGGTCGAGGGCGAAGTGGAGCTTCAGCGGCAGCCGCGGCAGCAGCCACGGCGCCGCCAGCTCGAGCATGCCGAAGGTGAAGACCACGCTCGTCAGGGCGAGCGCCAGGTTGCCGAGCCAGGCGCGTCCGTTCATCGACGGCGCAGGGGCCGCACGGGTCGCAGCCAGAGCGGACAGGGACGCGCACCGGCGTCCACCAGCGGTGCCAGATGATCCATGCAGCGGTCCAGTTCGTTGCGGGGACCCGCCTCGGCGAGGCGGGCGCCGAGCGTAGCGCGCCGGGCCGGGTCGCCGGCCAGGCTGGCGGCCGCGGCGCCGATGGCGTCCGGCTCGGGCTCGACGCCGACCAGCCAGCCGCGCGCCTCGCCCTCCTGGATGCGGTGCGGCTGGTCGCCGCGGTGGAGCGGCGCGGCCACGCAGGCCGCACCCAGGGACAGCGCCTGGTTGAGGAGCCCGCCGCCGCCGGTGGCGACCACGCGGGCGCCGGCCACCAGGTCCATCAGCTCCGGCTGCTCGAGGTAGCCGAGGACGCGCACGCCCTCCGGCGCGTCCGGCGTGGTGCGGTGGAGCGGTCCGAGCACCACCAGCGCCGGCAGGCCCGACGCGCGCGCCGCCAGCGCCGCCGCCTCGACGAACAGGTCACTGCAGAAGCGGCCCCGCGGCTTCCAGCCCCCGCCGCCGGGGACGAACAGCAGGTAGCCGTCCCCCTCGACCCCGAGCCGGGCGCGCAGCTTCGCCGCCCGCTCGGGCAGGCTCGGCGCGAAGATCGAGGCGAAGAACTGGAGCGGCGGCCGACCGCTGCGCCGCCAGGTGTCCTCCTCCTTGGGCGAGAGGCGGCTCTCCGAGTCGTCGGAGGGGAAGATCCAGAGCGCGTCCATCTGGCGCAGCAGCTCGCGACGCAGGCCGCGGCGGCGGTAGCGCGGCACCGATCCGACGTAGACGACGCGCGCGCCCGAGCGGCGCGCCGCCGCCAGGTCGGGGCCCTTGCCGGTGTTGTTGAACACGACCAGGTCGGGCGCGGTCGCCCAGACCACGCGCTCGACGGCGCCGCCGCGCGGCTCGGCCGGCAGCACGTAGCGCGGGTAGTCGTCGTCGTCGAAGCGGGCGGCGGTCGCCTTGGTGGCGAAGGCCACCCGGGCGCCGGGCCAGCGCGCCCGGGCCGCGTGGGCCAGGGTCAGACAGCGGGCGTACTCGCCGGTGCCGCCGCGGCCGCCCTGGGGCACGAAGAGCAGTCGCGGAGCGTCGCGCTTCGACTCGTGCATTGCCGCCGCAGTATAGTGACCCGGTGCAGCGGGTAGAGGTCGTGCGAATCGTCGCCGGATCGCCGCAGGCGGTCTGGGACGTCTACACCGACCACGCGGGCTGGGCCGACTGGGGCGGCGTCGTCGCGGCCCGCATCGAGCGCCCGGGCGATCCGGTGCCGAACGGCACGGGCTGCGTGCGCGTGCTCGGCCCCCGACCCTTCGGCGCCCACGAGGAGATCCTCGCCTTCGAGCCGCCGAAGCGCATGACCTATTCCCTCGTGAAGGGCGGCCTGCCCATGCGCGACCACTTCGGCGAGGTGCTGTTCGAGCCCCTGGGCGAGGACGGCGCCGCCACCCGCGTCGTCTGGCGCTGCCGCTTCGAGTCGAAGCTGCCGGGGCTGGGCGGCGTGTTCCGCGCCGGCATCACGCGGCTGTTCCGCCGCGTGCTCGACGGCATGGCCGCGCGCCACTTCCCGGACTGACCACTCAGGCGCGCAGGATCACGCCCACCAGGTCGAACATGCCCGCCAGGCTGGCGACGAAGGCGACGGTCCGCAGGTAGGCGATGCCCGCCACGTAGATGACGGCGTAGGCGAGCCGCGACGCGAAGAAGAGCGTGCTGCCGAAGGCGGTTTCCGCGTTCGCCAGCCCGGACACGTGGACCACCAGCACCAGCGCCGTGAAGGGCAGCAGGTTCTCCACCATGTTCTTCTGGGCGCGCGCGGCCCGGTCGGCCCAGGCGGGCAGCGGCGGCAGGTCGTCGCGGTTGCCGGCGGCGACGCGTCCGCCGCCCACCTTGAACACGGCGACGAGATACGGCGCTCCCTGCGCCAGGCACAGCAGCGCGGACCCCGTGAGCATCTGGAGATCGGTCGTCATGGGCTTCCTCCCTCGCTGTATGATGACCGCCCTTCGCGTCCCCCGCGCCGAGAAAGGGATCCGCCATGCGTGTCGTGCTCCTCGTGCTCCTGGTGTTCGTCCTGCTGCTGGGGGCCTACGTGGGCGCCGCACTGCTCGGCGCGTTCGGCGACACGCGCCACGCGGGCGAGCCGACCGCCAGCGCGATTCCGGCCCAGGTGGTGGCCGCACGCAGCCAGGCGCAGCGGGCCGCGGCGCGGGCGCGCGGCGTCGGCAGCTCGAAGCAGATCCTGTTCGGCGACCTGCACGTCCACACCACCTTCTCGACCGACGCCTTCCTGTGGAGCCTGCCCATCATGGGCGGCGAGGGGGCGCACCCGCTGGGCGAGGCCTGCGACTTCGCGCGCTTCTGCTCGTCGCTCGACTTCTGGTCGATCAACGACCACGCCGAGGCGTCGTCGCCGCGCCGCTGGCGCGAGACGAAGCAGGCGATCCGCCAGTGCAACGACGTGGGCGGCGAGGGCGGCGATCCGGACGTGATCGCCTTCCTCGGCTGGGAGTGGACCCAGATCGGTCG
>JBNLVK010000148.1:0-6328 GCA_050618055.1 Myxococcota bacterium
CCATGGTCATGCACATGATGCCCCACTTGAGCGTGCCCAGGGTCTCCCAGTAGCGCACGCGCTCCGGGTCGACGGCGCCGCCGCCGGCGGACGCGTAGCCGGCGAACAGCTCCTCGCGGGTGCCGAAGCCGCCCACCGGCAGGTCGATGCCGCCGAAGCGCCAGGAGTTCACGCAGATCCAGCCCAGGTCCTCCATGGGGTCGCCGACGTGGGCCAGCTCCCAGTCGAGCACGCCGCGCACGCCTTCCGCGTCGACCAGCAGGTTGCCGTTGCGGAAGTCGCCGTGGACGAGGGTGAGCGCCGGCGGATCCTGCGCGCGGTCCTCCAGCCAGCGCATCGCCAGCTCGAAGACCGGGTGGGGGTGGTCGTAGGCGTCGTAGAGCGCGCGGTACTGCTCGATCTGCGCCGCCGCCGGCGCCACCGCCAGCTCCGGGAGCTGGGCGCGCGGGCTGGCGTGGATGCGCGCCAGGATCTCGCCGCACTGCCGCGCCAGCCGCGGCCGCGCGTCGGCGAAGGCGTCGTCGCGCAGGATGCGCCGCGGGATGGTCTCGCCCGCCAGCCGCTCCATCACGTAGCCCGACCCCAGCTCGTCCTCCGGCGCCAGCACGAAGCGCACCTGCGGCACCGGCACGCCGTTCTTGCCCGCCAGGCCGACCAGCTCCGCCTCGGTCTCGAGCGGCAGGGCCATCGCGCCGTCGCTGGGACCGCTGGCGCCTCCCGGCCGGCGGCGCAGGATGAGCGGCAGCGGCCCCTTCCCGGTGACCGCGTCGAACGACCAGGTCTCCTGGCTGGCCCCGCCGGACAGGCGCCGCAGGCCCTCGACGCCGCGGGCCTCCGGGATGCGCGCCAGCACTCGCTGCGTCAGGCGCTCGGCGAGGTCGCCGGTCCGGCTCACGCCGGCGCCTCGCCGCCCGTCAGCACCGGGAACTGCCGCTCCGGGTCGGCGGCGGGTACGCGCCGGCCGTCCGGCCCGACCACGGCGGCGCCGTCGGGCGCGAACTGCACGATGTAGGTCTTGCGCACCCGGTCGCTCTTGTTCGGTCCGGTGGCGTGGGGCGTGAGCGACGAGAAGACCACCACGTCGCCCGCCTTCGCCGGGACCGGCACCGCCTCCTGGGGATCGCCCTCCAGGCAGACGAAGCCCAGCTCGGTGGCCTCGTGGTGCAGCGTGCCGCGGCGGTGCAGACCGGGGACCACCCAGGGGCAGCCGTCGTCCACGCCGGCGTCGGAGAGCGCCACCCAGCAGGTCAGGTACTGCTGCGGCTCGACGAACGTGTAGCCGTTGTCCTGGTGCCACGGGAAGGGCGCGTCGGTGCCCGGCTTCTTGTAGACCGACTGGTCCCAGTAGAGGCGCGCGTCGGGTCCGATCAGGTCGTGGGCCAGGTCCTGGAAGACGGGTCCGGCGCAGAAGGCGCGAAGCACCGGCGAGCGCTTCACCAGGTGCACCGTGAAGGTGATCTCTCCGGCCCGCGCGATGAACAGCCGGCCGCCCGCCTTGCGCAGCAGCGCCTCGCCCTCGGCCTCCAGCGGATCGATGGCGGCGATCACGCCGCGGCAGGTCTCGGGCGGGAACGCGCCCTCGAGCCGGAAGTAGCCCAGCTCGTCGTAGTCGCGGGCCTGCTGCGGGCTGACGCGCCGGAAGGGACCCTCGCGCGCACGCCACTGGAAGCCCGTGTTCTGCGCGTGCAGCGCCGGCTCCACCGGGCCTACTTCACCTGGCGCAGGAACTCGGAGAGGCCGTAGCCCGTGCGGTCGCCGCAGCGCCACTCGGTCATGCCCTCGCCGATGTGGGTCGTCATGCCCTCGCGCCGGTTGCGCAGCGGGATGAAGCCCTTCACCCGGCCGGTGATGGTGAGCTTCTCGCCGCCGTGGGTCTCGACGTCGACGGAGAGCGACTTGTGGTACAGGCCGTTGTCCTCGTAGTCGGCGGTGATCACCGCGCTCTTCACGCCGTCGATCTCGTCGCCGCGCACGATCACGCCGGAGACCTTTTCGTGGTCCGCGTCGCGGCGGATCGCCGAGATCATGCCGCCGAAGTCCTCGCCGAAGTTGATGGTCAGCCACTCGTAGCCGTGGATGGCCTGCCAGTAGCGCGGACCCCAGCTGTGGTCGCGCAGGCCGAAGCCGTCGATGGCGAACACCTCGTCTTCCACCCGCAGCTCGCCGGTGACCGCCATGTGCTGCTCGTAGTGGGCCTTCGCGAACTGCTGCTCCGCCGAACGCTGCGACTCGCTCTCGTCGGCCTTGCTGCCGTACATGGGGCCCACCGCGCGGTGCTCCAGGTCCAGCGAGACGCGCCGCTTCGGGCTCTCGGAGAAGGCCTTGCGCGGGTCGGCCATGTTCCGGGGCTCGGCCAGCTCGAGCACGTTGCCCTCGTAGACCGTGCGCAGCCGCTCGCCCGGCGTGAGCACCTCGAAGCGCAGGCCGCCGCAGTCGAAGGCGTCGTTGTTCTCGATCTGGGGCCGCTTGAAGGTGAAGAGCACGCGGCCGTCCGGCATGTAGAGGGTGACCGTCAGCTCGGCCTGGCCCTCGTTGGCCCGGTTGCCGATGCGCACGAAGCCGCCGATCTGCCGCTCCCGGTCGAAGAAATTGAAGTACATGCTCTCGTTGAAGTTCGACTCCGGCCCGAGGGGGTGGGTGTAGTCGTCCTCCGGGACGAGGTTGCCGAGAATGCGTGCCATGGGGCCTCCTGGTGGAAGGAGGAGTCTATCACCGCGGGGGACTGTTGCTTTTCCGGGGATCGGCTAGACCTTGCCGGCCATGCGTCAGCTCGCTCTCGTCGTAGCCCTGCTCTGCCTGCCCGCCGCCGCCCCCGCCGGCAGCATCGAGGGGGTGGATTTCCCCGACCGCTTCCAGGCAGGCGACGAGCGCCTGGAGCTGAAGGGCCTGGGGCTGCTGCGCTACCGCGTGGTGTTCCGCGGCTACGTGGCCGCGCTCTACCTGGACGCACAGACCCCGCCGAGCGCCGTCCTGGAGGACGTCCCGAAGCGCCTCGAGATCGAGTACTTCTGGTCGATCGGCGGCGAGGCGATCCGCGACGCGGGCGCCGAGCTGCTGGCGCGCAACGTCGCGCCCCGGGAGCTGGCGGCGCTGCGCGAGCGCGTCGACCGGATCGGGCGCCTCTACCGCGACGTCGAGCCCGGCGACCGCTACGCCCTCACCTACGTGCCGGGCCGCGGCACCGAGCTGTCGCTCAACGGCGAGGCGCTCGGCATCGTCCCCGGCGCCGACTTCGCCGCCGCCTACTTCGCCATCTGGCTGGGCGAGGAGCCCATCGACGAGTCGCTGCGGCGCCAGCTGCTGACGCCCCTCTAGATCGCGGCTCAGCCGTGGGCGCGGCCGGTCTCGTTGCGCGCCAGCTTCGCCGCGTGCTTCACGTTGCGCGCCTCCGCCACCAGGATCACGTCCTCGGCGATGTTGGTGGCGTGGTCGGCGACCCGCTCCAGGTGCTTGGCCAGCAGGATGATGTCGACCTCCTGCGACGCCGCCTCCGGGTTCGCCTCCAGCTCGCGCAGCATGCTCATCACCACCTCGTCCTGCTGGGCGTCGATGGCGTCGTCCTCGTCGAGGACGGCCCGCGCCAGCACCGGATCGGTGTGGCTGAAGGCGTCCAGCGAGCGCCGCAGCGCGCCCTGGCTGGCGCGCGAGAGGGTGGTGAGCGTGGCGGGCAGCGGGATCGGCTGGGCGTGGGCGGACAGCCGGCGGGCGCTCTTGGCGATGTTGCGCGCCAGGTCGCCGACGCGCTCCAGGTCGGTGGCGATCATCTTGATCGCCATCACCTCGCGCAGGTCCTCGGCCACCGGCGCCTGGAGGGCCAGGGCCTTCAGCACGCCCTCGTCGATGGCGACGTCCAGGCGGTCTATCTCCAGGTCGTCCTCGGCCACCTGGTCGGCGAGGTTCGTGTCCCGCTCCCAGACGGCGCGCAACGCCTTCTCCAGAATGGCCTCGGCGCGACCGCCCATGCGGAAGAGGTCCTCGCGCAGGCCCTCGATGACGCTGTCGAACAGTCGGCTCATCCGTATCGCCCCGTGATGTAGTCGCTGGTCCGCTGCTCCCGGGGGTTCGTGAAGATCTCCTCGGTGGGGCCCGACTCGACCAGCGTCCCGAGGTGGAAGAAGGCGGTGCGCTGCGAGACGCGCGCGGCCTGCTGCATGTTGTGGGTGACGATGGCGATGGCGTAGCGCCCGCGCAGCTCGTAGATCAGCTCCTCGATGCGCGCCGTGGCGATCGGGTCGAGGGCCGAGCAGGGCTCGTCCATCAGGATCACCTCCGGGTCGACGGCGATGGCCCGGGCGATGCACAGCCGCTGTTGCTGGCCGCCGGAAAGGGCGGTGCCCGGCTCCACCAGCCGGTCCTTCACCTCGTCCCACAGCCCGGCGCGCGTCAGGCTCTGCTCGACGATCTCGTCGAACTCGGCGCGCTTGCGCGCGATGCCGTGGATCTTCGGCCCGTAGGCGACGTTGTCGTAGACCGACTTGGGGAACGGGTTCGGCTTCTGGAAGACCATTCCCACCCGGGCGCGCAGCTGCACCACGTCCATCGACTCGCCGTGGATGTCCTCGCCGTCGAGGGTGATCTCGCCCTCGACGCGGCACGACGGGATGGTGTCGTTCATGCGATTGAAGCAGCGCAGCAGCGTCGACTTGCCGCAGCCCGAGGGACCGATCAGCGCGGTCACCTCGTCCTCGCACACGTCCATCGAGACGTCCTGGATGGCGTGGGTGTCGCCGTAGTACACGTTCACGCCCCTGGCGCTCATGCGCACGCGGCCCGTCGCGGGACTGCGTTCCTCGGTCACCGAGGGGGTCTCCTCTGGCTTCGTCACGGTCAGCTGCACGGGGTTGGACACGATGGGGTTCTACCAGCGTTTCTCGAAGCGCCGCCGCATGGCGATGGCGGCGCCGTTCATGGCGATCAGGAAGACGAGCAGGACCAGGATCGCACCCGAGGTCTTCTCCACGAAGGCCCGCTCCGGGCTGTCGGCCCACAGGAAGATCTGCACCGGCAGGGCGGTCGCCGCGTCCGTCATTCCTCCCGGGATGTCGACCACGAAGGCCACCATCCCGATCATCAGCAGCGGCGCCGTCTCACCGAGGGCACGGGCCATGCCGATGATAGTCCCGGTCAGGATGCCCGGCATCGCCAGCGGCAGCACGTGGTGCACCACCACCTGGAGGGGCGAGGCGCCGAGTCCGCGGGCCGCCTGGCGGATGGACGGCGGAACGGCCTGGATCGACACCCGTCCGGTGATGATGATGGTGGGCAGCGTCATCAGCGCGAGGGTGAGGCCCCCCACGAGCGGGGCGGAACGCGGCAGGTTGAAGGTCCCCAGGAAGACCGCCAGCCCGAGCAGGCCGAACACGATGGACGGGACCGCGGCCAGGTTGTTGATGTTCACCTCGATCAGGTCGGTCCAGCGGCTGCGGGGAGCGAACTCCTCCAGGTAGACCGCCGCCGAGACACCGAGCGGGAACACCAGCAGCAGCGTCACCACCAGCGTGAGCGCCGATCCGACGACCGCGCCGAAGATGCCCGCCAGCTCCGGCTCGCGGGAGTCGCCGGAGGTCAGGAAGCGGGTGTTGAGGCGGCCGCGCAGCCGGCCGTCGGCCATCAGCGCCTGGGTCCAGGCGATCTCCTGGGACGTGAAGCGCCCTTCGCCGGTCGCCTCCTCGGGAGCCTTGCGGTAGAGGTCGACCTCGTCGTCGGCCGGCAGCCAGACCGCGACGCTGCGTCCCGGCAGGCCGGGGTCGGCGAGCACGCGCTCCTCCAGCGCCCGACCGGCGCCGCGGCTGAGCAGGCTGGCGAGCGAGCGCTTCTCGCGGCGCTCGGTCACCTCGGGGAAGCGGGCGCGCAGCGCGTCGCGCACGACCCCGCGGAAGTCGACCTTCTCCAGCGCCGCCCGGCGCTGCGCCTCCGACCCGCCGGCGTCGATGCCCAGCGCCTCCCACGTGAGGTCGACGTCGAGCTGGATCTCGGTGGCGGTGAAGGCGCCGACCCCGCGCCAGGCGATGCTCGCCAGCAGCACGCCCAGGCTGGCGACCGCCAGCCCGATGGCGAGCAGGCCCAGCCGCTGGAAGCGCCGCTCGGCGCGGTTGCGCCGCGCCAGGCGCGCCTTCATCTCCGGCGCCGCCCAGCGCGCGCCGGGTCGGGTGGCTTCCGGGTCAGTCATACTTCTCCCGGTAGCGCTGGACGATGCGCAGCGCGAAGACGTTCAGCACCAGCGTCACCACGAACAGCACCAGTCCGAGGGCGAAGGCCGACAGGGTCTTGGCGCTGTCGAACTCCTGGTCGCCGGTGAGCAGCGTCACGATCTGCACGGTCACCGTGG
>JBNLVK010000149.1:0-13411 GCA_050618055.1 Myxococcota bacterium
GCACGGTCGGCACGCTCAGTCGTCCTTCGGCACGACCACGATCGTGCCCCGCATGCCCGGCACCTCGGCCACGCCGTAGCCGTAGCTCCCGGGCTCCTCGAAGGTGTGGTGCCAGCCCTCGCCGCGCGCCAGCGGCGGACTTTCGAAGGCGTCGTCGTCGCCGCGGACCGTGAAGACGCGGGGCGTGGTGCCGTGGTTGTGGAAGTGCACGGTGTCGCCGGCGTGGATGGCCAGCGACGGCGGGGTGACACGCCCGTAGGACAGCTTCACCGACGGTCCGTGGGCGGCCGCGGCCAGCGGCGCGAACAGGCACAGGACTGCGACGAGCGCCCGGAACCGCATGCGATGCCTCACCCCTCCGCTTCGAGGGCCTCGATCATCTTCTTCGAGGCGCCCCGCTTCCAGGACTCTAGCAGCAGCTCCGAAAGCGCCCCCTCGTCGACCGCCGACAGCCGCACCTGCATCATCTCGTAGTTCGTGTAGTGGTCGGTGATGAAGTAGGCCTTCGGGTTCGCCTGCATCAGCAGGTCGCGCTGGTCGAAGTCGACCCGCAGCACCAGCGACTCGCCGTCCTGGTGGAGCCGCGCGAAGAGCTTGCCGCGCACCTTCCAGGCCGGCGTGCCGTAGGACGTCCCCTCGGTGGCGCCGGGGAGCGCCATGGCCAGCTTGCGGACGCCCGCCGGCGTGACACCCCGGGACCTGCGCCTGCGCTTCGCGGCCGTCATCGGCGTCGCCTCCAGAACTCGACGTACACCTGGAAGGTACCGTCCCCCGAGAGCTCGTGGGGCACCTCGGGCAGCACCGTCCCCGGCGCCGCGGGCGTGAGCCGCTCCTGCGTGTGGTAGGGCTCGTGGACGCGGTAGGTCACCTCGCCGGCGGTGACGTGGATGCGCGCCCAGATGCCGGCCTTCGTGTCGTGGCGCGAGCGCAGGGCGTCGGGCAGCGAGTCGGCGTCGAAGCTGCGGGTGCGGCGGAAGGCCTCGTAGCCTTCGGGCAGCTCGCGCGCGTCGCAGCGCACGCAGTCGAGCGTGTCGCCCAGACGCGACGCGCGACCCTCCTCGGAGAGCACCCAGGGGCGCTCCACCAGCGGCGGATCGTGGCGCACGTGCTGGCCGTGACCGCACGAGAGCTCGGCCACGAAGTCGCCCGCCTCGTCGCGGTGGAAGCCGGTGATGGGTCGGCGCACGGACCGCTAGCGCGGGCGGTGGGTCGTACCGGCGCCGGCCGTCACGAACAGCGCCCGGCTGGGCGCGAGCACGTCGGCGGTGTGCCACGCGCCCTTCGGCACCAGCACGAAGTCGCCGGGCTCGCGCAGGGCCACCCGCTCCGGCTCGCCGCCGCGATCGAGCAGCAGCTCCATGTGGCCCGAGACCAGGCACACCAGCTCCTCGCCGGCCGGGTGCGCCTCCCAGGAGTCCCAGTTCTCGGTGAACTCGTAGAAGGTGGCGAGCCTACCGGGGCCCAGGTGGTCGAGCTTGCCGGCCATCAGGTCGGGCCAGAAGCTCTCGGTCACCGGCAGCGGCACGGCGCGTTCGTCGTGTCCCAGGTGGACGAAGGTGTCGGTGAAGCGGTGGACGACGGCGGGGTCGGGCATGGGTCCTCCTAGCGACCGTAGGGTTCGTCGGGCTCGTAGAACTCGCCCTCCAGGTCGGCGAGCCGTTCCTGGAAGAAGGATCGCGCGTCCTGGATGGCCTGGTTGTAGACGGGAGCACCCAGCTCGCGCACGAAGAAGTCGATCAGCGCCCGCGCCTGGAACTCGCTGATCTCCCGGTCGAGCTCGCCCTCGAAGAAGCGGGCGACCGAGCGGATCATGCGATCGCGCCGCTCGTCGGAGAGCTGGATGCGCATGGGGCGATACGGATCGGACACGGAACCTCCGGCGGCAGGATACGTGGCGGGTCCAGTGGATCACGCGCGCCTTCGCCGTGCAAGCACGCCCGGCGGCTGGCGGCGCCGGCGGCGCTTCGGGATGCTCGGTGCGAGTCCTGCCATGATCGGCCCCGAGGAATTCGTCGAGCGCCTGTGCCTGGTCGGCGCGGACCGCGGTCCGCGCGGCTTCCCGCGCAAGGAGCGCGACCGCCAGATCCTGATGAAGAGCATCGTGATGCTGATGGACAGCGGGCGGACCTACGGCGAGGGCGAGATCAACCAGTTGCTGATCGAGTGGAACCGCGAGGTGGCCCCGGCCGTCCGCATCGACCACGTCAGCCTGCGGCGCTGGCTGGTCGACTACGGCCACCTCGAGCGGACCGCCAGCGGCAGCGCCTACCGGGTGGGCTTCCCGCCGCGGCCGCTCGCCTTCGACCTGGAGGTGGACGACCTGGACGTGCGCGCGACGGTCACCGCCTACCGCGAGAACGCCGCGCGGCGCCGCGCCGAGGCGCGCGAGCGCGCGCGGCGCGGCTAGCGCTCGATCGACTCCTCGCGCACCCAGACGAGCATGGTGAACAGCATGCCGGTGTGGAAGAGGTGCCAGCAGACGCCCACCACGTAGGGACCGAACTCGGCGTCGAAGCCGATGCCGAGCACGTTCAGCACCTGGAGCACGACGACCGTGAGCCCGCCGGCGCCCACGATCGCGGCGGCCCAGCGCTGGGTGGTCTGGAGGTAGAAGAGCACCAGTCCGGCGTGGCCGGCGACCTGGAGGCCCATCACGGCGCTGGCGATCGTCCACAGCCGGTGCACGTCGTGGGTGAACACGCCGATCAGCATGGGCAGCCCGCACAGCGCGGCCGCCATCATCGAGTGCACGATCATGCCGTTGAAGCGGTCGGCGTCGGTGGCGAGCCAGGTGCCCGGCTCGCGCCGCTTGAACAGCACGACGATGGCCGAGAAGCCGGCCATCGCCACGGCGATCTCGGCCAGCGTCAGCAGACGTTCCGACTCGGGCGGGAACATGCCGCCCGGAGCCTACCACGTGCGGTTCACTCGCCGGGGCGGATGTCCACCAGCACGCGCTTCGCCACCGGGAAGACGGCGATCCACACGCACATCGCGATCAGGGTGGGGAAGGGTACGTCGCCCGTGTTGGGCAGCGCGTCCTTCACCAGCCACGCGATCATCGTCGCGATCATCAGCGCCATGAGGTTGGGCACAACGTCGGTTTCGACCGGGCCGCGAGACGGCTTGAACCGCGTTGCCGGCCGGTTGCGCATCGCTGCCCGCAGCTCGTGCGCAGGGAAGCGGGGCAGGAGCGCGAATCTCAATCGCCGGGAAAGGGCTCGTCCATCGAGCGCACGCGGCGCGGCTCCGGTGCGTCGTGATCCTCGTACTCGGCCCAGAAGACGACCTGGCGCGGATCCCGCTCGGCGGCCCGCGCGTAGAGCCGAAGCTCCTCCAGGTCGCCGCGCGCCAGGTGGATCACCGAACGCAGCACGCGGGGCGGGAAGTCGAGGACCTCGAGCTGGCGCAGCGCCTCGTAGTAGGTCTCGCCGGCGAACTCGGCGCTCACCCGCGCCCGCGCGTCTTCCGGCAGCTCGGCCATGGACCTCCCGCGTGGCGCGCGTCCGCCGTCACGCGTCGCGCCGTCTTCATGTCTCTTCCGATGGAAGCGCGACGCCTCGCGCGCACAGCGCATCGCGCAGGTCCTCGACCCGGGCCCGGTTCACCCCCAGGTCGGAGAACCCCAGGCGCGACGCCGATCGCACCGCGATCACGCCCTCGTCGGGTCGCAGGTGGAGCTCCAGGTCGTCGACGAAGCCGAGCAGGGCGCTGCGGCACTCGGCGTGCAGGTAGCCCTCCGACTCGGCCACCAGCTCGGTGCGCGGCAGGGCGCGTACGCAGTCGTGGGCGGCCTGCCATGCCTCCGACGGGGGAGCGTCGAGGCGGATCGGCGCGACCGCGTGGCCGAAGTCGCGGGCGTCGCTCGACACGCAGTTGGGCGAGAAGGGACACGCCGCCAGCTTCCCGTCGCGGACGCCCAGGTGGCGCGGACGCCGGCCGCTCAGCAGCGAGCCGATCACGACGCCGCTCCCTCCACCCCGACGTAGTGGTCGACCTCGGGGAAGGGGTCGTAGAAGCGGTGCAGCAGCGACCGCCAGCGCGCGTACTCGGGCGATCCGCGGAAGCCCTCGGTGTGGCTCTCGAGACGATCCCACCAGACCAGCAGCAGGTAGCGGTCGGCGTGCTCCAGGCAGCGGCGCAGCTCGTGGCGCTCGTGGCCGGGCATGGACGCGATGATCGCCTGCGCCTCGCGAAAGGCGGCCTCGAAGGCGTCGCCCTCGCCGCGGCGGACGTTCAGCACGGCGACTTCCAGGACCCCGGCGGTCGGCATGGTGCGAGGGTAGGCCGGCCGGGCGCGCCGGGCGACGGTCGCGAGCGCCAGTAGCCCAGCGCCTCGGCGCGCACCACGTAGTCGACGTCTCCCCGTGTCGCGGTCCATCAGGGCGGCGGCGGCCAACGGAGCGTGCGAAGCTGCCCGCGTGATCGAGATCTTCGTGGACGGCGACGCGTGTCCGGTGAAGGACGAGACCTACGTGGTGGGCACGCGCTACGGCCTGGCCGTGGTGGTGGTCGCCAACTCGCGCATGGCGATCCCCGACGGACTGGGCGTCGAGCTGGTGGTGGTGGACCAGGGGCCCGACGTCGCCGACGACTGGATCGTGCGCAACGTGCGCGCCGGCGACGTGGTGGTCACCGCCGACCTGCCGCTGGCGGCGCGCTGTCTCGAGGCGGGCTGCCGCGTGGTCGGCAGCGACGGGCGCGCCTTCTCCCGCGACTCGATCGGCGACCTGCTGGCCACGCGCGAGCTCAAGGCGAACCTGCGCGAGGCCGGCGTCGCGTCCGGCGGACCGCCGCCGCTATCGCCGAAGGCCCGTTCGCGCTTCGCCGCCACCCTCGACCGGCTCGTCCAGGAGAGCCTGCGCGAGGCGCGCTAGCTACACCAGCGGCTTGGTCAGCAGCTGGCGGTCGTTGTCGCGGAAGCCGCGCCGGCGGTAGAGGCGCCGGGCCGGAGCGTTGCCGCGTTCCACCTCCAGGTGGAGGGCGCGCACGCCGAGGTCGCGGCACAGCGGCTCGACCGCCGCGAGCACCCGCGTCCCCAGACCCTTCCCGCGGAAGCCGGGCTCGAGGTACAGGTCGTCGACGAACGCGTCGCGCCCGAAGTACTCCAGGCTGAAGCCGAAGGTGACCGCCACGTAGCCCGCCGGCTCGCCGCCGCTCTCGATCAGCCAGATGCGCCCGAGCGACGTGCCGCCCACCAGATCCGCCAGCGCCCGGGCGGCCGCCGCCTCGTCGAGCGAGTAGCCCGACTCGGCGTAGAACGCGGCCATCAGCCGGCGCAGCGTCGGCAGGTCGTCCGGGGTGGCCAGGCGGATCGGCGGCGGCATGACGCTTCGATGGTGGCTCGGCGCGGCGGGTTGCGCCCGCCGCGGACGCTGCGTGATAGCGTGGGGCCCGAGGAGGACCGGATGAGCGCTTTCCCGCGATCGGAGGTGGAGGAGGCCTGGCGCCACTTCGTGGCGGTCGGCGACTCGGGCGACTGGAACGCCTGGGCGGACCTGCACAGCGAGGACGGCGTCTGGGTGGAGCACCACCTGGGCACCTTCCGCGGTCGCGAGGCCATTCGCCAGGGCATCGTGAAGGTGATGGCCCAGGCGCCGCCCATGCTGTTTCCAGTGGCCTGGCACGCGGTCGACGGAAACCGCGTCGTCTACTACCCCTGGCAGGTCTTCCCGGATCCCCAGGGCGGCGACGCCGACTACCGCTTCGGCTGCGTGACCGTGCTCGAGTACGCCGGCGACGGGCTCTGGTCGTTCCAGGAGGACCTCTACAACCCGCGCGAGGCGGAAGCGGTGATGAAGCGCTGGCTGGCGGCGGGCGGCCGTCTGCCCGGAGCCTGACCGCTAGACTGCGGCCATGGGGGAGCGACGCATCGTCGTGCAGGTCGGCCCGCAGCAGCTCGAGCTCTGGGACGGCGACGAACGGCTGGCGGTCTACCCGGTCTCCACCTCGGCCCGCGGGACCGGCGAGCGCGACGGCAGCGAGCAGACGCCGCGCGGCCGCCACCGGGTGTGCCGGAAGATCGGTGCCGGCTGCCCGCCGCGCAGCGTGTTCGTCGCCCGCGAGCCCACCGGCGAGGTCTGCACCCCCGAGCGCTTCGCCGCCGATCCGGAGCGCGACTGGATCCTGACGCGCATCCTCTGGCTCGACGGCCAGGAGGAGGGACGCAACCGGGGTGCCGGCGTCGACAGCCGCGAGCGCTTCGTCTACATCCACGGAACGCCGGACGAGGCGAGCATCGGGCGCCCCGCGTCCCACGGCTGCATCCGCATGCGCAACGACGACGTGATCGAGCTGTTCGATCGCGTCGAGGTGGACACGCCGGTGGAGATCGTCGAGTAGGGCGAAGCCGCTACTCGTACCAGATCTCGATCACGTAGCCGTCCGGGTCCTCGATGTAGAGGTAGGGCAGCCCCGGGGCGAACTCGCCCCGGCGCAGGATCTTCGCGCCGAGCTCGCGAACCACAGCCAGCGCCTCTTCCATGTCGGACGGGTCGGTGAGCCGGAAGCCGAAGTGGTCGATGCCGCCGGGCTTGCCGTGCGAGGGCCGCCGCTCGAACACCAGGACGTCGTGGGGACCCGGGCCCAGCACCTGGATCGATCCCTCCTCGCGGTGGTACTCGCGCACCCCGAGCAGCTTCTGGTAGAAGGCGAGCGACGCGTCCGGGTCGCGCACCGACAGGCTCACGTGGTTCAGTCCGTGGGTCTTGATCACGTCTCGGGGCTCCCGTTGCCGGACTCGAGATGGGCGGCGAGGAAGAAGGCGGCGCCGGCGTTGAGCGTCGCGACACCGATCCAGACGACGATGCCCGCCGGGTCGACGGGCAGCAGGGTCGACCACCAGGAGGCGGCGCCCAGCGCCTGGCGCAGCGCCGGCGCGTAGAAGAGCACGGCGCCGAGCACGCCGATCCAGGCGAAGGCGAAGGCCCGCAACAGCCACGCGATCCAGCGCCACGCCCCGCGCGACCCGCTCATCGCGTCGCTCCCCCGTAGACCTCCACCCAGCGGTGATGCACGTGACGGAGGATAGCCGGGTAGACGATCCAGCGGCGGAACGGCGCGATCAGGGCCATGTAGAAGGGGGTGAGCCGACCGGTGGGTGCGACGTGGATGGCCCAGGTGGCGCGGTAGCCGTCGGGGGTCGGCTCGAGGGCCATGACCGAGAAGGCGTGCACGGTCGCGTTGCGGACCTCGCCCACGCTCTCGCGGGGCAGGGCGTAGAGCACGAAGAAGGGCGGATCCGGCGTGCCGGGCGCCGGGTCGGAACGCTCGCGCACCTCGGGCGGAACGCGGGCCAGCGTCTCCGACTCAGGCCGTCCACGGGCTCCGGCCGTCGGGCCCGGCTCCTCGTCCCAGCCGAACACCCGACCCAGGAAGCCGCGCAGGTGGAACAGCCCCGCCACCAGCGGGTGGGCCCGGCCCACCTCGTCCAGCGACATCAGCGCGCGCAGGTCGGCCAGCGTGCGGTCGGGCCCGCCGCCGGGCAGCGAGACCTGCCAGACGTCGTGGAGCGGAACGTCGCGCAGCAGCGCGTGGGCGTGCAGGTCGAGCGCGCGGTAGGGAGCGGCGTCGACCCGCGCGAAGACGTTCACGCCGGCACGCGCCGGCCGGTCCACAAGACGCCGCCGATCAGCAGGAAGCCGCCGGCGAACAGGCAGGCTCCCACCGCCAGCGTGTGCAGCAGCATGCGCGCGTGGCTGGCGTAGCCGCGCACGATCACGCGCGTCCCGTCGGCGCCGCGGCGCACGACGTCGCCGCCCTCGATGGCCAGGTCGCTCGCGGCGCTCGGTTGCGCCGCGCCCGGCGCCGGCCCGAGCGGCTCTCCGGCGAAGTCGTAGGCGCGGGGCGGCGATCCGTCGTCTGGCACGACGACGAGCCGCTCCGCTCCCTCGAGGCGCAGCGCGAAGCGCGCCACCGGCACCTCGAAGCCCCGCAGCGGCCGGCCCTGCGCCGAGTAGACGTGGACGCGCGCCAGGTCGGATCCGACGAAGATGCGCCCCTCCGGCGCCGCCACCACCGAGTGGGCGCCGATCAGCAGGCCCGCCGGCGAGAGCCGGGCGCGCAGGCCGGCCGCCTCGCTGCCGCCGAGCAGCAGCAGGCCCAGGCCGAGCAGCGACGCGAGCAGTCCCTGGAGTCGGCGATCCATGGCGGCGCGTCAGTCCGCTGCTTCGGGCGCGTCCCGCCAGGCGACCAGCTCGCGCACCACCTCGTCGACCGGCTGGAGCGGCGCCAGCAGGACGCGCACCTGCGCGCGCTTCTCCTCCTCGCTCCACTCCTGCCACCCGCCGATCTCGCGCAGCCGCCGGCGCACGACGGCGAGCATCTCCGGCTGCTCGCGCGGATCGCGCCAGCCGTCGACCATGCCGTGGATGCCCGGGTAGCGGCGCGCCGTCTCCTGCTCCACCCGGTCGGCCACGCGCGTAGCCAGGTCCGCCACCAGCGCGCTGCCGGGCACGGCCGGGTCGATCGGCTCGGCGTGGAACTTCGCCTCCACCAGCGCCCGCGACAGCGCGTTCAGCGTGTCGAAGTCGGAGACGATGAGCAGCGGATCCTCGTCCGCCGGGTCGGCCATCAGGCGGGCGCCTCTTCGAGCGACGTCTCGCGGGTCAGGGCGAAGCGCACGCCCAGGTAGAGGAGCAGCCCCACCGGACCCAGCATGAGCGTGAAGAACAGGCACGGCACCACGAAGGCGTGGTGGATGCCGTGCCGACGGGCGTCGCGCACCTCCCAGGCGCCGACGAACAGGTCGAACGCCAGGTAGTGGACCCAGCCGGCGAGCATGGCGTGGGGGCTGGTGAAGAGCGCCATCACGCCCGCCAGCGTGAAGAAGTCCCCGTCCTCGGGCGTCGTGCCGGTGGCAAAGGCCCAGACGTAGACGAGCGCCAGCAGCGCCGGGATCCACAGCGCGTGGACCAGCCGCTGGGTGAAGCGCCAGCCGGGCGCGACGGCCAGCAGCAGCCAGGCGGGCAGCACGCCGTTGTTGCAGACGAGGAAGACCTGCTCCGGCCCCACGCCGGTCAGCCCGGCATGCCGTCGATCAGGATGGCGAAGTGCTTCGAGGTGGCGTCCAGGCGCTTGCCGATCACCGCCTGGTAGGCGCCCGACTCGTACACCTCCTTCGCCTTCTCCTTCGAGGGGAACTCGAGCACGACCGTCTGGTGGCCCGCCCCTTCGCCCTCGATCTGCTCGGTCTTCGGGTCGAGGGCCAGCAGCTTGCACCACTCGCCGATCTTCATGGCGGGTCCGGCGGCGGCGGCGTACTCGCCGTAGAGCTTGGGGTCGTCGACGTGGTAGTTCACGATCAGGTAGGCGGGCATGGGGTCTCCTTCGTGGACCTTCGTGGGCGCTGGCGACCCAGGCTATCAGATCGGCCCGGGCCGGCGGCGTGCGAGCTTCCAGGCGGCGACGGACGCGACCGCCGGCGCCCACACCCACAGGATCTCGCTGCGCAGGATCGGGAGCACGCGGCCCTGGAGGAAGGCGTCGACGCCGATGGGCGAGACGCGGAGCGGTCGCAGCGGCGCGAAGTAGCGGGTCTCGTCGAAGGGCAGCAGGAAGCCCACGCCGAGCCCGCCGTCGGTGAACGCGTCGAGCACGCCGTGGGAGGCCGTCGCCAGGAACAGCACGAGCGTGACGCGGCGCCACGGGCGCGACGCCAGTCGCGCCCCGGGCAGCACCCAGCGCGTCGCCAGCGGCGCCACCAGGGCCGCGAAGAGCAGCGAGTGGGTGAAGCCGCGGTGGCCGAAGGGGTGCCCGTAGGCCACGCCCAGCGGGAACCCCGCCACGTCCAGGTCGGGGAGCACCGAGAGCGCGGCCGCCGCCAGCAACAGCCGCCTGCGCGGCAGGCCCGCCGGCGCGCAGGCGACCAGCGCCCCGGCGGTGAAGGCGTGGGTGAAGAGGGTGGCCACGAGGGGCGTCGCTCCCGCCGGGCAGTCCTAGGAAGCGTCTTCCGCTACGGAGACCAGCGCCGTGCCGATCATCGCGTCGCGGGTCACGATGCCGGCCAGTCGCTCCTCGCTCCAGCCCTCGGTGCCCGCCGGACGCAGCGGCAGCACGACGTAGCGGGTCTCGGCGGTCGTGTCCCACACCCGGATCCCGACCGAGGCGGGCAGGTCGAGGCCCATCTCGCGCAGCACGCGGCGCGGCTGGCGCACCACTCGGGCCCGGTAGGCCGGGCTCTTGTACCAGTCCGGCGGCAGGCCCAGCACCGGCCAGGCCGTGCACGAGCACTGGGTGCAGACGATCACGTGGTGGGTGTCGGGCGTGTCCTCGAGCACCACGATGAACTCGCCCTGGGGACCCTCGAAGCCCAGCTCCGCGCAGGCGGCGGTGCCGTCGGCCAGCAGGCGGCGCCGGTAGTCCGGATCGGTCCAGGCCTTCGCCACCACCCGCGCGCCGTTGCGCCAGTCGAGGCGTTCCTCGAGGCGTTCGCCCACCGCTTCGAGCGTGCCGTCGGGAATGTGGCCGCCCTCGCCCAGGGCCTCGGCCACCGCGCGGGTGCGATCGGCGACGGGCGCCGTCGTGCGGGCGCCGTCGCTCACGCCAAGGCCTCCAGGTAGCTGTCCCACAGGTCGACCACCACGCAGGTGTCCTCCTCGGCGGCGTCCCCCCACAGCTCCCGCGCCCCGAAGCGCACGTGGCAGGTGTGCTCGCTGCGCGCCGGACCGCCGTGGGCCGCGGCGTCCGGATACGAGAAGCGCGGCGCCACGAAGACGACCGTGCCGGTCTTCCCGCGCACGTAGCGCGGCATGCGCGTGTGTCCGGCCGGGTGGTCGTTGCGCACGCGCACCGTGTCGCCCACCGCGAAGCGCGCGCCGTCGCCGCCGCCTGGCGCGGCGCCGGGTCCGGCGACGGGCCGCGCCAGCGGGAAGGCGCCGCCGGCGCGCGCCTCCAGGTCGGCCAGGGTGAGCACGCCCTTCTCGACCAGCAGCGTCGCCACGCCGGTCAGCATGCGCTCGTAGTAGCGCGCCGACAGGTAGTGGAGGGGCTCCATGCGCTCCACCGCGTGCCGGTACTCGTCGGTGTTGTAGGCGCGCAGCAGACCGATGGCGACCGCGTTCAGGCGGAAGGCGGTGGCTTCCCAGGGCTCGTGGAAGGTGGGCTCGTCCGCCTCGCGCTCGACGGCGCCGAAGCCCTGCATGCCCCCGAGATCGTGGATGCCGTCCATCCGGACTTCGCACCTCCGGCAGGCCGATGATGCCGGAGCCCCGTCGGGTGCGCTATTCCGTCCCGGATGCGCAAGGCACTGGGAATCGTCGCCGGCCTGGGCTTCCTGGGCGCGCTCGTCTGGGTCACGACGCAGCAGATGCAGGTGACCTGCGAGGTGTGCATGGCGCATCGCGGCCGCCAGGTGTGCGAGACCGCGACCACCGCCTCGCGCGACGACGCCCTGGCCCAGGCGCGCAGCTCCGCCTGCTCGCGGCTGTCGAGCGGCGTGACCGACGGCATCCAGTGCAACGGGCGCGCGCCGGTCTCGGTCACCTGTTCCGAGTAGTCAGCTGCGCGGCTTCCAGCCCGCGTGACGCCTGAAGGCCGGCTCCCACGGATCCTGCTCGGCCGCCTCGTGCAGTCGGTTCGCCAGCCACTCGTACCACTCGGCCCAGCTCGGCTGCCCGAGCTCCTCGCGCATGTCGGCGAGCCAGACCTCGAGCTTGCGGTACATCGAGACGGCGAGTCCCCCGGTCAGCTCGCGGACCATCGAGAAGGGCGCGATGCCGCGGTAGACGAGCAGACCCATCGTCTCGTAGGTGGTGCACACCAGGATGGCCGCGATCTCGTCCTCGGTTCCGCGGCCGCGCAGCTCGGCGGCCCCGATGCCGTCGGGGAAGCGGCGGATGCGCTGCACGGCCCGCGCCAGCTCCGGGTTGTAGAAAGAACGCATCAGCTCGGCCGCCACCGCGTCGCGACGCTGGCGCCGGAACTCGCGCAGCTGGGTGATGGCGAAGAAGAGCCCGCCCACGACGGTCAGCGCGCCGAAGATCTCCGCCAGGTTGGCCAGCGTCTGGAGGTCGAGTGCGGGCATCATTCCCTGACTCCGGGCGGCGCGCCGGGAAAGCCCCGCTCGAAGCGGGGCAGCGCGTCCGCGATCTCGTACCAGGGCGCCTTCGACCCGACCCAGCCGTGGGCGACCGGACCCTCCGCGAGCCCGTCGTCGACGCAGCCCGCCCGCAGCAGGAGCGTCGCGTCGTCGGCGTCGCGCGTGCTGACGATCGGCGAGCCGCAGCGGCCGCAGAACCAGCGGCGCTTGCCCGGGGACGACTCGTAGGCGCGCAGCTCCGACTCGCCCGCCGTGAAGCGGAAGCCGTCGCGCGCCACCGGCTGGACGCTCGAGAAGGCGCTGCCGTGGGCCTTGCGGCACATCGTGCAATGGCAGGCTCCCATCGGACCCGCCCTCGTCGTGGCCTCGTAGCGCACGGCGCCGCACAGGCAGCTTCCCGCGATCATGGACCCGGAGCATGCCCGAGCGGCTTCGCCGGTGCCAAGGTCCCGGCGGCGTGGGGAAGCGTCCACGCCTCGGGCCGCCAGTGCGCGCGCAGGAAGCGGACGGTCCACGGCCCGCCGATCGCCAGTCCCAGCGCACCGACCCACCACAGCTCGCGCAGCGTTGCCACGTCCATGCGGGGCTCCGTCCCCAGGACGCTGGTCTCCGCCACGGTCGCGGCGAAAGCCAGCACGTTGTTGGCCGCGTGGAGGAGCAGCGGGTGGTAGAGCGAGCGCGTCTCGATGTAGAGCACTGCCGCCACCAGGCCGAAGGCGGCACCGCCGATCAGGTCGACGTGTCCCAGCCCGAACAGCAGCGACGTCAGCACCACCGAGCGCCGCACGTTCCAGCGCACCGCCCAGCGGTGGAGCAGGAGCCCGCGGAACACGAACTCCTCGAACAGCGGCACGGCCAGGCACGTGACCCCGAACACCAGCACGTTGGGCAGCAGCGGATGGCGTCCGCCCACCTCGACCAGCAGCGGAACCGGCGCCAGCGCCCAGGCGGAGACGAAGCCGGGCGCCAGGAACGAGAGCGGCCAGTAGAGCAGCCAGAAGCCGGCCACCGACAGCGCGAGCATCGGAACGGCCAGCGCCGCCGTGCGCAGCGCCTCGCGCGCACCGGGAACCGGACCGAACAGCCGCGACAGGTCGAGCCCGGAGCGGCGGCACAGGAACGCCAGCACCCCGCCCGCCAGCGCGTAGACGCCCAGCTCGACGAGCGTCGGCGTGAGCGTCTCGCCCAGCCACGACTCGGCGGCCCGGTAGGGCGCCACCAGCGCGAGGATGCACAGGCCGACCACGGCGCCGACCGAGCGCGCGCGGATGAAGTGGAAGGGATCCGAGCGCGGGGTCACGGGCGGGGTGACGGGGGCGCGTCCCGGCCGGGCCACAGCGAGAGCACGAAGCCCACGACCGTGATCCCCCACAG
>JBNLVK010000150.1:0-22038 GCA_050618055.1 Myxococcota bacterium
GGCCTGTTCGAGGTGCTGGACGAGCTGTTCTCCGAGGCCGGCACGGTGAGCGTCAGCCAGGACGGGATCACCTGGTTCACCTTCCCCTGCGCCGACGCCGTCGGCGACCACCCGTACTACGCCGGCTGCGCCGGCGTCTACCCGGTGCTGGCCGACGGCGAGACCGACGACCGCCACCCCTCGGTGCCCACGCTGGCTCCGGCCATCGACACCTTCCTGGGCCAGCAGAAGCCGAACGTGACGGTGCCGGACGGCTCCGGCGGCGACTCCTTCGACCTGGCCGACGTGGGGCTCGCCTGGGCCCGCTACGTCAAGGTCGAGTCCAGTGACCACGTCGTCGGACCCTTCTGGGTCGACAACGCGGGCTTCGACCTCGACGCAGCGGCCGCCGTCAACTCCGCCCCGGCCACCGACGCGAACAGCAACGGCATCCCGGACGCGGTGGAGTAGGCCGGCGGCGGGCTCAGCGCCTGCGACGCAGGGCCAGGCCCGCCAGTCCCAGACCGAGCAGCAGTCCCGTGCCCGGCTCGGGCACGACCACCAGGTCGTCCAGGGCGAAGTAGGTGGGCGTGTTCACGAAGCCGAACGCGGCGTCGCTGCCGTCGATGGCGAAGTCGAGCGACTTCACCGCGCCCAGGCCCGACAGGTCGAGGGTCGTCCAGTCGGTCACGATGTAGTCGAGGGCGTCGTCCGCGAAGCGGTAGTCGGCCAGGTAGAAGCCGACGCTGCCGGTCGACGCGCCCAGGCCGTCGTAGCCGGTGACCGTGAGCAGCAGCCAGTCCGGGTCGTCGCCGGTCGGGCCCCCGAACTGCTTGGCGAAGCCGTCGCCGTTCGTCATCGAGTCCCAGGCGTAGGTGGTGTTGGTGACCTGGGCCGACAGCACCGACAGCTCCTGGCCGAAGACGATCGTCACGATGTCGCTGGCCGTCTGGGAGCTGCCCGTGTAGCCCACGCCGTAGGTGGCGCTGCCGCCGGCGCCGCCGCCGGTGACCGCGCTGTACTGGTTGCCGAAGCCGCCGGTGGTCGTGTCGGTGGTCTGGGAGTAGGCCCAGCCGTCCCAGCAGCAGCCCGGGGAGAAGGGCAAGAAGCGGTTGTCGAAGACCGCCCCGCCGGACTGGAAGTCGGTGGCGTCCGGGTCGCCCGGGTCGTAGGCGCTCTCGCCGCTGTAGAAGAAGTCGCCGGCGATGGGCAGGTTCGCGCCGACGTCCTCGAAGTCGATGACCGCCGCGCGGGCCGTCGGGGCGACGAGGGTGAGCAGAAGGGCCGCGAGGCCGGCGCACAGGTGAACGTGAAAGGACATGGGTCCGTCTCCTTGCTCCCGAAGGAAGAGCGTTCGTTCGGGAGAAGGCCGGTCTTCTGGCTCCCGGATCGTCCGGCCCCCGAGCCTTCCCAGCAGCGCAGGCCGCCAGTGGCACGTTTCGGAGGTCGTCCCCGGTTACAGCGACGGGCTCGCGCCGGATTCGCACCGGCTTCCCGCAGACCCTGTGCTCAGGGCCCGCCCGCCCGCGAACGAAGCTCCAGTCGCCCGTTCGTCGGGAGGGTCACCTTCTCCCACAGATGGATGATGTGCCCCAGCTTTACCAGACCGCCGCGGCCCGCGTCAATCGGACGGGCGCAGCGCGAAGCGCACCGGGATGGCGACGCGTCCCACCACGCGGGGCAGGGCGCGCGCCTCGCGCACGGCGCGCTCGGCGGCGCGATCCAGCGCCAGGCTGCCGGAGGACGCGAGGAGCTCGACGTCCTCCGCGCGCCCGTCCGGCGACACCGCGAAGCCCATGCGGGCCTCGCCGTGGACGCCGCGCGCCCGCGCCGACTCCGGGTAGTGTGCCCCCGCCTGCACGCGGCGCTGGATCTCGGCCAGGCGCTCCTCGATCGACGGTCCGCGCGCCGCGACGTCCGGTGCCGCCGCCGGCTCGGCGCCGGCCCCGAAGGCGAGCAGCAGCAGCGCGAGCCCGAGCGGTCGCGCTCGTCGGCTCACCCGAACTCCTTGCGCAGGGCGAACAGCAGCGCCTCGACGTTGATCACCCGCGCGTTCTCGCCCATCAGGCCGATGCGCCAGATGCGTCCGGCCAGCTCGCCCAGGCCGCCGCCCACCTCGATGCCGTAGCGATCCAGCAGCGAGCGGCGCACCGCGGCCTCGTCGCGGGCGATCACCCGTTCCGGCAGGCGCAGCGTCGTGAGCATGGGCAGGCGCACGGCGGCGTCGACCAGCGGCTCGAAGCCCAGCGGCGCCACGCCGTCGATCAGCGCCTCGGCGGCGCCCTGGTGGCGCGCCGTGCGCGTCTCCATGCCCTCCTCGGCCACCATGCGCAGCGCCTCGGCCAGGCCCAGGATGGCCGAGACCGGAGCCGTGTGGTGGTAGACGCGCTCGCCGCCGAAGTAGCCGGCCAGCAGCGTGAGGTCGAGGTACCAGCTCTGCACCGGCCTGGCGCGCGCGCGCACGCGCTCCATGGCGCGCTCGCTGAACGACACCGGCGAGAGCCCGGGCGGACAGGAGAGGCACTTCTGGGTGCCGCTGTAGGCCGCGTCGACGCCCCAGGCGTCGAGCTCCACGGGCAGGCCGGCCAGCGAGGTCACGCAGTCGAGCACGACCAGGGCGCCGGCCTCGCGGGCCGCGTCGGCGATGGGCTCGACCGGCTGGCAGACACCGGTGGACGTCTCGGCATGGACGAAGGCGACCACCTTGGGCCGCACGCGTTCGATGGCCTGGCGCATCGCGTCCGGGTCGAGGGGCTCGCCCCAGGGCGCGTCGACCCGGGTCACGTCGGCGCCGGCGCGCCCGGCCACGTCGCACATGCGACCGCCGAAGACGCCGTTGGCGCCGATCACCACCGGGTCGCCCGGCTCGACCAGGTTCACGAAGCAGCACTCCATGCCGGCGCTGCCCGTGGCCGAGATGGGCAGCGTCATGGGGTTGCGCGTCCCGAACAGCCCGCGCAGCCGCTCCTGCACGTCGTCGAGCACCGCCAGGAAGGCGGGATCCAGGTGGCCGACCAGCGGCTGGGCCATGGCCGCGAGCACCCGCGGGTGCACGTTCGACGGTCCGGGACCCAGCAGCAGGCGTCGCGGCATCTCGAGACGCGGCATCGGGGCAGTGTACTCGTTGCGCCGTCCGATTCCGTGGCGAACTGGGGCGCGCCGCGATGCGCTGCGGGGTTTGACACCCCCGGGGCGGCGTCCCTACTCTCGATCTGCCCCTCCCGCACCCGCGGCACCCGCGGCCCCGATCGCCCGGAGACCCTTCACGTCGTGCGTCGATGGTGGCTGCTACCCCTCGGAATCGCGATCGCGGTACTGGCGCTGGTCGCCCTGCTGCGCGGCGGTCCGACCGACCTGCCGCGGGCCAGCGGACCTCCGCCGCTGGACGACATCGACGACGCCTCGCGGGAACGACTCGAGCAGGTGCTGCGCGAAGCGGGGAGTGAATGAGCGGACTGCGCGATCGCCGGGCCTTCGAACGCGAAGAGCGGGAGCGACTGGCTCCCTGGGCCGTGAAGAGCGCCGAGTCGAAGGGGCGGCTGTTCGATCAGCCGGAGCACGAGCACCGGACCGCCTTCCAGCGCGACCGCGACCGCATCGTGCACAGCCAGGCCTTCCGCCGGCTCGAGTACAAGACCCAGGTGTTCGTCCACCACGAGGGCGATCACCACCGCAACCGGCTGACCCACACCCTCGAGGCCTCCCAGATCTCGCGCAGCCTGGCGCGCATGCTGCGGCTCAACGAGGAGCTGGCCGAGGCGATCGTGCTGGCCCACGACCTGGGCCACACGCCCTTCGGTCACGCCGGCGAGCGGGTGCTCTCGGACCTGATGAAGTCCTACGGCGACTTCGACCACAACCGCCAGAGCCTGCGCATCGTCGACCTGCTGGAGGAGCGCTACCCGGACTTCCGCGGGCTGAACCTCACCTGGGAGACGCGCGAGGGCATCCTGAAGCACGGCTGCCACTGGGAGCACCCGGTGCCGGTGCCCGAGCGGCTCAGCCAGCCGAGCGTGGAGGCGCAGGTGGCCGACCACGCCGACGAGATCGCCTACACCAACCACGATCTCGACGACGGGCTGCGCGCCGGTCTGATCACGCTGGACGAGCTGGCGGAGATCCCGCTGTGGCGCGACACGCGGGCGCGCGTGAGCGAGGCGATCGGCGGGTCGTCGGAGGCGACGGAGCGGCTGATGCGCGCCCAGACCGTGATCGCGCTGATCAACCACCTGGTGACCGACCTGGCCGAGGAGACCGCCCGCCGCCTCGACGCGGCGGCACCGGCCGACGTCGAGGCCGTGCGGCGCCTGGCCGACCGCCCGGCCGGCTTCTCGCCGGCGGTGGCCGGACGCCTGGCCGAGCTCAAGCGCTTCCTCAGCGAGCGCTTCTACCACCACCCCACAGTGCTGGCCATGAGCGCTCCGGCGGAGAGCGTGATCGGGGATCTCTTCCGCCACTTCCGCGAGCACGCCCGCGAGCTGCCGAGCCACGTCCAGGCGCGCTTCGGAACCGACGGCGTCGAGCGCGCCATCGCCGACTACGTGGCGGGCATGACCGACCGCTTCGCGCTCCAGGAGCACGCGCGCGCCACCGCCTCGGGGTCTGCATGAGCGCCGACGAGGTCCGCCTGGTGCTGGTGACCGCCCCGGACGCGGAGACCGCCGGCCGCATCGCCCGCGCCCTGGTGGAGGAGCGGCTGGTGGCCTGCGTGAACGTGGTGCCGGGCGTCCGCTCGGTCTACCGCTGGCAGGGGAAGCTGGAGGAGGACGCCGAGCAGCTGCTGGTGGCCAAGACCCGGGCCGACCGCTGCCCGGCGCTGGCGGCGCGTGTCGAGGCCCTCCATCCTTACGAGCTACCCGAGGTCCTGGTGCTGCCGGTGTCCGGCGGCAGCCAGCGCTACCTCGACTGGGTGCTCCAGGAGTCGTCGGAATGAGTTCTGCGGAGGTCGGCCTGCCCGAGGCCCTGGAGCGCGCCGCCAGCGCGCTGGCCCGGCACGCCGAGGCGATCCGGCCGGCCAACGGCGACCCGTTCCAGCTGGCCCAGGCGCTCGACGAGGAGGCCGCTCGCGAGGTGCTCGGCTGGCTGCTGGCCCACGAGCCGGCGGCCGGCGAGGAGCTGGCCAGCGAGTGGGCCGAGGATCCGGAGGGCACGGGCCGCATCGTGCTGGGCATCGACCTGTCCGGCCTGCCGAAGACGGCCCGCAAGTCGATGCGCCGCGTGCTGCACCGGCTGCGCTCGAGCGGCGTGGCGGTGCCGGAGACGCCGCCGGCCGCCGTGGTCGCGAAGCTCCCGGACGTCGACGACTCGGTCGAGGAGGCGCGCGTGAGCCCCCTCGATCCGCGCGGCGCGCGCATCGTCTACCTGGCCCTCGACCACCCGAGCGGCGGCGTGCGGCTGTTCGAGACCGTCGTCGACGACCTGCACGGCGTGCTGGGCTTCGAGGTCTACAACAGCGGCCGCAGCCGCATCCGCAAGTTCCTGCGTGAGTTCGAGCGGGCCGGGGCCCGCCGCGCGGCGCCGGTGACGCCGGACGCGGCCCGCGCCCTGATCGCCCGCGCGGTCGCAGCCCAGCCGTCGGCGCGGCCCCTGCCGCGGGGCTTCAACGAGTGGCGCAGCCGGCTCACCGAGCCCGGCGCCGATCCGCGCACGCCGGCCGAGATCGTGTGCGCCGAGCTGTCGCACGACGGCGTCGACCCGGGCGAGGCCTTCGAGCGGGCGAAGCAGTGGATCGCGGCGGGCACGGTGGGTCCCTGGCCGCCGGACCCGGACCGCGCGCGGGAGGCCGCCGGCCGGATCGCCGAGGCGGGCAAGGGCACGCTGGTGGTGTCGCAGGGCGCGCGCGAGGAGCAGGTGGAGCGGGCGCTCGCGGAGGCGATCCCTTCGCTCTTCGACGAGGCCTTCCGCGCCGTCACCGCCACCCGTTTCGAGGAGACCGCCTACGTGCTGTGGAAGACCGGCCAGGAGGACGACGCGCGGCTGGCGCTGTGCGTGGCCGCGTCCTTCCGCTCCGGCGAGCCCGCGGCGGCCGAGCATCCGGTGGCGCGGGCGCTGCTCGAGACCCTGTTCGCGCCGGTGCTGGAGCAGGCGCGCTCCGGGTCGACCGACGAGGCGGCCGAAGAGGGGGCGGCCTGATGCTGCTCGGCCAGGGCCGCTACTGGCGGTCGAGCTTCGCCCGGGGCACGGGAGTCGTGGCCCTCGAGCTGCGGCGCGCCGCCCTTCCGGAAGAGCTGTACGAGCTGAGGGACCTGCGCATCGAGGTCCCGCTCACGCAATGGAACCGCGTGGTCAAGCACGCCCACTCCGATCGCAAGCTGCTCGGGGGACTGCTGCTCGACTTCGCCAAACACAAGGATCGCGTCAGCGCGGCGGTCGGCAGCGATCGGCTGCTGGCCGAGCTGCGGAGGGTCATCCTCGATGCCACGGCCGTGACCATCGAGGAGGGCGTGCTCTGCCTCACCGCGCCGGGCAGCGACGCATCCTGAACAGCGCGCGAAGGTCCCCGCCGAGGGTCGACCGCGCGCAGAGGAGACGGACATGAGACGCCGATTCGGGCGAGGACGCAGGCGCGGGAGCGCCGACGAGGGGAACGACACCGCAGCGCCGATCGACGGCCCGGCGCTGATGGCCGCCATTGCCGAGTCGGGCCTGGCGGGCAGCGAGGCGATCGAGGCCATCGATCTGCCGGGGGTTGCGCCCGGCTTCGCCGCGCTCGGGCAGGGCGGCGAGTCCACGCTGGTGGCGGCCTCGCCGCGGGGCGGCGGCGAGGCGCTGTTCGCCGCGCTGGCCCTGGCGCGATCGCGCGAGGGCTTCGGCGGCCGCGTCTACGCCATCGCTCCCAGCTGGTCGATCGAGGCGCGGCGTCGCATCGCCGCGCTGGCGCCCCAGGGCTTCGAGTGGAAGGCGCTGGCCGCGCCGCAGCTCTTCGAGGGAGCGGCCGAGGTGGGACCGGCCCCGGCCGCGGCGCCGCTGGCGGTGGCCCCCGCGACGGTCGGCGCCGGTCTCGGGCGTCCCGAGGACCGGGAGCTGTTCCGCCGCGCACTGGCGGGCCTGGAGGGGCTGGCCGCCAAGCACGGCGGTGCCGTGCGCGGCGTCGGCGATCGGGTCGAGCTGCTGCTGCTGGGCGGCGTCGTGGCCAGCCTGCGCGTCGGGTCCGCCGGCCTGCGTCTCGACCTGGCCGGCCCGGACCGGGCGTCGCTGGGGCTCGCCGCGGAGGGCCTGGCCGGAGCTCTCGATCGACTCGAGGGGTCGCTGCGCAAGCAGCTGAACGATCGGCGCATTCGGGCTTCCGAGGCGGGACTGCGGGCGAGCCTGCTGCCGGCCTTCGAGAGCGCCCTCGCGCTGTCCCGGTCCGCGCGCTGGCCGCTGCCCGACGCGGGCGTGGGTCCGGTGGACCTGGCCGGCGTGGACGGCGAGGGTCGCCTGGTGGTGGCCGCTGCACGCGAGCAGGTGGACCTGCGCGCCGCCGGCGACGTGCTCGACGCCGCGCTGGATCCGCGGCTGCGCTGGTCGCTGGCCCAGGCCCTGGGCGTGGCGCCGCGCGACGGTGCGGCATCGACGCGCCTCGCCATCGCCGGCCGCGACTTCGACGAGGCCGCGTTGCAGGTGCTGTCGCTGGTGACGGTCGCCGTGGAGGCCTACGAGGTCGCCACCGGACGGGGCGAGCCCGGACTCACGCCGCGGCGGCTGCCGGAGGGTGCCTCGCGGGTCGCGGCGACGGCCGCGGTCTCACCGGCGGAGGCGGCGGACGCGGAGCCGTCGCGCACGGTCGACGACACCGGCGCCGACGCGGACGGGTCGGGGCAGGCCCCCGGCGCGGCCGAGGGCGACGAGGGCTCCGAGGAGCGGCCGGAGCGCCCGCGCGGCCGGCGTTCGCGCGGGGGGCGATCGCGGCGACGCGGCGGCGCACGCTCCGCCGCCGCTGAAGGCGCCGGTGGCGACGACGCGCCCGCGCCCGCGCGCGCCGCGGCGGAAGTCGCCGACGCGGGCGCCAGCGAGGGCTTCGAGGAGGTGAGCCTCTTCGACCTGGACGAGGACGCCTCGGAGGAGGTCGGCGAGGGTCCGCGCCGCCGCCGGCGCAGCCGCGGGGGACGCCGCCGCGGCCGACGCGGCGGCCAGGGACGGGCCGCCGAGAGCGACGCGGACGGCGGCGACGACGCGTCGCCGGAAGCCGCTCCGAAGAGCCGGGCGCGGGACGGCGATGACGAGGAGCTGGTCGACGACGACGCCATCGGGCAGCTGGCCGACGACGCGCCGGAGCTCGAGGTGTCGGTCGACCTGGCCTACGAGGACCAGGACTCGGGCGAGGAGGGCGACGACGAGGCGGACAAGGCCCGCGCCCAGGCCGAGGCCCGGCGCCGCGCGCGCGCGGCCAAGGTCGAGCCGGATCCGCCGAAGCCGCCGCGCCGGCGGGCGGCGTTCGTGGCCCATGCCGACCGCATGTCGGTGCTGACGGCGGCGCTGCTGGCCCGCGACGTGCGGCTCGTCGAGAGCTTCTGGGTCTACCCGCAGGAGGATTTGATGACCTTCTTCCGCAGCGTCGCCACCGACCTGCGCGAGGAGACGCCGATCTTCCTGGTGGGCTTCACCGCCTCGCCGCCGGCGCGCGATACGCTCCAGGCGGCGTCGCTCTACCGCGGGCGGCTGCACTGGTTCGATCACCACGACTGGCCGCCCGAAGACCTGGTGGCGTTGCAGGAGGCGATCGGCGAGGACGCGGTCCACATCACGCCCGGCGGCGAGAGCTCGCTGGCCACGGTGATCGCCGAGCGCACGCGGCGCAGCCGCTTCTCGGACAAGCTGGTCGAGCTGGCCACGGGCCGCTTCACCCAGCACGACTTCGAGCGCTGGGGACGCGTCTGGTGGCACCGGGCCGGCGAGATCGCCGGGCGTCGCGGCGACCGCCGCGCCGACATCGAGCCGCTGCTGGCGGGCCGTCCGAGCGACCTGGCGAAGGAGGCGGCGCGCGTGGCGCCGCCGCCGCTCCCCGAGGAGCTGTCCTACGTGTCGCAGCACGACTTCCGGCTGGTCCACTTCGGCGGCTTCGTGATGGTGGTGCTCGAGGTGCCCGAGACGCTCGACATCCACCTGGCCGGACGCATCGCGCGCGAGCGCTACGGGGCCCAGCTGTCGCTGGCGTCGCGCGCCGGGGGCGAGCTGCTGGTGCTGGGGGGCGACGAGTCGCGCACGCGGCGCGGTCTCGACCTGGGCGGCATGGCCGCGCACCTGGCGTCGAAGCACGACTGGATCACCGCCCTGCCGGACGACGACTTCGTGGCGCGGCTGCGCGTGCGCGATCTGCGGAGCGTACCGGGCCGGCTGGACGAGGTGGTGAGCGAGATCGCGATGGGTCGCTCGATCGTCGAGGGCTGATGTCGACCGCCGCCAACCTGGTGGAGGTGTTCTCCTCGGTCCAGGGCGAGGGGCTCCACGTCGGCGCGACCACGCTGTTCGTGCGCTTCGGCGAGTGCGACCTGCGCTGCCGCTGGTGCGACTCGCCGCAGACCTGGCGTCCGGCGCGCCGGTGCAGGGTCGAGACGCCGCGGGGCAGCGGCCGCTTCGAGGAGCGCGAGAACCCGGTGCCGCTGGACGACGTGGTGGCGCTGGCCCGCGCGCTCGGGGTCGAGCGCCACCGCTTCGTGAGCCTGACCGGCGGCGAGCCGCTGCTCCAGCCCGACGCGGTGCGCGGCCTGGCCGAGCGGCTGCGCCCGCTGGGTCCGCGCATCCACCTGGAGACCCACGGCCTGGCGCTGGAGGCGCTGGAGCGCGTGGTCGACGCGGTCGACGTGGTGGCCATGGACTGGAAGCTGGCCAGCGACGTGCGCCGGGCCCATGCGCCGCGCGGTTCCGAGCCCGAGGCATTCCACGCGACCCACACCGGCTTCCTGCGCATCGCGGCGCGGGCGCCCGAGCGCGTCGTCAAGGTGGTGGTGACCAACGACACCCGCGACGAGGAGCTCGACGCCATGGCCCGGGCGATCGCCTCGGTCGACCCGGCCACGCCGCTGGTGGTGCAACCGGTCACCCCGTTCGCCGCGGTGCGCGAGCCGGTGCCCGCCGCGCGCCTGCTCGACCACGTGTTCCGGCTCTCGCGCAGCCTGTTGGACGTGCGTCTGATCCCGCAGACCCACAAGGCCTACGGCGCGCTCTGACGGCTCCTGGGGCCGGCTGCCTCAAGTGCTCGCCCGCACCGGCCGATCGGTGGGTTGGGGGACGTGCATGGCGGGCCGGGGTTCCGAACGAACGAAGCGACGCACGCCGTGCACCTTCAGCATCGGCGGGCGGCGCCAGAACGGCTTCGTGCTCGACCTCTCCCAGACGGGTCTCTTCATCCAGACCAGCGCCGATCCGAGGCCGGGCGAGCGCCTCGACATCGAGGTGGTGTTCGGCGGCCAGGTGCTGGCCATGCACGTCGAGGTGGCGCGCCGCAAGAAGGTCCCGCCCCAGCTGCTGACGGTGGCCCAGGGCGGCATCGGCGTGCGCATCCTGTCGGCGCCCGAGGGCTACTACGCCATGCTGGCGGAGATCAACGGCCCGAGCCGCGACGTGCGCGGCGCGCAGGCGCCGGCGGCGGACGGGTCGGCCGCGGCCGCCGAGCCGGAGGGTCCCGCCTTCCGCGTGCGCGTGAAGCAGGTGCAGGGAACGCGAACCAGGTCGGTGCGGATCGTCGCCGAGGACGAGGAGACGGCGCGCAGCCAGGTGCTCGACGACCTGGGCGACGAGTGGAAGATCCTCGAGGTCACGCCTCTCTAGCCCGCAGGGCGCGGCGCAGCAGCCTGACGCTCTCCCCGTCGGCCACGATCTCGCGCGCGCCGAAGCGCTCGGCCAGGTAGTCCTCGGTCAGGCGGTCGAAGAGGCTGGCCGCCGCCGGCGACACCCGGCTGCGCACCCGCTCGGCGAACTCGCGTGCCGTCACGTGGGGCTCCCGCACCAGACCCCGCCGCGCCAGCAGGCGCAGCGCGCGCCGGTAGGGAGCCGGCAGCGGGCTCGTCCCCCGCGAACGCCGGATCCAGGCGACCGCCACCGCCAGCGCCGCCAGCGAGCAGAGCAGCGCCAGCACCCCCTCGCGCCACGGACCCTCGAGCCCCGCCCGCTTCCGCTCCGCGGGGCCGGGCTCGGTCCGCTCCCCCGGCTCGCTGCGATCGCGCCAGGCGAGCCACGCGCTCTTCAGCGCCTTGATCTGGTCGGCGCGGTCGAAGCCCACGACCCGCTGGAACCACCACAGCTCGAGGGCGCTGCCCAGCTCGCGCAGGCGCGTGGCCAGCGACTCGGGCGGCAGCGCGCCCATGCGCAGGTCGGCCGGCGTCGGGTCGTAGCGCACCCAGCCGTGGCGCTCGTAGTGCACCTCGACCCAGGCGTGGGCGTCGCTGCGCGAGAGCTCCAGGAAGCCGCCGATCGAGTTCTCGCGGCCGCCGGCGAAGCCGTTCACCAGGCGCGCCGGCAGTCCGTTGGCGCGCGCCAGCAGCACCATGGCCGACGCGAAGTACTCGCAGTGGCCCGCCAGGTCTCCCAGCACGAAGCCCTCGACCGGCGACAGCGGGCTCTCCGGGTCGGGACTCGGCGGGGAGTCGGAGTAGCGGCCGTTGCGCAGCAGGTGGCTCTCGATGGCGCGCACCCGGCCGGCGTCGTGCTCGGCGCCGTCGACGATCCGGTGGGCCAGCGCGTGGAAGGCCGGATCCAGGGCGGGGAGCTGGAGGTAGCGCTCGCCCATGCGACGCGGCGGCAGCGCCCGGTCGCGCACCAGGCGGTCCGGGTCGATGCGCGGCCGGTCGGTGCGCACGGGGTAGCGGATGCGCTCGTCGGCCTGGCCGGCGGCGTAGAGGCCGCCGCTCTCGTCGCGCTCGAGGCGCCGGACCGTGCCCTGCACGCCGCGCGGCAGGCCGGCCGCGAAGATCACGCCGGCCGCCACCGGCTCGCGCACGATGCGCTGTACCAGGTCGAAGCGGGCCGGCTCGTGGGTCAGGCCGATGCCGCCCTCGGCGCTGCCCGGCACGCGCATCCGGTCGGGGGGCGTGACCGACCAGGAGGTGCCGTCGAAGCGGTCGAAGGCGAGTCCGCGCCAGTAGCCCTCGAGCGGGGCCGGCGGGCTGCCCTCGAGCGTCTCGACCCGCAGCACCACGCGCGGATCCTTGCGGATGCGGCCCAGCTCGCCGAACTCCACCGTGTCCGAGAAGCCGGAGGTCGCGACCTGGAGCCCGGCGCCCGACCCGGTCACCACGCTCGAGCGCAGGCGGGGCAGCGTCACGAACAAGAGCGCCGCGATCAGCAGCGCCGCGACGCAGGCCAGCGACGTCGTGCGCACCAGGCCGGGCGTGAGCGCGCGCGGCAGCTCGCGGTCGACCCGTGCGGCGATCGCCTCGCTGCGCAGGGTGTGCACCATCAGGGTCCAGACCGTCGCGAACAGGAAGCCCACCAGCAGCGGCGTGAAGAACACGCTGTCGGTGAGGTTCGCCGCCAGGATCACCTGGAACAGCGCCAGCGCGACCAGCAGGAACTCGGTGCGGCGCGGGCGCGCGTCGAGCAGCTGGAGTCCCTGGGTGGTCGCCGCGAAGTGGGCGAGGGCGATGGTCGAGGGGTGACCGCGCAGCGCCACCAGGACGGTGCCGATCACGATCGCGAACATGCCGACGTTCAGCGCGATGGGGCTGCGCTGCCAGGGGAAGGGATCGGTGCGCCGCCACAGCGAGACCAGCAGTGCGGTGGCCTGGGCCGCGATCGCCCAGAAGTCGAGCTGCTGGGTGATCCACAGGGTGGCTCCGGCCAGCGTCACCATCGCCCAGGCGGACGCCGGGCGCGGGTCGTGGACCGGGACGCGGAAGTCGCGCTGGCTCACGCCGGCTCTCCCGAGCGGTCCGTCCCCGGCTCCACCCGCGCCAGGAAGCCCAGCAGGGTGGCCCGGTGGCGGTCGCCCGCGGCCGCGTCGAACGCCTCGCCGCCCGCGTCGAGTCCGACCCGGCGTCCGGCGTCGAGCCAGCTCACCACCTCGGAGGCGGCGCGCCGCACGCATCCCTCGAAGCGGTCGCCGGGCTCGGCGTCGGTGCGCAGCCGCACGCGCACCTCCTCGTCCGACTCGCTCTCCAGGCTGCGCACCAGCAGGTGGCCGGCGCGCTGGGAGGCGGGCCAGAGGATGCGGCGTCGCGGATCGCCGGGCACCCAGCCGCGCAGCCCGGACGCCAGGGGGCTGGCGCCGCTGGCGAGCGCCGGCTGGGTGTCGCCGCGCGGGGTCCGGCCCTCGGGCAGCGCCGGCGTCGCCAGGGTGTCGACGGCCGGGTAGACGAGCACGCGCTCCGCGTCCTCGATGAGCAGCGACTTCGAGAACAGGCCGAAGGGGAAGCGGGTGAACACCACGAAGCCCAGGAAGTCGAGCTCGCCGCGGCGCTCGGCGCGCAGCCCGTAGGAGCGCACCTCCCGCCCGCCCGGCGCGATGCGCAGGGCGAAGCAGCGTCCGGCCGGCCGGTCGCCGTTCGTCACCGCCACCCGGTCCTCGACCACCACGGCGAAGGCGGCGGCGCGCTGCTGGTCGTTGTGGATCTCGAGCTGGACGCGGGCGTCCCGCTCGGCGAACACCTCGCGGGGCACGCGCCGGCGCACCCGGATGCCGCGCAGCGCCGCCTCCGACAGCACGCCGGACAGCACCAGGAAGGCCAGCATCAGCGCCAGCACCAGGTAGAGCAGGTTGTTGCCCGTGTTCAGGGCGGCGAAGCCCACGCCGAAGATCAGCAGGAAGAAGCACCAGCCGGCGCGGGTCGGGCGCAGCTTGCGCGGCGCGCGCCACCAGGTGCGCACGTTCGCGAAGGCGCTGCGCTCCGGCGAGCGCCGCCGCGCCGGGTCGCCGTCCCCGGCTACCGGGGCACCGGCGTCTGATCGAGGATCTCGCGCAGGATCCACGCCGTCTCCTCCGCACTGCGGTCGCGGTGGGCGCGCGGGTCGACGGACAGTCGGTGGGCCAGCACGTCCACCGCCAGGTCGTGCACGTCCTCGGGAATGCAGTAGTCGCGTCCGTCGAGCAGCGCCCGGGCCTGGGCGGCGCGGCGCAGCGCGATGGCGCCGCGGGGCGACACGCCGACCGACACCGCCTCGTGGTCGCGGGTCTCCTGCACGATCGCCAGCAGGTAGGTGACCAGCGCGTCGCCGAACTTCACGCCCTCGGCGGTGCGCTGGAGCGCCAGCACCTCTTCGCTCGACACCACCGGCTGGAGCGCGGGCAGCGCCGTCGCCGACGGGTCGTCGCGCAGCACCGCCGCCTCGTCCTCCGGGGTGGGGTAGCCGATGCCGCGCCGCACCAGGAAGCGGTCGAGCTGCGACTCGGGGAGCGGGTGCGTGCCGTGGTGGTCGAGCGGGTTCTGGGTCGCGACCACCAGGAAGGGGCTGGGCAGCGGATGGCTCACGCCGTCCACCGTGACCGAGCGCTCGGCCATGGCCTCGAGCAGCGCCGACTGCACCTTCGGGCTGGCCCGGTTGATCTCGTCGGCCAGCACGATGTTCGCGAAGACCGGTCCGGGATGGAACTCGAAGCGTCCGGTGGGCCGCCCCGCCGCCATCTCGGGCAGCGAGGCGCCGGTCAGGTCGGCGGGCAGGAGGTCCGGCGTGAACTGGACGCGCCGGAAGCGGCCGTCGATGGAGCGCGCCAGCGCGTGGGCGAGGGTGGTCTTGCCGACGCCGGGCACGTCCTCGAGCAGCAGGTGCCCGCCGGCGACCAGTGTCTCGACGACCCGGCGCACCACCTCGGGCTTGCCGCGCAGCGCCCGCTCGAGGTTCCCCCGGATGCGATCGCCGCGCGTCGCGGCCTCTTCCAGGCTGAACCGGATCTCCTCCGGTGCGCTCCCCGCGACGGCGTGCCTCTCCACGAAACCCCTTTCGGCTCGGGCTCTCGCAGGCATGAGACGCGCGCTTCGCCGGCCGGGTTCACGAACCGGCAACGGCGGTGCAGGCGCCGCCGCAAGTCAGCCGCCGGCGGCGGCCCCGGCGTCGCAGTCGGTTCCGTTCAACAAGGCGCCCCGCGGATCCTCCGCATCGGCCACCCCGCGCACCCGCGCGACGAAGCCCGGCAGGTCGCCGTCCATCCCGGAGAGCACCCGGTCGTAGCAGGCGGTGTCGGCGGCGTAGGTGGCGGCCAGCGCCAGGCAGGCGTCGTTGAGCCGCAGGCTCTCGGCCAGGGCCTGTGCGTCGCGCTCGCCCAGCGGCAGGGCGGCGACCCGTCGCCGCGTCTCCGCCTCCAGCGCGGCGCGCCGGCCCTGGCGTACGACGGCGTCGGGCTCCTCGGCGTAGAGGGCGGTGACGCGCGCCCGCAGCGCCAGCAGCTCGCCGCGCAGCAGACGGCGCTCGGCCACGCGGGTGCGCTCGCGCGCCGCCGCGGCCTCGCCCTCGCGGGCGTAGAAGCGCACGCGACCCTCCTCGCCGATGAAGCTGGCCACGCCCTCGTTGAAGGTGGCGTCGCTGGCGATGAAGGCGGTGGCGTGGACCAGCTCGTGGAGCAGCGTCTCCACCAGCTGCGCCTCGGGCACACGCAGCATCGGACCCGTCACCGGGTCGTCGAACCAGCCGAGCGTCGAGTAGGCGCGCACCGGCACCTCGCAGACGTCCAGGCCGTCGGACCGCAGGCGAAGCGCCTCGGCGTGCGCGCGGTCCGGATCGAAGAAGCCCTTGTAGGGCACGGCCCCCACGATGGGGAACCAGAAGCCGGCGGGCTCGACCTCGCCCGGGCGCGTGGCCACCACGGTCGTCACCACCCGGTCGCCGGGCCAGGGAGCGAAGTGGCGGTAGCGGCGA
The DNA here is from genome assembly GCA_050618055.1 of Myxococcota bacterium. Classification (GTDB taxonomy): domain Bacteria; phylum Myxococcota_A; class UBA9160; order UBA9160; family SMWR01; genus CALDCK01. Next base: position 15,745 of record JBNLVK010000150.1, read on the forward strand.
TCCACCGACAGCCCCAGCTCGGCGGCGAAGGCGCGCGCCTGCTGGACCCGCGCCAGCAGCTGTCGCACCGTGTCGTCGGTGTCCGGGTCGGCGAGCACGCCCTCGATGGGCTGGCGGGCCCACAGCAGCTCGGCCTGGCCCGCCGCGACGTGACCCAGGTAGCAGCCCCCCACGCCCGGAAGGATCCCCGCCATGAGCGCCCAGCAGAGCCACAGCCGCGCCCCGGCCGACTTCCACTGCCTGCGCCTGCGCGCCGCCGACCCGCTGTCGGCGGAGCTGGCCGTGGCCGACGCCTTCGCGGCCGGCGCGTCGGGCGCGCTCGAGGTGGAAGAGGAGGAAGGAGAGGCGCTCACCTTCGACGTCTATGCCTCCGCCGATCGGGTCGACGCGGTGCGCCGGGCGATCGCGGCCCGCGGCGTCGACCTGCTCTCCGTATCGCCGGTGCCCGACCGCGACTGGAGCGAGGCCTGGAAGCAGGACCTGGCGCCCATCGAGGTCTCGCCGCGGCTGGTGGTGCGACCCTCCTTCGCCGAGGCGACCCGCGAGCCCGGACGCTGCGTGCTCGAGATCGACCCGGGGCAGGCCTTCGGCACCGGCGCCCACGAGTCCACCCGCCTGGCCCTGGAGGGCGTCGACGCGATTGCCGGCGAGCTGGGAGGAGGCGACGTGCTGCTCGACGTCGGCACCGGCACCGGCGTGCTGGCGCTGGCGGCCCTGGGCCTGGGCTGCGGGCGCGCCGTGGGCTTCGACCTGGATCCGCTGGCCGGCCGCGAGGCCGGCGCCAACGCCCGCCGCAACGGGCTGGCCGGGCGCCTGGACGTGTTCGTGGGAGGGATCGAGGCGCTGGCTCCCGCGGCGCGCTTCCGCGCGGTGGTCGCCAACCTGCTGCTCGGCGAGATGTGCCCGCTGCTCGGTGCCATGGCGCACCACCTCGCGCCGGACGGGCGCCTCGTGCTCTCGGGCCTGCTCGAGGAGCAGGCGCCGGAGGTGGAGTCGCGGGCCGCGCCCCTCGGCCTGCGGACGCTGCGCGCGCTGCGGCGGCGCGACGCCAGCGGCGTGCTGTGGACCGCGCGCATCATGACCCGCGGACCCGCTCCCTCCAGTCGTCCATGACCCGGGAGAGCGTGGTCTCGAACGGGATCTCCGGCGACCAGCCGCAGGCGTCGTGCAGGCGGCCGGCGTCGCCCACGCCGTGGTCTGTCGGACGGAAGCGCTCGGCGGCGACCTCGACGCGCGGGGTCACGCCGGCCAGGGCGGCGAGGGCGTCGAGCACGTCGCCGATGCGGCGGCCGACGCCGCTGGCCACGTTGTAGACGCCGGCGGGCACGTCCCGCGACAGCAGCGCCGCGTAGGCCCGCACCACGTCGTCGACGTCGAGCAGGTCGCGCACCGAGTCGAGGTTCCCCACCCGGAGCACCGGCTCGAGGCGTCCCGCGGCGATCTCGGCCAGCTGGTGCGCGAAGCTCGGCACCACGAAGGCGTCGCTCTGGCCCGGGCCGGTGTGCCCGAACGGCCGCACGCGCACCACGTCGAGGCCGCGCCGTGCGTAGTCGGCGGCCAGCAGGTCGGCGCCGGCCTTGGTGCGGGCGTAGGGCGAGCGGGGCCGCAGCGGGTCGTCCTCGCGGAAGGGGGTCGCGCCGGGCGAGGCCACGCCGTACACCTCGCCGGACCCCACCCAGACCACCCGCGCGCCGGGCGCCGCCCGCAGGACGCCTTCGAAGACGGAGCGGGAGCCCAGGTAGTTCACGCGGAACGTGAGGTCGCGATCGTGCTGCGACCGGGCCACCGAGGCGAGCGCCGCCAGGTGGATCACCGCGTCCGGCGCGATCTCGGCCAGCGCCGCCTCCACCGCCTGCGGGTCGGTGACGTCCAGGTCCTGGTCGCGTCCGATGGTCTCGTGGCCCTCGGCTTCGAGCCGCGGCAGCAGGCGTCGTCCGACGAAGCCCTCCGAACCGGTGACCAGCACGCGCACGCGCGCAAGGCTAGAGCCGATCCGGGGACCGCGCTCGACCGCCGGGATCCGGTCTGCCAAGCTCGTCCGGCCATGGCTCCGCCGATCCGACCCGACGCCCAGGCCGTGCTGTTCGACGCGGGCGGCACGCTGATCGAGCTCGACTTCCCGTTCATCGCGGAGTGCGCGGCGGAGCAGGGCGTCTCGGTGGACGTGCCCGGCCTGCGGCGCGGTGAGGTGCTGGCGCGCCGCCGCATCGACGAGGGCGGGCGCCGCGCCGGTCGGGTGGAGGGCGACGACGCGAGCCGCCGCTTCCGCTACTTCGCGGTCCTGCTCGAGTCGGCGGGCGTGGATCCCCAGGCGGCCGCGCCGATCGTCGACCGGCTCGAGGCGAGCCACGCCGAGGGCCTGCTGTGGCGCGTGCCCATCGAGGGAGCGGCCGAGACGCTGGCCGGGCTGCGCAGGCGCGGGCTGCGCATCGGCGTGGTGTCGAACGCGGACGGACGCGTCGAGGCCATGCTCCGGGAGCTGGCGCTGGCGGCCCACCTGGAGATCGTGATCGACTCCCACGTCGAAGGGGTCGAGAAGCCCGACCCGGAGATCTTCCGCCGCGCCGTCACGCGCCTCGACCTGGCGCCGGCGCGCACCTTCTACGTGGGCGACATCTACTCGATCGACGCGGTCGGAGCCCGCGCCGCCGGACTCACACCGGTGCTGCTGGATCCGCTGGGCGGCTACCCGGACGTCGACTGCGCCACCATCGCCGCGTTGCAGGAGCTGCTCGCCTAGCCGTCGGCGTCGTCACCGCGCCGTCGCCCCCAGGCGTTCCAGTAGGTCACCTCGCGCGGAGCGCGCCGCTCGGCCGGACGCAGCACCGCGTCGCGCATGTAGCCGGCGGGCAGCAGTACCGTGGGGGTGACGTCCTCGGGGATGCCCAGCACGCGCGCGGTCTCGTGCTCGCGGGCCACCAGCAGGGTGGTCCAGGTGGCGCCGATGCCGCGCGCGCGCAACGACAGCATGAGCGACCATGCCGCCGGCAGCACCGAGCCGTAGAAGGCCACCTGGCGCGCCACGTTCGCCGGCTCCGGGCGGCCCAGGCTGCACACCAGGAAGAGCGCCGGGAAGTCCTGGAGCCGGTCGGCCAGCATGCGGTAGGTGGGCCGCGGCTCCGGGATCTCGAGCTCCGGGTGCTCCGCGCGCAGGGTGCGCAGCGTCTCCTCGGTGAGCTCGTCGAAGGCCTCACGGTAGAGCGCGGCCAGCGCCTGCTTGGGCCCGGGCTCGGTCACCACCAGGAAGCGCCAGGCTTCGCGGTTCAGGCCCGTGGGCGCCTGCACGGCGGCGGCGATGCACGCCTCGACCACCCCCGGCTCGAGGGGCCGGTCGAAGTCGATGCGCCGGCGCACCGAGCGCGTGGTGCGCAGCACCTGGTCCACCGAGTCGACGTCCACCACGCGGGCATTCTACCGGTCCGGCGGTGGTAGACTGCGGCCGCCGACCAACGGGGGCCCCGTGCCGCGCCTGAGCCAGCTCGATCGATCCATCGCGGGGCGCGTCGCCCTGGTGACCGGCGCCGCCAGCGGCATGGGCCGCGCCACCGCCCACCTGTTCGCCGACGAGGGCGCCGCCGTCGCGGTGCTCGATCGCGATGCCGGCGGCGTCGAGCAGGTGGCCAAGGAGATCATCGAAGCCGGCGGAAGCGCGCTGGCGCTGGCGGTCGACGTGGGCGACGCGCAGCGGGTGGCGGCCCTGCCCGACGAGGTGGCGTCCGCGCTGGGTCCGCTCGACATCCTGGTGAACAACGCCGGCATCTCGGTGGGGGCCGCCGCCGGATCGGCCGACTACGCGGAGCACTGGGAGCGCGCCGTGCGCGTCAACCTGACCGCCCACACGCTGTTCCTGAACGCCTTCCTCGATCAGCTGGCCCGGCGCGGCGAGGGACGCGTGGTGAACGTCGCCTCCACCGAGGGCCTGGGCGCCACCGCCGGCCTCTCGCCCTACACGGCCACCAAGCACGGCGTGGTCGGGCTGACGCGCGCCTGGGCGGTCGAGCTGGGACCCCGCGGCGTCACCGTCAACTGCATCTGCCCGGGTCCGATCCACACCGGCATGACGAGCCCGATCCCGGACGCGATGAAGCAGAAGTTCGCACGGCGCCGGGTGCCGCTGCGCCGCTACGGCGATCCGGAGGAGGTGGCCCAGATCACGCTCGGTCTGGTGCTGCCGGCCGCCTCCTACATCACCGGCGCGATCGTCCCGGTGGACGGCGGGCTGATGGCGCAGAACACCTAGCCCTCCTCGGGCAGGGTGGGCGGCCAGAGGGGGATGTCCAGGGCGGCCGCGTCGTGGGACACGGCGAGGCGGGCGCCCCGCTTCGCCGCGTCGGCGAGCAGTGCGCGCAGCGCCGACAGGCGCTCCGTGTCCTCCGGAACGACCAGCAGGCTGTAGAGCCGGGGCTTGGGGACGTCGTGGCGGATGCCGTCGCGGTGGTTCACCACGTCGCCGGTGAACACCCAGGTGTCGATGCCGAGCGGCGTGCGCACGTGGGCCACCAGCATCTGGCTGCCCGGCGTGTGGCCGCTGGCCGCCACCAGCGACAGGCCCGGGAAGCCGGGGACCTCCGCCAGCGGTGCGTCGTCGACCCGTACCGGCTCGACGCAGCCGGCGTCGGCCAGCTGCGCGCGCCCGGGACGCGTCGTGTAGTTTCCCCCGGCATGCTGGGACGGCGTCTGGAAGACGGGGAGGGGGCGCCCCAGGGCCTGGCACACGGCCACGATGCCGGCGGTGTGATCGGTGTGCAGGTGGCTGAAGGCGGCGCCGCGCACCCGCTCGAGGGCGGGGCCCAGCCGCTCGGCCACCGGGCTGCGCACCTCGATGGGCTCGGCGCCGGAGAACGTCTCGAGGGTCGCGCCGAAGTCGGCGGCGCTCGCCCGGTCCATGCCGGCGTCGAACAGGAACAGGCGCCCGTCGGGCCAGGCCAGCACGAAGGCCGTGTGGGTCATGACGTAGGCCGCGCTCGGCCGCGGATCGCGCTCCGGGTCGAGCACGCCGCTGCGCGGCGTGGGCTGGCGGGCCGTGTCGATGCGGAACAGGCCGGTGGGCAGGTCGGCGTGGGGGTTCGGCGCGCGCAGCGCGGCGACGTCGGGCAGGGCGGGGCGCACGGCGCGAACGCCCCGGTGCGCGAGCCCCAGGACGACGGCCAGTGCCAGGACCGCGAGCCCGACGAGCGCTCCGATCCCCAGCAGTACGCGGCGCATCTGCGAAGCCTCCTCCCGCTGCGCGCCATTCTACGACGGGCGGCGCTGTGTCTGTCGGTCGCGTGGGCGACGGGGGCGGCGAGTGCGGCGGCCGGCGTGCCCGAGGCGCTGCCCGGCGCGCCGGCCTTCGGCGCCGACCTGCACGCCCGCCTCGAGCGCGCCCTGGCGGCGCGGGCCGACCGGGACCCGCGCACGCGCCACCGCGCCGACGACGGCTCGCCGCGCTTCAGCAACCGGCTGCTGCTGGAGGCCAGCCCCTACCTGCTCCAGCACGCGCACAACCCGGTGAACTGGTTTCCGTGGGGCGACGAGGCCTTCGCCGCCGCGAAGCGCCTGGGGCGGCCGGTGCTGGTGAGCATCGGCTACTCGACCTGTCACTGGTGCCACGTCATGGAGGAGGAGTCCTTCGACGACGTGGAGATCGCGCGGCTGCTGAACGAGCACTTCATCGCCATCAAGGTGGATCGCGAGGCCCGCCCCGACGTCGACGCCCACTACATGGCCGCCCTGCAGGCCATGGGCCGCAGCGGGGGCTGGCCGCTCAACGTGTGGGTCACGCCGGATCGCGAGCCGTTCTTCGGCGGGACCTACTTCCCGCCGCGGGACCGCCCGGGGCGACCGGGCTTCCCGCGCGTCCTTCGAGCACTGCTCGAAGTCTGGGAGGGAGACCCGGCGCGGGTCCGGGGCCAGGCGGCGGCGCTCTCGCGGGAGCTGGCGCGACAGCTGGCCGGGGCGACGCCGGCGGCCAGCCGGGCGCCGGATCCGGCCTGGCTGGCGCGCCGCATCGACGACTACCAGGCCCGCTTCGATCCGGTGCACGGCGGGCTGCGCGGACCGCAGAAGTTCCCGGCCAGCCTGCCGGTGCGGCTGCTGCTGCGCCTGCACCGGCGCAGCGGCGACCCGCGCGCGCGCGCCATGGCGACCCGCACCCTCGAGGCGATGGCCGCGGGCGGCATCCACGACCACGTGGGCGGGGGCTTCCACCGCTACGCGGTGGACGACGCCTGGCGGGTTCCCCACTTCGAGAAGATGCTCTACGACAACGCGCTGATCACGCTGGCGTTCGTCGAGGCCTGGCAGGTGACCGGC
>JBNLVK010000151.1:0-6793 GCA_050618055.1 Myxococcota bacterium
CGTGTGCTCTTCCGATCTGTCGGAGGCGGTGATCTCCCGGGTGAAGCTTCGGAACACCTTCGGCAGCGGCGACCACTGCGGCCCCGACGACTTCGACGGCGACTGCAAGGAGACCTGGGTCGCGATCTTCGCCGGCGGCTACGAGGCCGACGGCGATCCGAACCGCCCTGCCAGCTACCAGGGTCCCGCCGACGCGGGCTGGAACACGAAGACCAAGGCCATCTACATGGTCCGTCTCGACAACGGCGCGATCGTCGCCAAGGTCGGCTACGACGCCACCACCCGGCCCGACATGAAGTTCTCGATCCCCAGCGCCCCGGCGGTGCTGGACCTGGACTTCGACGGCTTCGCCGACGTGGTCTACGTGGGCGACCTGGGCGGCCAGGTCTGGAAGTGGGACATCTCGGCGGTGGGCGAGGACACCGACGCCGATCCGGAGATCGACAACTGGCCCGCCGGCGTCTTCTTCCGCACCGATCCGGTGACGCTGGCCAGCAGCGAGCAGCACTACCGCAGCTTCTTCTTCCCGCCGGTGGCCAGCTACGTGCGCGGCAAGCTGATCCTGGCCTTCGGCAGCGGCGAGCGCCACAACCTGGGCTACACCGGAGAGGCCGGAACCGCCGACGAGAACCGCTTCTACGTGGCGGCGGACGTCGACCCGACCGGTCCCTCGGCGTTCACGACCACGCTGACCGACGCCAGCCTCACCGACGTCACCGCGCTCGACACCGACAACGTGCCGGCGGATTCGGGCTACCGCTTCGATCTGGCGGAGAGCGAGAAGTTCGTCACGGACATCACCGTCTTCGCCGGCTCCGTGATCGTCGGCAGCTACACGCCGGTGGCGAACGCCAACCTGTGCGCCACCGCGTCGGGCCAGTCGTTCCTGCACATCTTCAACCTGGCCACCGGCCTCGGCTTCTTCGCCGACCCGGCCGATCCGCCCAGCGAGGACCGCAAGGTCTACGTGGGTGGCGGCTTCCCGACCAGCCCGAAGGTGACCGTGGGTACCGATCCGGACGACGACACCATCATCATCAAGACCTCCGAGGGCCCGAAGCTGTTCACCATCGACGCACCGCCGCGGACCGATCCGTCCGGCGAGTTCATCTACTGGAAGCAGCAGCAGTAGGAGACGGGAGGCTCAATCGGTCGCGTCGTTCGGCCGCTCTGGAAGGGGGGAGAAACGCCATGGAAGAGCAGCAGGGTACGGGGCGCCAGCGACGCAGCGTCTGGAGCTACTTCGTCATCGAGCAGCGATTCAAGTCACGGCAGATCTTTCGACTGCTGGCGCTCTCGCTGATGAACGTGGCCGTCTCCACCGTCGCCTTCGTGGCCTTCATGCAGTACGAGCTGTCGGCCCTCCAGGGCGGCCTGCCCATGAGCTCCGGGCCTTCGCCCAGCGTGGTGCGCATCGCGATCGTCTGGGCCGCCCTGATGGCGGGCCTGGGCGGCCTGTTCGCCCTGTTCACCGGCATGCTCATGACCCACCGCATGGCGGGCCCCATCTACAAGTTCAAGCTGGAGCTGGACCGCATCCGCGAGGGCCACCCGCCGCGCCACATCGGCGTGCGCAGGGGCGACGAGTTCGCGGACGTGGCCGAGGCGCTGAACGGCGCCCTCGACACGCTGCACACCCGGGCCGGCAACGCCGGCGAGTCGGGCGCCCTGGCGCTCGACCTGGAGCGGGTGCGCACGACCCACCAGCAGATCCTGGACGGCCTGGAGAACCTCGATCTGGATGCCCTGGCCGACGAGGACCGGCGGAACGTCGAGAGCTGGCGCGAGAAGATGCGGGCGCTCCGGGACACCGTCGACGCGGGATGACGCGTCCGGCGGCCGCCGCGGCCCAGGACCTCGCCGAGCGCACCCAGCACCGTGTCCGGCGCTTCGCCGCGCTGCGCGCGGCCCAGCGCGCGCTGGAGGACGTGGTCGAGCCCGAGGACCTCTACCCGGCCCTCGAGATGGGGCGGGTCGTGCTGCGCCGCCTGCGCGGTCTGACCGGCGAGGAGGGCCAGGCCGAGATCGTGAACCCGGCCGAGGCGCGGGCCGGCGTCGACGCCCTGCTCGAGAAGCTCTCGGCCTGCCTGCGCGAGGCGCTCCTGTCGGCCCCGCTGCCGGCGCTCTGCGCCTCCCTCGCCCCGCTGGCGCGCGAGGAGTCGGGCGCGCTGCGCGCGCTGGCGGCGGTGGTGCTGGGCGGCGACCTGGACGCGGAGCGCACCCTCGACATCGTCGAGCTGCTGACCGTCCTGCTCTGCTGCGTCGGCCCCGCCGGCCGGCGCGAGATCGGGCGGTCCCCGCTCGAGGCGCTGCCCGAGCTGGGCCGGCTGGAACGGGCCGAGGTGCACGAGGCGCACCCGGAGATCGACGAGGCCCAGCAGATCTTCGGCCGCGGTGTGATGCGCCTGGCGCGCGACGACCTGGGCGCCACTCGCGATCGCATCCGCGCCTTCAAGCGCCGCCTGGGCGTGCGGCTGCTGCACCCGGAGGTGCTGGCCGCCGCCGTCGCCTACGACGTCAGCATGGGCAACGTGCTGGCCGAGAAGAGCGGCGACCACGACTCGCTGGACGCCATCGCCGAGACCGTCTTCGGCGCCGACGCGGTCGACCCGGAGGCCGTGGCGGCGATCCGGGCGCGCAAGCGGCTGCCGGTGCTCTCGGCGAAGCCCGAGCTCGAGCGCTCGCGCCTGTTCTGGCAGTCCATCGGCACCGCGGCGCTCTCGATCGGCCTGCTGGTGCTGGCCGTGCTGCTCTGGCAGCGGCCGAGCGTCGACGTGCTGCCCCGGGCGTCGGCCTCCGACATCTCGTCGCACCTGGTGTCGGGCTACGTGAGCGGCGACGACGGGACGCCCCGCTTCGTCGGAACCGTGGGTCCGTCCTGGGGAGGGCTGCCACTGCCCGAGCGTCGCCGGGTGGTGACGCGCATCGCGGCACGGCTCGACGCCGACGGCGTGCGCAGCGTCACGCTGATGGACGCGGGCCGCGCCATCCAGGCGCGCCACGAGGACGACAGCCTGCTCTGGGTGACGCCGCCCGGCGGGCCGTAGCTACGCCCTACGTCGTCCCGGTCAGCAGGCGGTGGAAGTTCGGCTGGCCGGTGGCGGCCAGCAGCCCGCCGTCGACCACGATCATGGCGCCGGTGACGTAGGAGGCGTCGTCCGAGGCCAGGAAGGCCGCTGCCGCCGCCACCTCCTCCGGCCGGCCGGGCCGCCCCATCGGGATCGCCTTCTCGTACTCGCCCCGCACCTTCGGGTGGTGGATGAGCGAGCGGGCGAGCGGCGTCTCGATCGGACCGGGGCAGACCGCATTGATGCGGATGTTCTCGCCGGCGTGCTCGATGGCCGCGGCGCGCGTGTAGTTCACCACCGCCCCCTTGGCCGCGTTGTAGGCCGAGAGGCCGTAGTCGCCGCCCAGGCCCGAGATCGAGGCGGTGTTGACCACGGCGCCGCCGCCGCGCTCGCGCAGCAGCGGGATGGCCGCGCGGCAGCCGTAGAAGACCGAGTGGACGTCGACCTCGAAGGTGCGCAGCCAGACCTCCGGGTCGAGGTCGGGCGTCTTGCCGAAGGCCCCGATGCCGGCGTTGTTGAACAGCACGTCCAGGCCGCCGAAGGCGGCCGGAGCGGTGGCGACCAGCGCCTCCACCTGCGCCCGGTCCGCCACGTCGGTGGCGAGCGTCGCGACCCGGCCGCCTCCCGTCTCGATCTCCTTTCCGGCGGCGGCCAGACCCTCCTCGTCGACGTCGCCCAGCACCAGCGACGCCCCCTCGGAGGCGAAGCGCCGCGCCGCCGCCAGGCCGATGCCCGACGCGGCCCCCGTCACCAGCACCACCTTGTCCTCGAAGCGTCGGCTCACCGGGTCCTCCTCGCGCCGGGCATCTCGCCCGGATCGGCGCGGCTTGTCAAGGCCGCGCCCGCGCGCGCAGGCGCAGCACGGCGTCGGCCAGGCGCCCCGCCACCGCCTCCATGCCCTCGCGCGACAGGTGCTCGTACTCGTCCTGGAACATCCAGGCCGGGTTCTCCGACGAGAGGTCGAGGTAGGTGACGCCCGGATCGCGTCCGATCTCCCGGCCGATCAGCGCGTAGTGCTCGCGCAGCTTCAGGTCGACGCCGCGCGCGGCCTGGGCCTGCTCGTGGACCTGCACCGTGTAGTAGAGCACCGGGATGCCCCGGCGCGCAGCCAGCGCGTTGAGCCGCCGGAAGGGCTCGAGCGTCGGGTCGTCCCGCGTCACCACCACGGGCCAGTCGGGCGGCTCTGGGGCGGCGGCGAGCGCCGGACCGGGCGCCAGGCCGGCCAGCAGGCGGTCGCGCTCCGCGTGCAGGCGCCGCGCGGCGCCGCGCAGGAAGGCGCCGGCCTCGCCGTCGAACAGCCAGGCGTCCAGGTGCACGCGCAGCAGCGCGTCCCAGCGCAGGATGCGCGGTCCGAGCGTGAGCCCGTGGGCGAAGGGAAGCTCGGAGAGCGGCAGGTAGCGCTCGATGCGCGCGAAGTCGTGGTCGCGCAGCCGGTGCCACTTCTCCGAGAAGCTGCGCAGGTTCACCGGCACGATCACCAGGTCCGGCGGATCGTCCACCAGCCGGCACAGCAGCAGGTAGAAGTCGTAGCTGCTGAAGGCGCCGGCCGAGACGCCGTAGACGGCGACGTCGCCGGCCCCCCGTTCGTCGAGCGCCCGGCGCAGGCTCGGCAGCATGCGCTCGTCCCTGGGACGCGGCCAGAAGTGGGTGGAGTCGCCGAGCACCGCGACCCGCCAGGCGTCGCGCGTCCCGGCGTGGAGCTCCGACGCCAGGTAGAGCTCCAGCTCGCGCAGCCGCTCGCCCTTGCGGCGGTCGGCCCGGTCCAGGTCGGCGATGGCGGCGCCGTCGCGCAGGGCGAACGCCACCGGCGGGAGCAGCACGAAGAGGGCGAAGAAGGCGGCCGTCGCCGTCAGGTGCGCGCCCGGCGAGAGCGGGCGCCGGCGCACCAGCGCGGCCCGCAGGGCCAGCAGGAAGGCGGTCGCCAGTGCGATCGCCAGGGCGCGCAGCGGCGAGAGCCCGGTCTCGCGCCGCAGCTCGAGGACGAAGGCGCGTTGCATCGCCCACTCTCCGGCCACCTTCACCTGGTTTCGCCCGCGCAGGAGCTCCACGCCGGTGGCGATGCGCTCCCGCTCGAAGCGCCGCCGCGACCCGGTGTCGCGGGCGAAGGCGTAGGCCGCCACCTTCTCGCCGTTCACCGAGAGCTCGACCGGCGCCACGTCGTCGAATGCGGCCACCCCGTACAGCGTGTAGCGGCCGGCCTCCTCCCAGTCGAAGGCGTAGAGCAGCTCGGCCCGCACGCCCACGCCCATGGCCGCGTGGCCCACCAGCTTCGCCTCGACCTGCCAGCCGGGAAGCTCCAGCCGTGCGCCGGGTCCGGCGGGAAGGGTGCCCAGCACGACGGCCCGAGGCACCCCCTCGTGCTGCGGGAGGACCGCCTCCCAGGCGAACGGCGCGGCGACGCAGACCAGCGCGGCCAGCAGCGTCGCCGGTCGCAGGGATCGTCGGAGGCGGTGGAGTCGCTGTGCCATGTCCTAGAACTGGAAGTAGATGAACGGCGTCGCGTCGGGCGCGAGCACGAAGAGGGCGACGATCACCGCCGCGTAGACGAGCCCGCGGGCGTCGGGCGCGCGCTGCTCCCAGGCCCGGCGCAGTGGGGCCAGGGCGCCGGCGGCGTGGGACGCGAACGACGCCGCCAGCAGCAGGGCCACCAGCGGAGGCAGGGCGACGAAGGGCGCGTCGAAGTCGACGAGCTGGCGGAACACGATGCCCGCGTCGGTCAGGCTCTCGGCGCGGAACAGCACCCAGCCGAGACACACCGCGTGGAAGGTGAGCGGCAGCGACAGCCAGGCGGGCACCGGGAAGCCGCGTCCCTCGCGGAACACCAGGCGGTGCAGCACGAGCCAGACGCCGTGGTACGCGCCCCAGGCCACGAAGCCCCAGGCGGCGCCGTGCCACAGCCCGCCGAGCAGCATGGTGACGAGCAGGTTGCGCAGCGTCTTCGCCCGGGATCCGCGCGAGCCGCCCAGCGAGATGTAGAGGTAGTCGCGCAGCCAGGTGGAGAGGCTGATGTGCCAGCGCCGCCAGAAGTCGGCGGGACCGCGCGCCAGGTAGGGGAGCCGGAAGTTGTCGGGAATGCGGAAGCCCAGCAGGCGCGCGCTGCCGATGGCGATGTCGGTGTAGCCGCTGAAGTCGAAGTAGATCTGGAAGGCGTAGGCGTAGAGGGCGAGCCAGTGGTTCCAGGCGCCGAAGGCGGCCGGGTCGGCGTACACGGCGTCGACGTAGACGGCCAGGCCGTCGGCCAGGATCAGCTTCTTCGTCAGGCCGCGGAAGATGGGGTCGAGGGCCGCCAGCCGGTCCTCGTGGGTGGGCCGACGGGGCGACTCGAGCTGCGGCAGGAAGGTCTCGGCCCGCACGATCGGACCGGCCACGAGCTGCGGGAAGAAGGAGACGTAGAGGGCCAGGTCGACGAAGGATCGCGCCGGGCCCCGCACGCGCCGGTACACGTCGATCGTGTAGCTCATGGACTGGAACGTGTAGAAGGAGATGCCCATGGGCAGGACCAGGTCGCGGAACACCGACGGCACGGCGCCGTCGCCCCCCACGGCGCTCGACAGGTTCGTCGCCAGGAAGGCGCCGTACTTGAAGAAGGCCAGCACCGAGAGGTTCCCGGCGGCGCTCGCCACCAGCCAGGCGCGCCGCCGCCCGCCGTCGCCCGCCGGGTGGTTGCGGCGGGCGGCCACGTGGTCGAGCAGGGTCGAGAACCACAGGAGCACGACCAGGCTCGG
>JBNLVK010000152.1:0-57262 GCA_050618055.1 Myxococcota bacterium
GCATGATCGGGCAGAGCAGCACGTCGAAGTCGCCGAAGAACTCCTCCCAGCGCGCGCGCATGTGCGCGCGGCCCTCGTGGTCGGCGAGCCAGGCGCGGTGCGGCTGCGACGCGCCGCGGATGGCCTGCACCTGCGGGTTCGGATCGTCCGGCGCCAGACCCGGATAGGCGGCGTCGAAGGCCTCGAGCACCGGCGGCGGGAAGCCGGCGGCCATCACCGAGTTGAGCAGCCGCAGGTAGCGGCGGTGGCCGTCCTCCGGGTCGATGGCGGGGCGCGCCGCGTCGTCGAGCGTCGCCACCGTGCCGGCGATGCGATCCGCCGCCGCCTGGATGCGGTCGGCGACCGCGGCCGACACCGGGCGACCGGCCTGCTCGATCCACAGCGCCACCCGGTAGTCGGAGAGACGCTCGTGGCGCGCCGGCGGCAGGTCCAGGCGCCAGGCCTTGGCGTCGGCGGCGTCGGGCCCGGCCACCACGTCGAAGGCCAGCGCCAGGTCGTCGGCCGTGCGCGCCAGCGGTCCGGAGACCGCCAGATCCGGCCGCGACAGCGTCCCCGGCGGCCCGGGCACGTGACCCCGGTTCGGGGTGGCTCCCCAGCTCGGCTTGTGTCCGTAGACGCCGCAGAAGTGGGCCGGGTTGCGGATCGAGCCGCCGATGTCGCTGCCCAGCTCCAGGGGCGTGAAGCCGGCGGCCAGCGCGGCCGCCGAGCCGCCGCTCGATCCCCCCGGACCCCGCTCCACGTTCCACGGGTTGTTGGTGGTGCCGTAGACGTCGTTGTAGCTCTGGAAGTCGCCGGCGTAGAGCGGCAGGTTCGTCTTGCCGAAGACGATCGCCCCGGCGTCCACCAGCGCCTGCACCGGGTCGGCGTTGCGCGCCGGACGGTGGTCGGCCAGCTCCTTGGCGCCCGAGGTGCACGGCATGCCCACCACCTCGAACGAGTCCTTGATGGTCATGGGCAGGCCGTGGAGCGGTCCCCAGCGCTCGCCGCGACCGCGCGCCGCGTCGGCCTCGCGGGCCCGCGCCCGGGCGCCGTCGGCGTCCTGCGCGACCACCGCGTTCAGCGCGGGGTTGCGCGACTCGACGCGCGCGAGGAGGAAGTCGAGCAGCTCGACGCTCGACAGATCGCCGCGCTCGAGGGCGCCTGTCAGGTCGGTCGCGGTCCGGTAGGCCAGGGACGCCACGGGGCACCTCCGTCGGATGGGGCGCCCAGTCTATCACCGGCCGGCCCGGGCTAGAGGCCCTCGCGCCAGTAGTCGAAGAAGTTGAACCACTCGTAGGGGGCCCGGGTGCAGTAGTGCTCGAGCCGGCCGGCGTAGGCGCTGGCCAGCTCGCGCACGTGCTTGTCGCGCTCGTCGCGGGGCAGATCCACCTCCTCGGCCAGCACCTCGGCGAAGACGCCGTAGCGCGAGGGTCCGGTGCGCAGCGCCGCCATGAAGAAGAGCGGACAGCCGAGCAGGCCGGCCAGGCGGTACGGCGCCTCGGGCAGCTCGACCCGGTCGCCCAGCAGCGACACCCGGCAGCTGCGGTCGGCGTCGCCCGGCTCGGCGCGATCGCCCAGCATGGCCACGATCTCGCCGCGCGCGATGCAGGCGCGGATGCGCAGCGCCGTGTCGAAGGTGTCGTCGGCCGCCGCGATCACGCGCACGCGGGCCTTCGGCGAGAGCTGCTGGAACACCGCGTTGATGCGCGGCGCGTTGCGCGTGAACATCAGCACGTTCACCACGCGCCCGTCCCGGTCGGCCAGGGCGCGCATCGCGTCGAAGCTCCCCAGGTGGGAGCCGACCACCAGCGCGCCGCGATCGGGCCGGAGCAGGCGGTCGTAGTGCTCGATGCCGTGCACCTCGAAGGAGAGGTCGCCCTCGTCGCCGAGCCACAGGGTGAGCCGGTCGAAGATGGACAGGGCGAAGGCGCGGATGTGCAGGAAGCTCGCCAGCGCGTCCGGCGGGCGGCCCAGCGCGGCGGCGCCCTCCGGCGTCGCGGCGACGCGGCGCAGGTAGGCGCGCGACGCTCGGCGCGCCATGCCGAAGGTCAGGAAGTAGTAGAGCGCGATGCCGTTCACCACCAGCACCGACAGGGGCCGCCCGAACACGCGGTAGAAGCCCACCAGCAGGCGCAGCGCGAACACCGAGCCGCGCTCGCCCACCTCGTCCCACTGGGCCGCGCTCATGCGGTGCCGTCCCGCGGAAACAGCCGGCGGAACAGCGGCTCGACCAGCGTGCCCTCGTAGCGGCCGAAGCGCTTGGCCCGCACCACGAACTCGACCGCGAAGAGCAGTCCCACCAGCGCGTAGGCGACCCCGCCGGTGTACAGCGCCCAGGGCGCCGGGTCGCCGTGCAGGGCGAGTCCCAGCGAGACGACCGCGTTGGCCGCGAAGAACACGCACCACACCCGGGTCACGCTGCGACAGTAGGCCACCTCGTCCGCGGACAGGTCGTGCCCCTGGAGGCGCGCGAAGGTCTCCACCAGCGGCGGACCCTCCCCGACCAGCGTGCGCCCGAAGGAGAGCAGCAGCGCCGCGTTCATGAGGGCGGGCACGAGCAGCAGGAAGCGGGCGTCGTTGCTGGCCAGCGTGGCCAGCAGCACGCCGCCGACCAGGGCGGCGGACGGCAGCAGCGCGCGCAGGTCCGCGGCGGTGGGCAGGCGTCCGCGGGTCAGGGCGCGCAGCGCGAACACCGCCAGCACGCCCAGCGCCACCTGCCGGGGCGCAAGCCACTGGAGTCCGGCGAAGACCCACAGCGGGTAGGCGAGCAGGAGCAGGCTGCGGAGGATCTTCATGCGCACTGGATCGGGGAATCTACCCGCTCGTTTGAGTTCGAGGTCCAGGTTTAACGTGTTAAAATTCGACCTTCCACCCTCCGGAGCCCCGGGAGCCGCCGTGACCGACGTCCGCCTCGAAGACTACGACCCGCTCGATCCGGCGGTGATCGAAGACCCCTACCCCTGGTACCGGGTGCTCCAGCGCGACGCGCCGGTCCACTGCGTCGAGAAGCACGGCTTCTTCGTGGTCAGCCGCTACGACGACGTGGTGGACGTGCTCCAGAACTGGCAGGACTTCTCGACCACCTGGGGCCCCGGACCCCTCCGCGTCGAGTCGCCGGTGGCGTCGATCCTGCAATCCGACCCGCCGACCCACACGCGCCTGCGCTCGATCATCTCGCGGGCCTTCACGCCGCGGGCGGTGCGCGCCTGCGAGCCGCTGGTCGAGGCCTGCTGCCGGGAGCGCGTCGACGCCATGCTCGAAGCCGGCCGCGTCGACCTGATCGACGAGTGGGCGATCCCGATCCCGGTGGTGGTGATCGCCGAGATGCTGGGCGTGCCGCGCGAGGATCGCGACCGCTTCCGCCGCTGGTCCGACGACATCGTGGCCGCCATCGCCGGCCGCAAGAGCCCGCGGCAGACCCAGAAGGAGTTCGACGCCTACTTCTCGGAGGTGGTGGCCGATCGCCAGCGCACACCCCGCGACGACGTGATCAGCAAGCTGCTGCGGCCCAACGACAAGGGTGAATCGCTCTCCACGCCCGAGGTGCTCTCCTTCTGCCTCTCCTTGATGGTGGCGGGCAACGAGACCACCACCGCCCTGCTCGGCAACCTCTTCCTAGAGCTGGCGCGCCGTCCCGACGACTGGCGGCGGCTGCGCGCGGATCCGTCGCTGGTGCCGTCGGCGGTCGAGGAGTCGCTGCGCTACGACGGTCCCAACCAGGGCCTGTTCCGCAACACCACGCGCGACGTGGAGATCCACGGCGTCCGGATCCCGAAGGACCGCAAGCTGCTCGCGCTGTTCGCCGCCGCCGGACGCGACCCGCGCCACTTCGAGGACCCGGACCGCTTCGACATCGCGCGCCAGCCGAACCGGCACCTGGCCTTCGGCGCCGGCATCCACCACTGCCTGGGCGCCTCGCTGGGCCGCCTGGAGGCCAACGTCGCCCTGCGCGTCGCCGTCGAACGCATCGCCGAGTTCGAGCTCCTCGACGACCGCCCCCCCTACGTCCCGATCTTCTTCGTGCGCTGCCCCGAAAGACTCCAAGCAACCCTCCACGCGGCGTAGCCGCGCCCTCGCTGCGAGCCCCGAGGATTGGGGCGTCCGGAGCCGTCGGCGGCGGTCGGGGGGCGCGGATCCGCAGGCGTTGAGATCGGCGGAGGGCCCCCGCAGGCCCCGGGCTCCAGAGGACAGCAGCACGGACGCGCCCGACCCGGTGGGCGACGGCGCGACCCGCAGTCGAGCGAACCAGTCAAGGAGGCGCGCCCCCCGACCGCCCATCTCCGAGCAGGTACGAGCGAGCCCGCCCCTACGAGTCCGCGATCCAGCTGCCGTGGAAGCCGTTGGGGACGCGCTGGGGGAGCTTCACGCGGGCGATGGGGTCCTTCGTCATGTCGGTCGCGTCGAGCACGACGAACTCGCTGTCGTTCGTCTTCTCGTCGTGGACGTAGCTCATGACGTAGCCCTCGTCGCTGTCCGGGTCGGCGCCCGCCGCCGGCACGAACACCGCCTCCGCCGACGCGCGCCCCGCGCCGTAGTCGTGGAGCTCGCTCTTCCCGGTGGCGTGGTCCAGCTTCATGATGCCGACGAAGCCCGGCTGCCCCTCGGCCTGGGGCTCGAGCCGCAGCATGAAGCCGTAGCGGTTCTTCTGGCCGATGCGGGCGTCGGCCACGCGCGGGAACTCGACGGCGCGGTCGTCCAGCGTCTCCTCCTTCGACGTGCCCGAGGCCAGGTCGAAGGTGAAACGGCGCAGCGACAGCTTGCCGTCGCCCTGCATCTCGCCCGCGTTGCGCCACACCTCGGTGTTGTGGCAGGCGTCGAGCACGACCTTCCCGTCCTCCTCCCAGGCATTCAGCGTGTGGAAGATGTAGCAGGGCTCGACCTCGATCCACTTCACGTCGGCATTTCCGCCGGTGCGCGGCATGATGCCGACGCGCGCGCCGTAGTCGTCGCTCCAGTGGAACGGCATGGCGCCCTTCAGCGCGTCCTCCAGCGAGAACACCACCGGCAGGTCGAGGAACAGCGCGTGGTTCTCGGTGATGGCGAAGTCGTGCATCATCGTCGGACCGGGGACCTCGATCTCCTCGCACTGCACCAGCTCGCCGGTGGGGCTGACGCGCAGGTACTTCAGGTACGGAGGCAGCTGCCCGTAGCCGAAGGAGATCATCTCGCCGGTCACCGGACAGATCTTCGGGTGGGCCGAGAAGGCGCAGTCGAGCCGGCCGCCGAAGTCGGTGACGCCCTCGGTCTCGAGCTGGCCGTTCACCACGTACGGGAACGATCCCTCCTCCAGCGCCAGGATCCTGCCGTGGTGGGACAGCACGTGGGTGTTGGCCTTCGACAGCGTGCGGTCGATCTGGCCGGTCTCGGAGATGCGCTCGGCATTCGGGTTCTCGATGTAGGGCGTCTGCACGTAGCGGTTGCGGTACCAGGCCGCCTTGCCGCCCTCGAGACGGATGCCGTGCAGCATGCCCTCGCCCATGAACCAGTGGGGCGAGACGCCGGTCACCGGGTTCGGTGCCTGGCGCACGTAGAGACCGGAGAGCTCCGGCGGCAGGGCCCCCTCGACCGGCAGGTCGGTGGCCGTGACCTCGCGATCGACCGGGGCGAAGTTGCCCTGGAGATGGAACGGGGTCTCCTCGACGGGTGCAGAGCTCACGGCGGTCCTCCTGGTGGATCGTCTGTGGATCGGCAGAGGGTACCGTCTCCTTTTAACACGTTCAATCCCACAGAACCCGTTCAAGCGGTGGCGGCGCTCCCGCTACAGGGCGTCCCCTACACTGCCGAGACGCGGTGTGGGGGTGGGGAGCATGGCCGAGGCGCGCGCGTACCCGTTCGAGTTCCACGGCACGGCGGGAGAGTACTTTCGCATCTGGATCGTGAACTTCTTCCTCACCCTGGTCACGCTGGGCATCTACTCGGCCTGGGCCAAGGTGCGCACCCAGCGCTACTTCGCGCGCAGCAGCCGGGTGGCCGGCTCGTCCTTCGACTACCTGGCCGACCCGCTCGCCATCCTGAAGGGGCGCCTGCTGGTGCTGGGGTTCTTCGCCGTCTACTCGGCGGTGTCGGTGTTCGCGCCGCCGATCGAGCCCTTCCTGGCGCTCGTGGTGGTGGCCCTCATCCCGTGGGCCATGGTCCGGTCGATGGCGTTCCGCGCCCACAACACCTCGTGGCGCAACCTGCGCTTCCGCTTCCGCGCCCGCTACGGCGACGCCTTCACCGCCTACATGGGGCTTCCGCTGCTCAGCCTGCTGACCCTCGGCCTGCTCTACCCCTACACCGTCTTCCGGCAGCGGCGCTTCCTGGTGGACCACGCCTGCTTCGGCACCACGCCGTTCCGCTTCGCGTCCAGCCCCGGCGCGTTCTACGGGGTGTTCCTGCGGGTCTCCGTGCTGCTGGTCGGCGCCGCTCTCGTCATATTCGCCGCGGCGGCGGCCATCCAGGCGGCCGGGAGCCAGGCCGCCGGCATGGTCGCGCTCCGGCCCGTGCTGCTGCTGCCGCTCTACTTCTACGTGTTCGGCTACCTGTCCGCGTCGATCACCAACCTGACCTACCACGGCGCCCGCCTGGGGGAGCACCGGCTGGCGGCGGACCTGCCGCCCACCGGCGTGGCCTGGCTCTACCTGACCAACGCCCTGGCGATGCTGGCGTCGCTGGGTCTGCTGATCCCGTGGGCGCGGGTCCGCGTGGCCCGCTACCGGCTCGAGCACCTCCAGCTCCACGCCGTCGGCGACCTCGACGCCTTCGTGTCGGCCCAGGCCGAAGAGGTGGCGAGCCTGGGCGCCGAGTTCGGCGACGCGCTGGACCTCGACCTGGGCCTCTAGTGGCGCAGGAGGTCCGTGGGATCCTGTACGACGGCAGCACGTCCAGGGGCCGCGAGGCGCTGCTGCGCTTCTACGCCGACGGCTCGGTGCGGCTGGTGGTGGACGGCTCGGAACGGACGCTCGCCTACCACGAGCTCGGGATCCCGGCGCGGCTGGGCAGCACGCCGCGCCGCATCCGCCTGCCCGACGGGGCCGAGCTCGAGACGCCGGACAACGAGGCGGTCGACGCGGTGCAGTCGGCGCACGGCCCGGCGCGTCGCCGCTGGCTGCCCCGCGACTGGGTGCACCGGCTCGAGAGCCGGCTGCCCATGGTGCTGGTCGCGACCGTGCTGGTGCTGGCGGCCGGAGTGCTGTTCGCGGTGCGGGGCGTGCCGGCGCTGGCGCGCGAGGCCGCCTTCGCGCTCTCGCCGGAGCTCACCGCCAGCCTGGGCCAGGGCACCCTCGACGTGCTGGACCGCACCTTCGTGCCCAGCGCGCTCTCCGCGGAGCGTCAGGCCGCGCTGCGCCGGGCCTTCGAGGACATCGTCGCCCAGGCCGACGAGGGCTACGACTACCGGCTGGAGTTCCGCGGCGGCGGGCTGATCGGCGCCAACGCCTTCGCCCTGCCCTCCGGCAGCGTCGTGCTCACCGACGAGCTGGTCGGCCTGGCGGAGCACGACGAGGAGATCGTGGCGGTGCTCGCCCACGAGGTCGGCCACGTGGTGCACCGGCACGGACTGCGCCAGGCGATCCAGAGCTCGCTGCTGGCCGTGGGCATCGTCGTCGTCACCGGCGATCTGTCTTCGACCAGCACCTTCGTCGCCGCCCTGCCCACGCTGCTGGCCGAGTCGAGCTACTCGCGCGACTTCGAGCGCGAGGCCGACGACTACGCCGTCGCCTACCTGAAGACCCGCCACATCGCGCCGCGCCGCCTGGGCGACCTGCTCCAGCGCATGGACGAGGCCCAGGGCGGATCCTTCGACGTGTCCTTCCTCTCCACCCACCCGTCCACCGAGGAGCGCATCGCGCGCCTGGGCGACGCGAGCCCCGAGAACGACGCCCCGTGAGCGACGGGCTGCCGGCGGCGGTGGCGGACGCCCGGCGCGGGGCTGCGGAGGCCGGCTTCGCGCAGAGCTCCGAGGACGCCGTGGGACGCCTGCTGTCGGCCTTCGCCGCCGCCGTGCCGGAAGGGGGACGCATCCTCGAGCTGGGAACGGGCGTCGGCGTCGGGCTCGCCTGGCTGGTGGACGGCGTGGGCGGACGGCGCGACGTGGAGGTGATCAGCGTCGACCTCGACGCCAGCGTGCAGGACGTGGCGCGCCGCGCGTCCTGGCCCGGCAACGTGCGCTTCGTGGTCGGCGACGGCGCCCGGGAGGTGGGTGCCCACGGGCCGCTCGACCTGCTCTTCGCCGACGCGCCCGGCGGCAAGCTCGAGGGGCTCGAGCGCAGCATCGCGGCGCTCCGTCCGCGGGGCGTGCTGCTGGTCGACGACATGGATCCGGCGCGTCACGACGACGCGGAACTCGTGCGTTCGCTGGCCGACGTCCGCCGCCGGCTGCTCGCCGACCCGCGCCTCCACTCGGTGGAGCTGGACACGGGCAGCGGCGTGATCGTGTCGGTGCGCCGCCCCTAGGACCCGCGCGGCCGCAGGACGGGAACCGCGAAGCGGGCGGCCAGGCAGGCCAGGCTCACGCCGGCGGTCAGCTCGAGGGCGGTCGCGGCGAAGTTGCCCACGCCCCGGTAGCGGACCGACGGCAGGCCGGGAAGCTCGAGGGGCAGCAGCAGCCCGGCGGCCAGCAGGCCCGCTGCCGCGGCGCAGCCGACCACGCCCAGCACCACGCGACCGCGGCTGCGCTCGAAGTCCAGCCGGGGCGCCAGCACGGCGTACAGCACGAAGGTCGCGACGAGCTGGGGCAGCAGGCCCTTCAGCAGCACGATCCCGGCGTACAGGGCCAGGCCCTGGCGCGTGCGCTCCACCGTCTCCGCGTCGCCGGGGGCGAGCCGCGCCACCACCGCCACGTAGCCGGCGAAGACGACGAGCAGCAGCAGGCCGGCGCAGACCGCCCAGAGCGCGGTGCGCAGGGGGACGCTCACGAGACGGCGCGCAGGCCCCGGCGCCGCGCCAGCGCGGCCAGCGCGAGCACGCCGGCCGCCAGGCCCGACAGGCCGCCCGGCTCCGGCAGCACCACCAGGTCGATCTCGCCGCCCAGGTAGCCGCCGCTCGACAGCGGCGTGACCGCGCCGCTCGACGGGTCGACGTGCACGATCTCCCCGCCGACGCACACCCCGTCGGTGCACACGCCGGCGTCGGCCACCCAGATGTCGCCGGCGGCGCCCAGCGCCACGCCGGTGGGCATCTGCCAGCCGTAGCCGTTGTTCAGCGCCGTCGCGTCGCCGGTCGAGGGGTCCACCCGGTACACACCGGTCCCGGCGCCGTACTCGAAGCCCACGGCCAGGATCGTGCCGTCCGACTCGACGGCCAGGTCGAGCCAGCGCAGGTCGTCGAAGCCGGGCTTCAGCACCGACACGGCCTTCGCCGTGGTGATCCGGTAGACGCCGTCGCCGTACAGGCTGAGCCCGGTCGTCACGAAGTCGCCGTTGCTCTCGACGGCCAGCGTGTCGCCGTGCCAGACCCCCAGCAGCGGCAGCGGCTCGGGGGTGGGGATCGCGAGCCAGGTGCTCTTCGTGCCGGGGCCCGTCGGGCTCCACGTCACCCGCGAGATCTCGTTCTCCTCCAGCACGTAGGCGTCGAGGGTCGCGTCGTCGACCACCACCTGGAGCGAGTCCTTGTCGTCGAGCGGGACGCTCACCAGGCGCTGCACGCCCGAGCCCGCCACCTCCACCAGGCCCGCCGGATCCGCCACCAGCAGCCGGGCCCCGCGCTGGGCAATGCCCTGGGGCGCACCCAGCAGCGCCTGCTGGCTGATCAGCGTCTGGGTGCCGGTGGTCGTGTCGACGCGGAAGACCGCGCCGCTGGCCCGGTCGACCGCGATCAGGTCGCCGTCGGACAGCGCCACCGGGCTCTCGGAGACGTCGCCGCTGGAGCCGCAGGCGCTGTCGGCCAGGTCGGTGTCGCCGTCCAGGTCGTTGTCCACGCCGTCGTCGCACTGCGGAGCCTCGACCGCGTCGGTCGGTCCCAGGCAGGCCGGATACTCGTCCGGGTAGTCGACGAGGCCGTTGCCGTCGTTGTCCACGCCGTCGCTGCACTGGGCCGCCTCGGAGGCGTCGAGGGCCGACTCGCACTCCGGGTCCGACCCGAAGTCGACCAGGCCGTCGCCGTCGTTGTCGAGACCGTCGCCACAGTCGGCGGTCTCCGAGAGGTCCGCCGGCGACAGGCAGCCGGCGTCGGCCGGGAAGTCGGTGTCGAGATCCAGGTCGTCGTCGACGCCGTTGGAGCAGGCCGGGTCCTCGACCGGCGCGGCGGCGCTGGCGCAGCCCGCGTCGGCCGGGAAGTCGGTGTCGCCGTCGAGATCGTTGTCGAGCCCGTCGTCGCAGTCGGGCTGCTCGCTCGGATCGGTGGCGGAGAGGCAGCCGTCGTCGGCGCCGTGGTCGACGAGTCCGTCGCCGTCGTTGTCCAGGCCGTCGTTGCAGTCGGGCTCCTCGCTCCAGTCCACCGGCGAGCGGCAGCCCGCGTCGGCCGGGTGATCGGTCGCGGTGTCGCCGTCGTTGTCGAGCCCGTCGCCGCACGCCGGCGTCGAGAGGAAGGCGATC
This sequence comes from Myxococcota bacterium, assembly GCA_050618055.1. Classification (GTDB taxonomy): domain Bacteria; phylum Myxococcota_A; class UBA9160; order UBA9160; family SMWR01; genus CALDCK01. Next base: position 10,491 of record JBNLVK010000152.1, read on the forward strand.
CAGCCCTCCGGGTCGCCGGAGGGGTTGATGCCGCTCCCCACCACGCTGAACTCGCCGCCCACCACGTCGGAGACGCCGGTTGCCTCGGTCAGGATCCAGCCGGTCAGATCGAGGCCGTAGTCGTCGGTGAGCACGGCCTTCAGGTCGCGCATGCCGTTCGCCGCGTCCCACAGGAAGGCGCGGTCCGAGAGGTCCTGGTTCTTCGCGCGGCCGACGATCACGCTCCCGTCCGACGAGACGGCGAGCGCGGCGCTGTCGGTGGCGACCGCGCCGGGGAAGGCGCCCAGCGAGGTGAGCGTGGCGAAGCCGGCGCCCGACCACTTCACCGCCTGGAGGTCGGTGGCGACCTCCGACCCGCCCGGCAGCACGACCGTGTCGGCGTTGGTGTAGCCCACGATCGTCGACGCGTCGGAGGAGACGGCCAGCGCCATGGCGGCGATGATCGATCCGCCGGTGAGGGTGGGCAGCGCCACCGGTCCCGAGCCCTGCCAGTAGAAGGCGTCCTTGCCGTCGGCGCTGAAGTGGGCGCCGGCGATCGTCGACCCGTTGCTCGAGGCGCCGAAGGCCTCGCCGGCCTCGGTTCCACCGGACAGGTTGCCCAGGTCGACCAGGCCGGTGCCGCCGCCGGGCCAGCGCACCGGATCCAGGCGCGGCGTGGCGGTGCCGCCGCTGCGCCCCACCGACGAGCCGACCACCACCAGGCCGTCGCCGGACACGCCGTAGCCCTCGGTGATCGGATCGCAGTCGGTGCAGCCCTGCACGCCCAGCGCGGTCATCACGCTGGCGCTCCAGCGGAAGGCCCGGTCGACACCGCTGCCGTCGGCGCTGGTGCCCACGACGACGCTGCCGTCGGACGAGACGCCGCGGGCGGTGCTGTAGAAGGGAGCGCCCCCCGACAGGAAGCCGAGCCCCACCATGCCGCCGCCCTGGGTCCAGCGGAACGCCTCGGTTCCGGCCGCAGCCTCGCTCTCGCCGACGACCACCAGGCCGTCGGCCGAGACCCCGTTGGCGGCGCTGGAGACGGCTCCGCCGCCCAGGTCGCCCAGGCCCTGGAAGCCGGGCACCTGTGCGTGCGCCGCCGCGGCCCACAGGACCGCGGCGGCGACACAGACGAGAGCCGTTCGAAGAGCCGCTCGGGGCCTACGGGCCGGCGAGCAGCGCGATGCAGTCATCCAGCAGCGGCGACGTCGGGAACGCGTCGGTGGACGACAGGCTGATCTGTCCGCCCACGTGCGCCGGCAGCGGCGGCTGCGGGCCCGGACCGTCGATGTCGATGTCGATCGACTCGTCGATCGTCTGGCTGACGTCGAAGCCGCCGGCGCCGGTCAGCAGGCCGAGCATCTCGCCCAGCCCGAACGGCACCGAGCTCTGCAGGTTGAAGGGGAACGGGAAGCCGCCGCCGGGCAGCGCCGCCGCCAACACCGGGTTTCCGATCAGGGCGATGGTGTTGATCGCCACGTCGAAGTCGGCGGTGCCCGCGTAGATGTTGGCGTCGAAGGTGCCGCCGCCCGGGTTGCCGGCCTCGGGCACCACGCACACCTCGCCGGTGTTCAGCGCCGGAATGCCCAGCACGTCGAAGGGCGGCGCCGCGATCAGCAGCTCGTCGACGGCGACGGTGCCATCGATGTTGCCGAGGATCAGGTCGAACAGTCCGATCGAGACGTCGATGTTCATCACCGTGCCGCCTTCCAGGGGCAGCACGTCCGGCGGAAGGTCGAGGATGCCGATGGTCAGCTCGCTTCCGTCCTGCACCTCGAGGATCTGCTCGATCGACAGGCTGCAGGCGACGGAGTGGGCGGCCACGACGATCAGGGCCAGGTGCATCGTCCACTTGTTGCGCATCATTGGGTTCTCCCGGTGTTGCCTCTTCTCCGAGGGTCCGCACTCGGGCACCGGTTCTATCACGTTCTACTTTCCGAGCGGTAGAAAATGGGGCCCGGAACCGGATTTTCCGATCGCTGGTCAGACCAGAAACGTCGTGAATCCGGACTATTCCAGATCCTGAAGCATCGGGATGAGCTCTTCCGTGGGCACCGAGATGGTGCCGGTCTCGCCGTCGTCGCCCTCGACGGCGACCTCCAGCACGTCCGCCACCGCCAGCTCGACCAGCACGTCGGCGGCCGCGGTGGGATCGCCCATCGGCACGCCGTTGATCGAGGTCACGACGTCGCCCGAGCGCAGGCCGACGCGGTCGTAGAGGCCGCCGGGGACCACCTCGTCGAGCCGGACGCCCACCATCTCGCCGTCCTCGTAGACGGCGCTGACCTCGCCCTCTGCCAGCAGGCCGCTGCGCTCACCGCCGTCCAGGTAGCCGGGACCGGCGTCGGTGATGGCGCGCAGCCGCGAGGCCATGGCGCGCCGGTGGGCGAGCTGCTCCTCGGTCGGCGCCAGCGCCGACAGGTCGACCTCCGGCGCGCGGTCGGCCGGGTCGAGCACCAGCTGCTCGCGCACGCCGTCGTTGTCGAGGATCAGGCGCCGCCGCTCGATCCGCTCGAGCACGGCCCGGGGGTGGCCGCGAAAGGCCTGCCCCTCGGCGATCACCTGGTGGCGGGTGCGCTCCAGGTCCTCCACGGTGGCCAGCGACAGCGCGCGATCGTCGCGCACCACGGTCGCCACCAGCCGCAGCGGCAGGTCGGTGTGGGGCAGCGACGGGTCGAGCGGGGCGGCCGGGGCGTCGGGGCCGGGCGCCACCGCCGGCGGGGCCACCTCGCGGGACGGGGCGGACGGGCCGGACGGGGCGTCGGGACCGGCGGTCGCCCCCGGCTCCTCCGGCGGCGGCCCCCCGCCGCGCAGGCCGATCCACAGCAGCAGCGCCGCCGCGACCAGCACCGCCAGCCCCCACCCGATCGCGCTCGTCCGGCTCGGCATGAATCGCAGTGTACCCGCCGGGTTGTACTCTATGCGGCACCATCCCCGAACCGCCCGACGAAGGCCCGACTGGAGGACTCCGACCGATGACCGCCACCCGCATCCTGGCGTGGACCGCGACGCTGCTGCTGGTTCCCGCACTCGCCTCGGCCGATCTCGCCGAAGCCCTGGCCAGCGAGGACCGGCCCGCCGAGGACCGCGCCCGCGACGCCGACCGCAAGCCCGTCGAGATCGTGGCCTTCCTGGGCGTGCAGCCCGGCGACACGGTGATCGACCTGATGGCGGCCGGCGGCTACTACACCGAGGTGCTCTCGATCGCGGTGGGCGAGACGGGCACCGTCCACGCCCAGAACCCGCAGCAGATGCTGCGCATCCGCGACGGCGCCATCGGCGAGGCCCTGACGCAGCGCCTGGCCGACGACCGCCTGCCCAACGTGGTGCGGCAGGACCTGAGCATCGGCGCGCTCCGGGTGGACCCCGGTACGGTCGACGCGGCGCTGACCGCCCTCAACTTCCACGACGTCTACAACCGGCGCGGCAAGGACGCGGCGATCGCCTACCTGCGCAACGTCTACCACTTCCTCGAGCCCGGCGGCGTGCTGGTGCTGATCGACCACGCGGGCAACCCGGACGCCGACAACGCGAAGCTCCACCGCATCGACGAAGCGCTGGTGAAGGAGGCGATCGAGGCCTCGCCCTTCACCCTGGACGCCACCAGCGACGTGCTGCGCAACCCGGACGACGACCACACGAAGAACGTCTTCGACCCGGAGATCCGCGGCAAGACGGACCGCTTCGTGCTGCGCCTGAAGAAGCCCGAGGACGCCAAGATGCCCGGGCCCATCGCGCCGCGGGAGATCGAGAACCGCAAGCCGCCGGTGCGCAAGAAGAAGAAGGACGCGAAGACGGAGTAGCCCGCGCCCCCGGCCTACTCGTGCCGCAGCGCCTCGATCGGATCGAGGCGCGCGGCCTTGCGCGCCGGGAAGAAGCCGAACACCACGCCGACGACGCCCGAGAAGACGAAGGCCACGCCCACCACCATGGGCTGGACGACGAAGGGCAGGTCCAGCCAGGCCGCCGCGGCCGCCGATCCCAGCAGCCCCAGCGCGATGCCGGTGAGCCCGCCGATCAGCGAGATGCCCACCGCCTCGGCCAGGAACTGGAGCAGCACCTCCCACTCCAGCGCACCGATCGCCATGCGGATGCCGATCTCGCGGGTCCGCTCGGTCACCGACACCAGCATGATGTTCATGATGCCGATGCCGCCCACCAGCAGGCTGACCGCGGCGATGGCGCCGAGCAGGGCGGTCAGCACCGACGTGGTGCGATCGACCACGGCGGCGATCTCCTTCAGGTCGCGCACCCGGAAGTCGTCGTCCGCGCCCTCCACGACCCCGCGCCGCTGACGCAGCAGCGCGACCACGGCGCGCTGCACCGACTCGGTGTCGGACGCGTCGTGGGCCGACAGGTAGACGGCGCTCACGTCGCGGTTGCCGGCGATGCGCCGGTGGAAGGCGCGCAGCGGCACCAGCACCAGGTCGTCCTGGTCCATGCCGAAGCTCGACTGGCCGCGCGCCTCCAGCACACCGATCACCGGACACGAGAGCCGGCCCAGACGCAGCGAGCGCCCCAGCGGATCCGAGGCGCCGAACACCTCTTCGCGCACGGTGGCCCCGAGCAGGCACACCAGGCGGCCCGCCCGTTCCTCGCCCGGCTCGAAGCGGCGGCCCGACGACAGCGCCCAGTCCCGGATGTCCAGGTAGGCGTTGTCGCTGCCGCTGACGGTGGTGGGCCAGTTCTCGTTGCCGTGCACCGCCAGCAGCCGCTGGCTGGCCGACGGGGACACCACCACCCGGTCCCCCAGCTCGCGGGCGAGCGCCTCCACGTCGTCCGGGTCGAAGGGCTCGGCGCTCGTCCCCCCGCCGTGGCGATCGGCGCCGGGCATCACCACCAGCATGTTGCGGCCCAGGCTCGCCACGTCGGCGGTGACCTTCGCTCGGGCGCCGGCGCCCAGCGTCACGATGGTGATCACCGCCGCGACGCCGATCACCACGCCCAGGATGGTCAGCGCCGAGCGCATGACGTTGCGGCGCAGCTCGCGCAGCGCCAGCGCGATCGTCCCGCGGATCACCGGCGCTCCTCGTCCACCACGCGGCCGTCGCGGAAGTGGACGACGCGCCCCGCGTAGCGCGCCATGTCCTGTTCGTGGGTGACGAGCACGATGGCGACGCCGCGCTCCCGGTTGAGCTCGGCCAGCAGCTCCATCACCTCGCGGCTCTTCTGGGTGTCCAGGTTGCCGGTGGGCTCGTCGGCGAGCAGCAGCGCCGGCTCGGTCACGATCGCCCGCGCGATCGCCACCCGCTGCTGCTGGCCGCCGGAGAGCTCCGACGCACTGTGGTGGGCCCGGTCCGCCAGGCCCACCGTCTCGAGCGCGTGACGGGCCCGCTCGACCCGCTCGGCCGCCGGCACGCGCCGGTACAGCAGCGGCAGCTCCACGTTCTCGAGGGCGGTGGTGCGCTTCAGCAGGTTGTAGCCCTGGAAGACGAAGCCCAGGTAGTGGCGGCGCAGCAGGGCGCGCTGGTGCCGCGTGATGGCGGCCACCTCGACGCCGCGAAAGCGGTAGGAGCCGGAGGTCGGCTGGTCGAGGCAGCCCAGGATGTTCATGCAGGTCGACTTGCCCGAGCCCGACGGCCCCATCACCGACAGGAAGTCGCCGGTGTCGATGCGCAGGTCGACGCCGTCGAGGGCCGCGACCGCCGTCTCCCCCTCGCCGTAGATCTTGCTGACCGATCGCAGCTCGGCGAGCCCCGCCGCTTCGGGGCTACGGACCGCCGCGCTCACCGCTCCCGCTCCCCCGGACCACGTCCACCAGCAGCGGCGTGCCCGGCGCCACGTCGCCCTCCAGCAGCTGGCTCACGCGGCCGTCCGAGAGCCCGACGCGCACCGGCACCCGCGCGGGCTCCCCGTCCACCAGCCGGTAGACGCCCTGCCCCTCGAGCGCGGAATCCTCGGCGCCCGGCGGCGCGAAGCGCAGCGCGGCGTTCGGAACCAGCACGGCGTCGTCGAGCTCGTGGGTGACGATGCGCGCCGTGGCGGTCATGCCCGGCCGCAGCAGCAGCTCCCCGTTGTCGACGCCCAGCAGCGCCTCGTAGGTCACCACGCCCTGCACCTCGCGCGCCGCGTTGCGGACCATGCGCACGGTCGCCTGGAAGCGTCGGTTCGGATAGGCGTCGACCTGGAAGGTGGCCAGCTGACCCGGCGCCACCTGCCCCACGTCGGCCTCGTCGACGTCGACGTGCAGGCGCATCTCGGCCAGGTCCTCGGCGATGGTGAACAGCACCGGCGTCTGGAAGGTGGAGGCCAGCGTCTGGCCCGGCTCGACGTTGCGGGCGATCACGATGCCGGAGATCGGCGAGCGGATGGCCGCCTTCGACAGGCTGACCTCGTCGGCCTCCAGCGCGGCCTGGGCCAGCGTGCGCTGGGCCCGGGCGCTGGCCAGGCCCGCCTCGGCCCGGGCCAGGGCGGCCTGGGCGGTCTCCAGGTCCTGCTGGGAGAAGGTGCGCTCGCGGGCCAGCTCCTGGGCGCGGGCCGCGCGGTTGCGCGCCTCGTCCAGGGTGGCCCGGGCCTCCTGCTCGAGGGCGGTGGCGACCGCCAGGTTGGCGCGGGCCTGGGTCACGCGGGCGGAGAGCTGGTCGGTGTCGAGCTCGGCGAGCACCGCCCCCGCCTCGACCGGGTCGTTGTAGTCGAAGTGCACCTGGGCGATGCGCCCCGAGATCTCGGCACCCACCTCGACGAGCTTCACCGGCTCGAGGGTTCCGGTGGCGGTCACCTGCACGACCAGCGGCCCGCGGGTGACGGCATCGGTCGCGAAGGCGACGGGCCGGTCGCGCGTCCACCAGAGTCCGGCGCCGACCAGCAGCAGCAGCACGACGGCCGCAGCCATCCACCCGGCGGGACGCGTGCCGGCGGCCGACTCGGACCCGAGCCCCAGGGTTCGGGCGATCTCTTCGCTGGCTGCCATTTCGTGGGGGTTCCGAGAGGCGGGCGCGCCCTCGGGTCGAGCCTATCACCCGCCGCCGGAAGCTTCGAGCTGGCGCATGCCCTCCTCGAACGGGACGACCGGGGCGTAGCCCAGCTCGCGACGCGCCTTGGTGTCGTCCAGCGTACAGTCGCAGCACATGAGGTCCACCGCGTGGCGCACCAGGGGCGGCTGGGACGCGATTCGGAGCGTCCGCCGCAGGCCCTCCACGAGCGCGGCGGCCGGCCGCGCCACGAAGGCGGGCAACGAGCGGTCGGGCAGCGCCACGCCGTGGGCGGCCAGCAGGCGGGTCAGCAGGCTGCGGAAGTCGTGGATCTCGCCGTCGGTGACGAAGTAGGCCTCCCCGCCCCGGCCCTTCGCGAGCGCCAGCGTCGCACCGTGCACCAGGTTGGCGATGTGGGTGGTGGAGGTCCGCGCCCGCCCGCCGTCGAGCCACACGAAGGCCCCCTTCGCGACCATCTCCTTCACCTCGGGCACCAGCGTGCGGTCGCCCGGACCCCACACGAAGCGCGGCCGCAGAGCGACGGTCGCGAAGCCGGGCGCGTTCGCCGCCAGCACGCGGCGCTCGGCCTCCGCCTTCGTCTCGGCGTAGAGGTAGGGCGTCTTCTCCGGGTAGGGACAGGTCTCGTCCACGTCGCGCAGGTGCTGACCGCGCCACAGCACCGCCTCGGTGCTCATGTGCAGGAAGCGCTTCGCGCCCGCGGCGCGCGCCGCCGCCAGCAGGCGGTCGGTGCCCAGGACGTTCGCATCCCAGTAGTCGTCGCGGCTGCCCCAGGGTTCGACCCGGGCGGCGCAGTGCACCACCGCGTCGCAGGCGGGCAGCGCGCCGGGCTCGAGGGTCGCCAGGTCGCAGCGCACCGCGACGGCTCCCAGCTTCTCGACGGCGGCGTCGCTGGCGGCGGATCGCGACATGGCCCACACGCGGTGCGTGCGGGCCAGCTCGGCGGCGATCGCACCGCCGATGAAGCCCGACGCGCCGGTCACGAAGACGTCCATGCGCCCCTCCTTTCCCGATGGTATCAATCCCACCGACGCGCAGGAGGATCGATGTCCGAACAGCCGGTCGACGTACTCATCGTGGGGGCCGGGGCGGCCGGCGCGGCGATCGCCTGGAGCCTCTCGGACACGCGCATGCGCATCGTGTGCCTCGAGCAGGGCGACTGGATCAAGCCCACCGACTACCCGAGCAACCGGCTGGGCTGGGAGATGGAGCGCTTCGGCGCCTTCGGCTTCAGCCCGAACGGCCGCGGGCGCGCCGAGGACTACCCGATCAACGACGACGCGTCGCCGATCAAGATCTCCAACTTCAACGCGGTGGGCGGCAGCACGATCCTCTACGCGGCCCACTTCCCGCGCATGCACCCCTCCGACTTCCGGGTGCGCAGCCTCGACGGCGTGGCCGACGACTGGCCCATCGACTACGCGACCCTCGAGCCCTTCTACGACCAGAACGCCGAGATGATGGGCGTGGCCGGCCTGGAGGGCGATCCGGCCTACCCGCCCAAGAAGCCGCCGCTGCCGCCGGTTCCCATGGGCGTGCTCGGCGAGACGCTGGCCCGCGGCTTCGAGAAGCTGGGCTGGCACTGGTGGATCTCGGACAGCGCCATCGCCACCGAGGAGCACATGGGGCGCGCGCCCTGCATCAACCTGGGTCCGTGCATCATGGGCTGCGCCCAGGGCGCGAAGGGCAGCACCGACGTCACCTACTGGCCCGCCGCGATCCGCCAGGGCGTCGAGCTGCGCACGCGCTGCCGCGTGCGCGAGATCACGGTGGGCGCCGACGGGCTGGCGGACGGCGTCGTGTACCACGACGCCGACGGCAAGGAGCAGCGGCTGGCCGCCGAGATCGTGATCGTGGCGTGCAACGGCATCGGCACGCCGCGGCTGCTGCTCAACTCGACGTCGAAGGCCTTCCCCGACGGCCTGGCCAACCGCAGCGGCCTGGTCGGGAAGAACCTGATGTTCCACCCCTACGCCATGGTGACCGGCGTATTTCCCGAGCCGCTCGAGGGCTACAAGGGACCCACCGGCTGCAGCCTGATCAGCCAGGAGTTCTACGAGACCGACGCCTCCCGCGGCTTCGTGCGCGGCTACTCCTTCGAGATGCTGCGCGGCATGGGGCCGGTCTCGACGGCGCTGTTCGGCATGGGCGTCGGCCGGCTGCCCTGGGGCGAGGGCCACCACGAGGCCTACGCGTCCATCCACGACCGCACCGCCGGCATGGTGGCCATCTGCGAGGACCTGCCCGAGGAGCACAACACGGTGACCCTCGACCCGCAGCTCGTCGACGGCGACGGCATTCCGGCGCCGAAGGTGACCTACCGCCTCTCCGAGAACAGCCAGCGCATGCTCGACCACTGCGTGGCGCGGGGACGCGAGATCCTGGAAGCCGCCGGCGCCGTCGACACCTACGCCGACGCGCCGCTGCCGCCGGCCGGCTGGCACCTGATGGGCACGGCGCGCATGGGCACGGACCCGCAGCACTCGGTGGTCGACGCCGGCTGCCGCTCCCACGACGTGAAGAACCTGTTCATCGTCGACGGCAGCGTGTTCGTGACCTCGGCCGGCGTGAACCCGACCAACACCATCCAGGCGCTGGCCCTGTACGTGGCCGACCGCATCAAGAACAACCTGGCGACCCTGCTCGACTGAGGCCCCGATGAGCGACTCCGTCTTCGAAACGCCCGCCTTCACCGCGCTGCTGGACACCCTGGTCCCGCCGAGCGCCGACGGACGCCTGCCCGGTGCCGGCCAGACCGCCATGCCCGCCTACCTGGCCGAGCGCGCCGCCGACCTGGCACCGGTCGTCGTCCAGGCGCTGGCCGCCCTGGACGAGCGGGCGGCGGAGCGCGACGCCCGGAGCTTCGCGGCGCTGGCGCCGGTCGATCGGGCCGAGCTGCTGGCCGCCCAGGCCGAGACCGATCCCGGGCTGCTGCCCGGACTGCTCTTCCACGTCTACACCGGCTACTACCAGCAGCAGGCGGTGGTCGAGGCGCTGGGCCTGGAGCACCGGCCGCCCTTCCCGCTGGGCTACCCGATGGAGCCGGTCGACCCGCAGCGGCTGCGGGCCATGAAGGCGCGCCCGCCCCTCTACCGCGACGTCTGACGCTCAGCGCAGCTGCGACGTGATGATCGCGTCGATGCGCTGCTGGAGGCGGCGGCGCAGCGACTCGGGTCCGGTCCGGTTGGCCAGCGCGCTGGCCAGGAGCAGCGGCAGGCCGAAGCGGCGGATGCGGAAGCGCTCGCGCACCCACCGGTCGTGCACGCGCAGCCAGGCGCGTTCGAGGACGCCCGGCGCGCGGGCCGGCACGCCGCTCTCCGGGTAGCCCCGCGCGCGCAGCATGGGACCGATGGCGTGCTCGAGCAGCGCCAGCTCGCGCGGCGCGAGCTTGCGCCGCCACTGCTCGGCCAGCCCTGCGTCCGGCGGTCCGTAGCGCGAGCGCGACGGATACGAGAGAAGCGCCTCCGGCTCCCAGTCGAGTCCGAGGAAGTCGCAGAGCGGACGCAGCGTCGCCTCGGGCGACGTCACCAGGTCCTCGTAGCGGAGCTCGTAGGCGCGATCCGCCACGCCCGGCGCGACCCGGTCCCACAGCGCCTCCAGCTCCCGCCAGGCCGGGGCGCTGGAGTACGCGTTGCCCGCCCAGCCCATGCCGATGCGCGACGTCGCCACGTCGCGGCTGTCGCGCACCAGGTGGACGAGCCGCGCCTCGGGCCAGAGGGCGGCCACCCGGTCGAAGTGGCGGTGGAAGGTCGCTCCGACGCGCGGCTTGTCGCCCTGGCGGCGGCGCGTCTGGGCCAGGAAGTCGTCCATCAGCGCGCGGCCCCCGAGCGCCGGGTCCACGTGGAACTCCTGGGCGCGGTAACGGCGGTCGGTCTCCAGCCGGTCGCGCAGCCGGGCCGGGTCGGGCCAGGCGCCGTCCGCGTAGAAGTCGACCGCGTACTCGAACTCGCCCAGGAAGGCGAGCTGCGGGTGACCGCGCAGCATGTTGCCGAGCAGCGTGGTGCCCGAGCGGTGCACCGCGACCACGAACACCGGCGGAGAGTCTTCGGTCCCGGCTTCGCTCATGCGCTGGCGCGCAACGTAGCAGCGGAGCGTCAGATCGCCTCGACGCGGGCCGGCGTGTACTTGTGCCAGGGCGTGCCGGCCAGCCAGTCGCGATCCTCGGACGCGGTCAGCTCGTTCGGCGCCACCCCGGCGGCGCGGCCGTCCGGGTAGTCGATCCCCAGCCCGTTGGGCAGCGAGCAGTGGCCGGCCTGCATGCGGTCCGACACCTCGACCACCACCTCGGCCGATCCGCGCCGGGTGGACAGGCGCGCCCTGCCGCCGTCGACCACACCCAGCCGCTCCGCGTCCTGGGGACTCATGCGCAGCGCGCCGGACGCGTCCTTCCGCCGCCACTCCGGGTTGCGCACGATCGTGTTGGCGGTGAAGGAGCGGCGCTCGCCGGCGGACAGCACCATCGGGAAGTCGTCGCTGGTCGAGACCGCGTCCTCGGCGCCCAGGCCGTCGAGCTCCTCGAAGAGCTCGGGGACCGCCATGCGGATGCGCCCGCCCTCGTGGGGGATGCGCCGCAGGCTCTCGTCCCACTCGTCCACCGAGAACACCACGCCGCTCTCGCCCGCCAGGATGCCGTCGAAGAGCGCGTCGCCCAGCTCGAAGCCCTCGCCCGAGAAGCCGGCGCGGCGGATCGAGTCGGGCGTGCGCTGGGCGGCCATGTGGGCCAGCGCCCAGACCACGGCGCCCTCGGCCAGGCGGTGGGGCAGCCTGTCACCGATGGCCCGGTAGAGCACCGCCGGCGCCAACGAGAAGAAGCCCGGGTCCGCGGCCATCTGCTCGAAGAAGACGGTGCGGAACTTCTCGCGTCCCTCGTCCCAGGCCTCGCGCAGCGCGGCGACCGCGTCCTGCGGGAGCACGCCCCAGGCCTCGGCCAGCCGGGCGTGCAGCTCCGCCTCGGAGAAGAGGCCGTCCGGCGGCTCCAGCAGCGGCCGGCGCAGGTGGAAGTAGTTGTTCGGGTACTCGAAGTTGAAGAAGGTGGCCTCCGCCTTCTCGAACTGGCTGGCCACCGGCAGCACGTAGTCGGCCAGCCGCGCCGTCTCGCTCATGGCGACGTCGATCACGACCACGAAGTCCAGCGCCTCGATGGCCTCGCGCATGCGCCGGCTGTCGGCCAGCGAGTGGGCCGGGTTCGCGCTCTCGACGAACATGGCGCGGAAGCGCTTCGGGTGGTCGGTGAGGATCTCCTCGGGAATGACGTTGCAGGGCATGAGACCGCCGATCACCTTCGAGCCGGTCACCGGCGTGGGCCGGCTCTCGCGTCCGGCGCCCAGGGGCTGGAGCGCGGCCGGCGAGTAGCCGGCGCCCTTCTTGCCGAAGTTCCCGGTCAGGAACATCAGCAGCCGGTGCAGGTACGAGACCAGGGTCGAGTGCTTGTTCATCTGCACGCCCAGGTCCTCGAAGAAGGCCACGCTCTCGGCGCCGGCGATCAGCCGGGCCGCCCGGCGCACCTGCTCCTCGGGCACGCCGGCCTTCCGGCAGTACTCGGCGACCGGAAGCTTCGTGAAGTGGGGCAGCACGTCTTCGACGCCCTCGGTGCGCTCGTCCAGGAAGGCGCGGTCGAGCAGGTCCTCCTGCACGATCACCGCCGCCATGGCGGCCAGCAGCCAGGCGTCGCCGGCCGGACGCACCGCCAGGTGCAGGTCGGCCAGGTCGGCGGTCTCGCTGCGCCGCGGATCGATCACGATCATCGAGCGCTTCGGGTCCTTCGCGATCTCGCGCAGCGTGACCCGCGCGCGGGGGATGCTGTGGGAGAACCACGGGTTCTTGCCGATGAAGACGCCCACCTCGCAGTGCTCGAAGTCGCCGCGGGTCATGCAGCCGGTCATCTGGCCGGCCACCCAGAACTCGCCCGTCTTCTCCTGGGCCAGCGCGTTGCTGCGGTAGCCGATGCCCAGCGCCGCCGCGGTGGAGCGCGAGTACGCGCCGGGCAGGTGGTTGCCCTGACCGCCGCCGCCGTAGTAGAGGATCGACTCGCCGCCGTGCTCGTCGCGGATCGCCGCCAGGCGCCCGGCCACCTCGCGGATGGCGGTGTCCCAGTCGACCTCCTCGTAGCTCCCGTCGGCGCGGCGACGCAGCGGACGGGTCAGCCGGTGCGGACCGTTCTGGTAGAAGTCGAGGCGCGAGGGCTTCTCGCAGGCGTAGCCCTGGGACGCCGGGTGGGCCTTGTCGCCGCGGATGGTGGTGAAGCGGCGGCCGTCCGGACCGCCCAGCTTCACCTCGATGCCGCAGTTGCACTCGCACAGGATGCAGGCGGTGGAGTTCCAGTCCGAGGAGGGGGCGGCGGGCATCGGGGACTCCTTCTGGGGCGCTTCGGGCAGCATACCGATACGGTTGCTTGGCGCAACCAAAATTGCCGCATATGGGATAGACTCCCGCCCATGGGCCGGAAGCGCTTCGACGACATGAACTGCGGCATCGCCCAGGCCCTGGAGGTGCTGGGGGACTGGTGGACGCTGCTGATCGTGCGCGACGCCTTCTTCGGCATGCGGCGCTTCCGGGACTTCGAGTCGGATCTCGGAATCGCCAAGAACGTGCTGTCCCAGCGACTGAATCACCTGGTCGACCACGGGATCCTGGAACGCGTCGAGGTGGGCGAGCACGGGTCGCGGCACGAGTACCGGCTGACGCCCAGGGGCGAGGCCCTGCTGCCCGTGCTGACCAGCCTGCGCGAGTGGTCCGACGAGTGGGTCTACGGACGCGGCAACGAGCCGGTGATCGTGAAGGACCGGCGCAGCCGCCGGCGGGTGCCGCGGCTGGCGGTCCGCGACGCGGAGGGACGCGTGCTGTCCCGCCGCGACCTGCGCACCGAGGCCGGACCCGGCGCCACGCCGCGCACCCGGGCCCTGTTCGATCGTTCCCGCGAGCGCCCCCGCTAGCGCCGGCCCTGGCCCGCCACCCGCGGCACACTCCCGCGATGGATCGTGCCGGCGGCCCGTGGCTGCGCCTGCTGCTGCTGTTCGCGTTCGCGCTGGCGCTGCGCGCCGTCTACCTGCTCGAGCTGTCCGGATCGGTGCTGCTCGACGTGCTGATCGGCGACGGCGCCGAGTACGACCGCTGGGCGCGGGCCCTGCTGGCCGACGACGGCAGCGCGCCCGAGGTCTTCTACCAGGCGCCGCTGTACCCCTACGCGCTGGCCGCCGTCTATCGCCTCGCACCGTCCCACGTGGCGGTGATGTGGGGTCAGGCGCTCTTCGGGGCCGGCGCCTGCGTGCTGCTGGCCCTGGCCGGTCGCCGCTGGTTCGACGCGCGCACCGGCTGGATCGCCGGCGTCCTGCTGGCGCTCTATCCGTTCGCGCTCTTCTACACCTCGCTGCTCCAGAAGACGACCCTGGCGCTGTTCTTCCTGTGCGCCGTGCTGCTGCTGCTGGCCCACGCCCGCGCGGGTCGGGGACTGGCGTTCCCGTTCGCCGCCGGAGCGGCCCTCGGCGCCTTGTGCCTGCTGCGCGAGAACGCCCTGGCGCTGGTTCCCGTCGTGCCGCTCTGCGTAGCCGTCGGACCCGCCGAGCCGGGGCACGGGTCCGCCCGCCGCGCGCTGCGCGCCGCGGCCGTGGTCGCGGGCGTGCTGCTGCTGCTGGCGCCGGTGGCCTGGCGCAACGCCGAGCGCGGCGGCGGCGGGCTGCTCCCCACCACCTTCCAGCTCGGCACCAACCTGCACGCCGGGAACTTCCGCGGGTCGGCGGGCCGCTACGTCCCGCCGCGGGAGGGCGCCGGCTTTCCCGGTCGCGAGCAGGACGACGCCTGGCAGCTCGCCGAGGCGGCGGCGGGACGCCCGCTCACCCCGGCCGAGGTCTCGAGCCACTGGACGCGGGAGGCGTTGGCCGAGGTGCGCGCCGACCCGGTCGCCTGGCTGCGGCTGATGGCGTTCAAGACGCTCCTGCTGGTGAACGCGGAGGAGGTGCTCGACATCGAGGCCCACCAGGTGTTCGCCGACGAGAGCCGGCTGCTGCGCGGGCTGGCCGCCGTCCTGCACTTCGGCGTGCTGTTCCCGCTGGCGGTGTGGGGCGTGGTCGCGACCGCCGGGCGCTGGCGCCGGCTCTGGCCCCTCTACGCCGTGTTCCTGACCCTGGCGGGCAGCGTGGTCGTCTTCTTCGTGCTGGGCCGGCTGCGCTTGCCGCTGGTGCCGATCGCGGCGCTGTTCGCGGCGGCCGGCGTCGCCGCCCTGCCCGCGCTGCGCGAGGCCTCCGCGCGAACGCGCCTGGCCTGCGCCGCCTGCCTGGCGATCGGCGCGCTGGCCTGCAACTGGCCGCTGCCCGGCGGCGTGCCGTCGCCGCGGGCCGCCACCTGGAACGACCTGGGCGTGGCCCTGCGCCAGCAGGGTCGCGACGACGAGGCGCTGGCCTGGTTCGAGCGCAGCCTGCTGCGCGACCCCGACTACTACCGCGCCCACCTGAACCGGGGCGAGCTGCTGCGCGCGCGGGGCGAGCCGGCGGCGGGCCTGGCGTCGATCCGGCAGGCGGTGGCGCTGCGTCCCGACTCGGCGGTCGCCCGGCTCTACCTGGCCCGGGCCCTGATGGACGCCGGCCGCACCGCGGACGCCCTGGCCGCAGCCCGCCGCGCCCTCGCCCTCGACCCGGGTCACGTGGGCGCCGAGTCGCTGGTGGGCCTGCTGCTGCTGCGCGAAGGCCGGGCCGACGAGGCGCTGCCCCACCTGCGCCGCTACGTGGCGCGGCGACCCGACGATCCGCGCGGCCACAACAACCTGGGGGCGGCACTGCTGAGCAGCGGTCGCGAAGACGAGGCCCGCGCCGCCTTCCAGGCCGCGCTGCGCGCCGATCCGGGCCACGCCGGCGCCCGCGCCAACCTGGAGCGGCTGGGCCCCTAGTCGGCGAGCGACGCCAGCACCCTGCGCGTGCCGCAGAAGCTGCGGCGGCCGTGCATCACCCGGAAGTTGTCGACCAGCGCGACGTCGCCGCGCTGCCACTGGAGGTCGACGCACAGCGCCTCGGCCTGCTCGCCTGCCCAGCGGAGCGCCTCGGCGTCGAGGGGACGTCCGTTGCCCAGCGTCACCGAGCGCGCGTCCTCGTTGCGCGCATCGGACCAGCCGAGGGTCGCGATCAGCTGGTTGAAGAAGGCCTTGCGGCCGTCGGGCAGCGTGCGCACCGCCGGCAGCACCGGCGTGGTGGCGGACAGGCAGTCGCCGGGCAGCCACTCCCAGGCGTAGCCCAGCCGGCGCATGCGGGCCTCGGCCCCCTCGCGCGTTTCGGTCGCGAAGGTGCTGCGCCAGCTGCGCCCCTGGCCCGAGCCGGCGTCGTCGGCCGGCGGCATCACCAGGCGATAGAGGAGTCCGTGGGTCGCGCAGTCGCGCGCGAAGTCGGGCCGCTCGCGGGCGATCGCCTCGTAGAGCCGGTCCGAGCGGCAGAGCGGCGTGGCCCCGCCCTCCTCCGCCGGCTTCTCGCAGAAGAAGTAGAGCCGCGCCGGGTGGCGGGGCGTCTGGGCCAGCTCGTGGTGGAGCCGGATCACCGCCTCGGGCGGCGCCTCGTTGGCGGTGAAGACGCGCTCCGTGCGCTCGACGCGCACCGCGTTCGACAGCGACTCGCGGTAGGCGAAGTTCGGCCGGTCGAACACGCGCACCACGGCGTCGAAGTCGTCGGCGGTCGCCAGCGGCAGGCCGCGCAGCAGCACCGCCCCCTCGCGGGCCAGGCTCTCCTCCAGCGCGTCGCGACGCGCGCGCAGCCAGGCCAGCGGGTCCGCGCCGTCGAACACCACCGTCGCCGGGAACGCCATCGCCCGGCCAGCATGGCATAGGCGCTAGCGGAACTCCCGCCAGGGGACCGGCACGCCCAGGTGCCGCTCGAGCAGGGCCACGTCCTTGCGGTAGTGGTCGGCGAGCAGCGCCCGCACCTCGGGCGGGGGCCCGGCGTCGGCCCGGGGACGCACGCTCGCCTCGGTCTCGAACCAGAAGGCGGCGGCCCGCGCGCGCTGCGCTCCCACGACGGGACCCAACGCCTTCAGCCCGCGCTTGATGCCCCGCGCCAGCCAGCGCGGGTAGCGCGCGGCCCCGCCCGAGTGGAAGACACGCCCGGCCTCCGGGAACTCCCAGCCCGGTCGCGCGCCGATGAAGGTCGCAACGCGGCGCAGCACGCCGAGCGGGTCCTGCGCCAGGTCCTCGGTGAACTCGACGTGCAGCGCGCGGCGCGGGAAGTGGCGCAGGTAGCCGTCGATGGCGCGCCCGTAGGCGCCGAAGAACAGGTAGTCGCGCTCCGGATCCGCCGGGTCGAGCGGCGGCTCGCCGGCCGCGGCCTGCTGGCGCACGCAGACGTCGAAGCCGCGCGGCTCGAGCCCGCGGCGCACCGCCATGCGGTAGTGGGAGTGGGCCCGGTCGATCGGGTTGCGCAGCAGGGCCACCAGCTTCACGTCGGGCAGCTCGGCCCGGATGCGCGCCGGGGCCGACCCGAAGGAGAGATAGAGCGGCGAGGCCTCGCCGCACAGCGCCCCCGCCGGCGCCGCGGCGAAGTGCCCCCGGTACCAGTCCATCCCGCGCGCGTACAGCTCCGGCTTGGCGAAGAAGTTGAGCTCCTTCTGCGGAGCCATGTAGACGTCGGGATGGGCGGCCAGGTGGTGGAAGAGCGTGGTCGTGGCGCACTTCTGCCCGCCGATCACCAGGAATCGCACGTCGTCTCCCCCCCAACGGCGTCCGTCCGTCCGCAACACCTGGATCGGCCGATCTGCGATCCGCATGTAGGGGGGCTTGTCGCTAGAATGCCCGGCGATGGGGAGACGCGCCAATCTCGCCGGGCTGGCCGCGCTGGCGCTCGGCTGCTCGACCTGGCAGACGGACCGCGTCGAGGTCGTCGAGCCGATCCACGAGCTGCTGCACCACGCCTATCCGGCGGCGCTGGAGAGCGGCGACCCGGCGGAGCTCTCCGCCCTGTTCGCGCGAGCGGCCGACCCGCAGGTGCGCGCGCCCACGGCCGAGCTGCGCGCCGGCTTCGCCGAGATCCACCACGCCCGCGCCCACGTGCAGCGGGTGGACCTGGAGAGCCAGCCGGTCCGCAGCCACGTGGTCCTCCAGGTGGAGGGGCTCGATCCGCAGGGCGAGCCGCGCCGCGTCGACCAGGACAAGCACTGGACCGTGGTACGCGAGGGCGGCGTGTGGCGCATCGCCTCGGATCCGCCCACGCCGCTGCGCGAGACGCCGCGCCCCGGCGCCTTCTTCTTCGACGAGGCGACGCTGCGCGGCCTGTGGTTCCAGCACGAGGCGGGAAGCGTCGAGGCGACCCACCGCGAGCCCCAGCGCCACGTGTTCGGGTCGGGGGTCGCCGCCAGCGACGTCGACGGCGACGGCTGGGACGACGTCTTCCTGCTCTCCGCCCATCGCATCGAGCTGTTCCTGAACCGGGAGGGATCCTTCACGAAGGTCTCGGAGGAGTGGGGTCTGGGCGACCAGGACGAGCGCGTGCTGACCGTCGCCCTGCCCGTGGACTTCGACGGCGACGGCCTCCGCGACCTGTTCGTCGGCGCCGAGTACGGACAGCCCCTGCTCTTCCGCAACACCGGAGGACGCTTCGAGCCGGTGGCCGACCCGGGGCTGCGCACCACCGAGCGCACCATCAGCGCCATCGCCGCCGACTTCGACGGCAACGGTCTGGCCGACCTCTACCTGGCCAACCACGAGAACGTCTTCGTCGAGAGCCCCGAGCCGCCGGGCTTCGCGAAGAACGCCGAGGCCGACCAGCTCTTCCTCAACCAGGGCGGCTTCCGCTTCCGCGACGCCACCCGCGAGGCGGGTCTCGGCAACACGGGCTGGACGCTCACGCCGGTGGCGGCCGACTACGATCGCGACGGCGACGTCGACCTGTTCGTCGGCAACGACTTCGGCGCCGACCGCCTGTACCGCAACGACGGCCACGCCCGCTTCGACGAGGTGAGCGACGAGGCCGGCGTGGTGCTGCCGGTGGCCAGCATGGGCGCCGACTGGGGCGACTTCGACGGCGACGGCGACTTCGACCTGTTCATCGGCGGCATGTTCAGCGGCTCGGGCTGGATCCTCGAGGCGCCCAGCTTCCAGATCCAGCGCGTGCCGCGCGTGCTCGACTGGATGTTCCGCCCCTACGTGCGCGAGGCGGTGCGCAGCTGGTTCCGCGGCAACCGCCTCTACGAGAACCGGGGCGACGGGACCTTCCGCGAGGTGGCCGCCGACAGCGGCGCGTCCAACAGCCTCTGGTCCTGGGCCACGGTCTGGCTCGACTTCGACAACGACGGCCGCCTCGACCTCTACGGGCTGAACGGCTTCGTGTCCGGTCCGCTGAAGGACGATCTCTGACTGGACCAGATCATCGAGAACGTCGGTCGACGTTCAGAGAGCTGGAGCGAGGACGGTGCCCCTCCCGACATCGGCGATGCGTCGCTGAACGGCTACGAGCGCAACGTGCTGTTCTGGAACCGGGGCGACGGGCGCTTCGAGGACGTGGCCTACCTCACCGGCACGAACCGCATCGAGGACGGGCGCGGCGTGGCCGTCGCCGACTTCGACCGGGACGGCCGCCTCGACCTGCTGCTCCAGAACCTGGACAAGCCGGCGGTGCTGCTGATGGGCCGCGGCGAGACGGGGCACTGGCTCCAGCTGGCGCTCCGCGGCACGCGCAGCAACCGGGACGCGCTGGGCGCGATCGTGACCGCGCGCACCGGCGACGCGCTCCAGACACGCCAGGTGGCGGCGGGCAGCGGTTTCCTATCGAGCAGCTCGCCGGTGGTGCACTTCGGCCTAGGCGAGGCCCGGCACGTCGACCTGCTCGAGATCCGCTGGCCCTCCGGCGAGCGCCAGGTGCTGCGGGACGTGGCGGCGAACCAGCGGCTCGAGATCGTCGAGCCCGCGGAATAGCCACCCGTGGAGCTCGTCCTCAGCTACGACATGCGCGCCCCCGACTTCGGCGCGCCGGCCCGCGACCTCTACGCGGCGGCCCTCGACCAGGTGGAGTGGGCCGACGCGTTGGGCTTCGACACGGTCGGCCTGGGCGAGCACCACGCGTCGCCGGACGGCTACGACCCCTCGCCGCTGGTGCTGGCCAGCGCCATGGCCGGTCGCACGCGCCGCATCCGCTTCCGCACCGCGGTGGTGCTGGCTCCCCTCTACGATCCGATCAAGCTGGCCGAGGACGCGGCGGTGACGCAGCTGGCCAGCGGCGGACGGCTGATCCTCGGCCTGGGCGGCGGCTACCGGCCGGCCGAGTTCGAGAGCTTCGGCGTGTCGCTGGGCGACCGCTGGCGTCTGGTCGGCGAGACCATCGAGCTGCTGCGCCTGGCCTGGACCGGCGAGCCCTTCTCGTGGAAGGGACGCACCTGCCGCGTGACGCCGCGCCCGGATCCGCCGCCGCCGATCCTGCTGGGCGGCGGCACGCCGGCCGCCGCGCGGCGCGCGGCGCGCATCGCCGACGGCTGGTTCCCGCCGCTCGAGCCCCGGCTGTGGCCGCCCTACCGCGAGGCGTGCCTGGCGCTCGGCAAGCCGGACCCGGGCGACTACCCGAAGCAGGGCCCGATCTTCCTGTGGGTGTCGCGCGATCCGGAGCGCGACTGGGAGCGCCTCATGCCCCACGTGCTGCACCAGCTGCGCTCCTACCGCGAGTGGACGATCGAGGCCTTCGGCCGCGCCGCCGGACCCTACGCGAAGGACGCGACGCCGGAGACGGTGCGCCGCAGCGACGCCTACCGGGTTCTCACGCCCGAGGACACGCTGGCGCTGGCGTCCGAGCTGGGCGAGCACAGCGTCTTCTACCTGAACCCGCTGCTGTCCGGCATCGATCCGGCGTTCGCCCGCGCCATGCTCGACCTCTACGAGCGCGAGGTGCACCCGTACCTCGTGCGCTGAGCGTCAGACCAGGCCGAGCATGCGGGCGGCCAGGGCCACCACCGCCACCACCAGCACCGGCCGGATCACGCGCTCGCCGCCCTTCACCGCCACGTGTACGCCCACCCAGCCGCCCAGCACGAAGCCGGCGCCCAGCGCCAGCGCCTCGGGCCAGACCACCTGGCCAGCGACCACGAACACGGGCACCGCCACCGCGGTCAGGCTGGCGATCACGACGGCCTTGATGCTGTTGGCGCGCACCAGGTCGTAGCCGGCGCGGGACAGGGCGAAGAGCAGGAAGATGCCGACGCCCGCCTGGAGCGCCCCCCCGTACAGGCCGATGGCGAAGAAGACGGCGAAGCCCACGCCCGGCGACCAGGCGCCGCCGGCGCCCGTGGGCTCGGCGAGCGGTTCGGAGCGGCCCGGCCGCAGCATCGGCACCAGCAGCAGCAGCATCACCACGCCGAACAGGCGCTCGAAGAAGGCGGGCGTCACCTGGGCGATGGCCCAGGCGCCCAGCGCGGAGCCCAGCAGCAGGGGCACCAGCACCGGCACGGCGCCGCGGAAGCCCGAAAGGCCCTCGGCGCGGAAGCGCCAGGCCGTGGTCAGGTTCTGCATCAGCACGCCGACCCGGTTCGTGCCGTTGGCGAGGGTGCCGGGCACGCCCAGGAAGACCAGCAGGACGACCGTGATCAGCGAGCCGCCCCCGGCCAGCGTGTTGATGACGCCGGCGGCGAAGCCACCGGCGGCGAGGATCGACAGCTGCGCGGCGTCCACCGCGGCAGGCTAGCGCGTAGCGACTTCCCTCTCGCCCTGCACCAGATCGAAGGGGAAGGCGGCGCGGGCCAGCTCTTCGGCGACGCGCAGCTCGATCTGGCGCGGCACGCCCTTCACCTCGAAGGCCAGCTCGAGGGCGCCGGACGCGCTGGTCTCGCTGCCCTGGGGCGTCGTCCACAGCATGTCGCCGAAGGCGTTCAGCGCCTGGGCGCCGAGCAGGCGCTCGCCGCCGCGCGTGGCCCGCAGCACGAAGCGGTCGCGGGCCAGCTCGACCAGGCGCACCGCCAGGTCGGGGCTCTCGAAGCCCGCGCCGAGCTCGGCGTCGTCGATGCGTTCGGTGCGCAGGCGCGCGGGCAGACGGATGCGGACCTCGCCGCGCAGGCTCGCGACGTCGGCCGGGTCGGCGGGCACGCCGGTCTCGAGCTGCGCCGTGGCGGTCAGCGCGTCGCGCCCCCAGCCCTTGGCCAGCGCCAGCGTCTCGCTCCACGGACCGGCTGCAGCCGTGCCGTCGTGCATGCGCAGCTCGCTGACCACGATCTGCACCGCGTTGGCGCTTCCCGCCAGGCCCGGGATGTCGGGGGCCTGGAGCGCGATGCGCGGCATCAGGCCGCCGAAGGGCCAGAGGCCCTCGAGCGTCACCAGGAACGGTCCGGCGCGGACCGGTCGGGCGCTCGGGCCGCCGCCCAGGCCCGGCACCGCCAGCGCCTCGAGGGGCGCGCTCACCCGGGCCAGCCAGTCCTCGAAGGCGCCGCGGATTGCGACGGCCCCGGCGGGCGCGGCGAAGTCGTCGGGCTGGGGGAACTCGCCGGCGGTGCCCGGCAGGATCTCGCTCAGCGCGAAGGGGAAGCGGATCTCCTCTTCCTCGACGGCGAACACCGCCTCCAGGCCGGCGACCTTCCCCGCGAACATCTCGTTGCCGGAGCGCCCGCTCCCGAAGCCGCTCATCGACGAGGAGCCGTTGCCCTCGAGCTCGCGGCCCGCGGCGTTCAGTGCGCGCAGGTGGAGCAGGTTGCCGGCCTCGCCCGACAGCGCGTACGAGACGGACCCGCCCGCCACGCTCGTGATCTCGAGCCGCGCACCCGCCTTCTCCACCACCCCCGGCTCGGCGGGGAGCTTCAGCGCCTCGGTGCGCACCGGCAGCCGCACGCTCGCGGTTCCGACGATGCGGGCCAGGTCGTCGGGCACCGCGCCCGGACGCAGCCGCAGCGACTTGGCGCCGCGCAGCACCTGGCCGCCGAAGTGGTTCGAGAGCACGGCCGGCAGGTCGTTGCGGTCCGGGCCGCAGTGCTCGCGGGCCAGCAGCTCCTCGCCGCCCTTGCCCTCGAGGCTCGTCACCACGAAGGAGACGCGGTCGGCGCTGCCGCCCAGGTTCGGGATGCCGGTGCCGAAGGCCTCGATTTCGAGCTCGCTGGGAGCGTCGCCCTCCCCCAGCCGGATGGCCGCGACGCGCAGGCCCAGCGGACCGCTCACTGCGTCCACCGGCTCGGCGAACGGCACGCCCGGGTCGTAGGCCGGCAGGTCCGCCTTCTCGACCTGCGGGCGGAACACCAGCGGCTCCTCCTTCAGACGCTCCTCGACCGGGCCGCCCTGCCCGCTCATCCCGCCCATCTCGAAGGAGCCGCCGCCGAAGATCAGCGAGCCCATCTCGTCGGGCAGCTTCTCGAGCCGCTCGAGGTCCTGCTGCGACAGGCGGAAGCTGGCGTGGAGGTCGTTGCCCTCGGCGCGCAGCTCGAGGGCCTCGTGCAGCGTCGCCAGCGTCGGCACCTTCTCGCCCAGCGGCCCGAGCTTCTCGTCGAGCCAGGCGCTCCAGGCGGCCGCCCGGTCGGACGCGACCCCCGGCTCCACGCCTTCCAGGACGGCGTCGACGGAGACGCCCGGCGGCACCAACCGGGGCGCCGCCCCCGCGTAGAGGGCGCGGAAGCCGTCCACCGCCTGGCGCGCGCCCACCGCCGCCATGCCCACGAAGGGGTTGCCGGTGTCGGGCAGCGCGTCGGGAACGAAGAAGGCCGCCGACACCAGCTGCCCCTGGCGGAAGCCCTGGAAGCGGGTGAGGTCGCGCAGCGCGCCGTCGGCCGGCGGCGCGCCCTGGAGCAGAGCGGCCAGCGTGCCCGCCTGCGCCACCAGGATGCGCCCCGGCCCCAGGTGGACGGCGAACGGACCCGACTCCTCGCAGGTGTCGCGGTCGGTGCGGGTCACGTGCAGGACCGGCCGGCCGGCCAGCTCGCCGTCCTCGACCGTCGTGCCGTCCGCCCCGCGCAGGGCCGCCTCGACGGCGGCCGGGTCGAAGCGTCCGAACAGGGCCAGCACGGCCTCGGCCTCGCCCGGATCGTCCGCGCCTTCCACGTCGGACGCGCCCGAAGCGCTCAGGGCCAGCGTCGCGTGGTCGAGGTCGTTCTCCAGGTCGATGCCCGCGGCCAGCAGGTCGCGGCGCCAGCCCTCGGGCTCCCCTTCCGGCTCGCCCTCGGCGACCCCCAGCGCCACCAGCGCCGCCACGTCCAGCGTCACCAGGCCGATCAGGCCGGGCCGGGCCAGCGCCCGCTCGAGCTCCACCACCTCGGGCGGAACCGCGCCGAGCGAACCCTTCCAGTGCAGGACGGCGGAGCCGCCGATGAGCAGCACGCCGGCCAGGACGCACACGAACCCGAGCTTGCGCATGAGGACCCCTCCCTCGTCAGGGGGCGTATCGGCGGGACGCCGCGGTGAATTGACGCGGCGCGTCCGGGCCGGGAGAATGGCCGCCCCCCACCCCCCGCCGCCGAGGAGGCCCCGATGGTCGATCCGAACCACATCCGCCAGCTCTACGACCGCTACCCGGACCTGGTGACCAAGGGCGACGTGGACGCGATCGTCGAGCTCTACGCCGAGGACGCCACCATCGAGGACCCGATCGGCTCGGACCTGCACCGCGGGCGCGACGCGGTGCGCGCCTTCTACCAGGGCATCGGCACGCCCACCATGAAGCGCAGCGGACCGGTGCGGGTGGCCGGACGCGAGGCCGCCACACCGCTGGTCGTGATCCTGGGCGGGCCGGGCGACGAGAAGGTGCTCGACATCATCAGCGTGATGGTCTTCGACGACGACGGGAAGATCACGTCGATGCGCGCCTACTGGAGCGGCGACGCCATCCGCCCCGCCACGCCCGAGGACCTGGCGCTCTAGAGACCCTCGCGGCCGTGGGGCCGCTCCCAGTCGAGCGCCGGACCGGCCGGCACCACCCCGGTCGGATTGATCATGCGGTGGCTCTCGTAGTAGTGGCGCTTGATGTGGACCAGGTCGGTGGTGTCGCCGAAGCCCGGCGTCTGGTAGAGGTCGCGCAGGTAGCCCGACAGGTGCGGGTAGTCGGCGATGCGCCGGCGGTTGCACTTGAAGTGGCCGACGTAGACCGGGTCGAAGCGCACCAGCGTCGTGTACAGGCGCACGTCCGCCTCGGTGAGCCGGCCGCCCACCAGGTAGCGGCGGTCGGCCAGGCGGGCGTCCAGCACGTCGAGGGCGTCGAAGAGCTGGTCGAAGGCCTCCTGGTAGGCGTCCTGGGTGGTGGCGAAGCCGCAGCGGTAGACGCCGTTGTTCACGTTCGGGTAGACGAAGGCGTTCACCGCGTCGATCTCCTCGCGGTGCGGCTCCGGGTAGAGGTCGAGCGACGCGTCGCCGAAGGCGTCGAACTCCCGGCCCAGCATGCGCAGGATCTCGGACGACTCGTTGTTCACGATCGTCTCCCGCTGAAGGTCCCACAGCACCGGGACGGTCACCCGGCCCGTGTAGTGCGGATCCGCCTTCACGTACACCTCGTGCAGGTGGCGGGCGCCCAGGATCGGGTCGGGCGTGGCGCCGGGCGAGTCGCCGAACACCCAGCCCTGCTCGCCCATCAGCGGATCGACCACCGCCACGGAGATCGCGCCCTCCAGCTTCTTCAGCCGCCGCGCGATCAGGGTGCGGTGGGCCCACGGGCAGGCCAGCGAGACGTAGAGGTGGTAGCGGCCCGCTGCCGGCGGATGGTCCGTCGACCCGTCGGCCCGCACCCGACCGCGGAAGGCGCTGTCCGGCCGCTCGAAGCGCCCTCCCGAGCCCTTCGTGTCGTACCAGCGATCCGCCCACTTCCCGTCGACCAGCAAGCCCATGCAACCACTTTACCCGGAGCGGCCGCTGCTCCACAGTGGTGTGCCAGGAGGTGCCCATGACGCGGGACGCGGTCATCGTCGGTGCCGGCTTCGCCGGGCTCTACATGCTGCACCGCCTGCGCGAGACGGGCTTCGACGCCCACGTCTACGAGGCGGGCAGCGGCATCGGCGGCACCTGGTTCTGGAACCGCTACCCGGGCGCGCGCTGCGACGTGGAGAGCCTGGAGTACTCCTACCAGTTCTCCGACGCGCTCCAGCAGGAGTGGGAGTGGAGCGAGCGCTACGCGCCCCAGCCCGAGATCCTTCGCTACATCGAGCACGTGGCCGACCGCTTCGCGCTGCGCGACGGCATCACGCTGGACACGCGGGTCACCGCCGCCCGCTGGGACGAGGAGGCCCGCCTCTGGAACGTCGATACCGAGGCCGGTCCGGCCCGCGCCCGCTTCCTGATCATGGCCACCGGCTGCCTGTCGTCGGCCAACCTGCCCGAGTTCCCGGGACTCGCGAGCTTCGAGGGTCCGACCTACCACACCGGCCGCTGGCCCCACGAGGAGGTCGACTTCCGCGGCCAGCGCGTCGCCGTCGTCGGCACCGGCTCGTCGGCGATCCAGTCGATCCCGCTGATCGCGGAGCAGGCGGAGCACCTGACCGTCTTCCAGCGCACGCCCAACTACTCGATTCCGGCCCACAACGCGCCGCTCGACCCGGAGACGGTCGGCCGCGTGAAGGCCCGCTACGCCGACCTGCGCGCCGAGGCAAAGCAGATGCCCTTCGGGCTGAACACCAGCCCGAACGAGGACCTGGCCCTCGAGGCCACGCCCGAGGAGCGCCGACGCCGCTACGAGGAGCGCTGGCAGCACGGCGGGCTCCCCTTCCTGGGAGCTTTCAGCGACCTGCTCGAGAGCCGCGAGGCCAACGACACCGCCGCCGAGTTCCTGCGCGAGAAGATCCGCGGCATCGTGCAGGACCCGCAGGTGGCGGAGGCCCTGTCGCCGCGCACCGTGGTCGGCTGCAAGCGGCTGTGTGTCGACACCGGCTACTTCGACACCTTCAACCGCGACGACGTGACGCTGGTCGACATCCGCAACGATCCGATCGAGGCCGTCACGCCGCGGGGCCTGCGCGTCGGCGGCACGGACCATGCGTTCGACGCCATCGTCTTCGCCACCGGCTTCGACGCCATGACCGGTGCGCTGTTGGCCGTCGACATCCGCGGTCGCGGCCGTCGCTCGCTGGCGGAGGCCTGGGCCGAAGGTCCGCGCAGCTACCTGGGACTGTCGGTGGCCGGCTTCCCCAACCTGTTCACGATCACCGGACCGGGCAGCCCGTCGGTGCTGTCGAACATGATCCCGTCGATCGAGCAGCACGTGGAGTGGATCGGCGACTGCATGGCCTGGCTGCGCGAGCGCGACGTGCCGGCCATCGAGGCGACGCCGGACGCCCAGGACGCCTGGGTCGACCACGTGAACGAGGTGGCCGGCGAGACCCTCTTCCCGACCTGCAACTCCTGGTACCTGGGCGCCAACGTGCCGGGCAAGCCGCGCGTGTTCATGCCCTACCTGGGCTTCCCGCCCTACGTGGAGAAGTGCGACGAGGTGGCGGCCAAGGGCTACGAGGGCTTCGCGCTGGAGAGCGGCTAGGCGCCGTCGGCCTCTCCCGCGATCGGCGCGAGCGGCATCAGCGTCGCCGGGTCGATGCGCTCCATGCGGTAGATGCGGGCGCGGCGCTCGCCTTCGGCGTCGAGATCCGGGTTCCAGAACTCCCAGACCACGCGGCCCACCGCGTCGACCTCCACGACGCGGCCCTTCGCCGACTCGGTGATCAGCACGTTGCCGTTCGGCAGGTGCTGGGCGCTGCCGCGGCGCCGGGTGAAGAAGGCCGGATCCGGCGCCGCCGGGTACTGCCAGACCACCCGCCAGCCGGCCGGATCCACGCGCAGCGCCCGCGACCAGCCCCGGCGCCAGCCGTTGTCGAAGACCGACAGCGTGCCGTCGGGCAGGACCGTCGCGTGGTGGGGGCGATCGAGCACGCCGTGCCCCCAGGCGCGCCGCATGCGTCCCAGCTCCAGGTCGAACACGAAGACCCGGTCGAGCTGGCGGATCGAGAGCAGCACGTCGCCCGCCTCGCCCAGGCCCGGCACGTCCCGGTCCAGCCGCTCGATCGAGTTGGCGTGGAAGACGTCGATCGGCCCCGACAGGTTGCGCAGCTTCGCGTCGACCCGCTCCGCCGCGGGCAGCGCGGCCACCTGCTTCGCCGCCCGGGCCAGCTGCGCCGGCGACGGGTAGCTCGAGAACAGCTCCGAGAGCTTGTGGCGCGCCAGGATCCCGCCGTCCGGCCGCATCTCGACGATCTCGTTGTCGACGATCGGCGTGCGCTCCGGACCCAGCCGCGTGATCGACTTGGCGAGCACCCAGAGCCGTCCGGACGGCTCGATCTGGAGGTCGTGGTGGGCGACCAGGCCCGACTCCCACAGGAGGTTCGAGTCCCAGTCGACCTTGCGCAGCGGCTCGTCGGACAGCCCGTAGAGGTGGCCCTCCGGCGTCAGCTCGACGTGGTGCCAGGGCGACTCGCCGGGCCTGGGATCCCGCCAGGTGTGCACGACGCGTCCCTGCATGTCCACGAGCCGGGCCTCGTGGCTGGGGATCGAGGTGTAGAGGTTCAGGCCGGCGTGGGCGCGCTGCGGGTCGTGGACGGTGACGCCGCTGCGCGCCAGCTCTTCCTGCGGCGCCGGCTCCGACCAGTCGACGTAGCCCAGCGCCTCGAGCTGCTCGGCCGTCTCGTCCGGGAGCGGCGGAGTTGCGACCTCGCCCGTCTCCGATCCACACGACGCCGTCGCGAGAGCCGTCACGAGCACGGCCGTCGCCGTGTAGATCCCTGCACGCGGCATGGTGGGGGCTAGTCGAGCACCTCGAAGGCCACGCCCGCGCTCTTCTGGAGGCGGTCGATCAGGCCGTCGCCCAGGGCCGAGGCCGGGGTGTGGAAGCCGACGGCGTCGGGTGCGTCCAGCGCCAGGGCGACCGCCGCCTCGCCGAGCATCTTCGAGGTCGAGCCGTAGCCCGGGTCGCGGTCGCCGGCGAGGCGCGCGCGCAGCCCGGGCGCGTCGTCGCCCCGTGGCGAGGACGCGTAAAAGAGCATCTCCCAGAAGCCCTTCTCCTGCTCCTCGCGCGACGGGCCCTCGCCGGGGGCCGGCAGGCGGGGCGCCACCAGCCGCCGGATCGGGCCGAGGGCCATGCTGCCCATGGCGAGCAGCGTCCCGGCGGACAGGGCGGCGGCCTTGGCGCCGCCCGCGGGTCCCGCGCCGGTCAGGGTGAACTCGTCGTAGCGGAAGTCGCGCCCGTAGGCGTCGCCCAGCAGCGCGTTGCTGCGACGCACGACGCGGGTGTTGATTCCCGCCATCACGAACGGCGCCGTCCACTGCCCGAAGTCCTCGTCCCAGGCCGGGCCGGTGCGATCCGGGCTCGGCGGACGCTTCGCGCCGCCGTCGGGATCGATCGCGTAGGGATCGGCCATGATGCGGCGGATCGACGGATCCTTCGCGGCGTCCTCCATCATGAACAGCATGCTGGCGACGGTGCCGCCGCTGAAGCCCCCGCTGAAGGCCGCCGCGCCGGCCTTCACGTGGGGACTCGGCGCGCCGTCGCGGGCGCGCATCTCGCGCTGCACGAAGAACGTGCCCAGGTCGGAAGGAATCGAGTCGAAGCCGCAGGTCGGCACCAGGAGTGCCCCGCTGCGCACCGCGTCGTCCTGGTGGGCGTCGATCATGCGGCGGATCCAGTGCAGCTCGCCGGTCAGGTCGCAGTAGTGGGTGCCCGCCTTCGCGCAGGCCGCCACCAGCTTCGACCCGTAGCGCGCGTAGGGTCCGACGGTCGTGCAGACCACGCGGCTGCGCGACGCCAGGGCGTCGAGGGAGGCGGCGTCGTCGCCGTCCCCCAGCACCAGGGGCAGGGCCGGCGCGTCCAGTGCGTCGCGGACCGCGTCGAGCTTGCGCTCGTTGCGTCCGCCCAGGGCCCAGCGGAACGAATTCTCGACGCCGTAGCGCCCCAGCAGGTACTCGGCCACCAGCTGGCCGGTGAAGCCGCTCGCTCCCCACAGGACGATGTCGAACTCGCGCTCTGCCATGTCGCGCACCTCCGACACCCAGGTTCGCACAGCCGGGGCCCGGGTTGGAACCGGATGAGGATCGGGGCATTCTCCACCAGGAGGGAGCTTTCGCCCCTTGGCGGGCTCCCGAACGGCTCCTCCGTGGCCCCGGCGACGCTCCCATTGGCACGGAGGATGCTCTAGACGAGCCTCGAGGAGACACCATGCAGGATCTGAAGGGCATCCAGGAACGACTGACGCACATGCGCGAGGAGATCGCCGCCCGGACGGGCGCGGTGGAGCGCGACCTGCGTCGCAAACGCAACCCCGACTCGGAGGAACGGGCGACCGAGACCGAGAACGACATGGTCCTGGAGCGCCTGGACGAGGGGGGACGCGAGGAGCTGGCGCGCATCGACGCGGCGCTCGCCCGCATCGAGCAGGGCCGCTACGGCACCTGCGACCAGTGCGGCGACGAGATCGCGATCGGCCGCCTCGAGGCCCTGCCCTTCGCGACCGACTGCGTGGACTGCGCCTCGGACGCGGGGTGAGCCCGGCGGTCCGGGCCGGCGGGCGCGACGAGCAGGTCGCGCGGGTCATCCTGATCGAGGGCTCGGTCAACGTGCTGGCCCTGGGGCTCAAGCTCTTCGTCGGGCTGGCGACCTGGTCGCTCGCCGTCGTCGCGGACGCGTTGCACTCGCTGACGGACGTCGCCAACAACGGCGTCGCCTGGTTCGTGCTGCGCGCCTCGAGCCGGCCGCCGGACCGCGAGCACCCGTACGGCCACCGCAAGTTCGAGACCGTGGCGGTGTTCGTGCTGGCCGGCCTGCTGACGATCCTGGCCTTCGAGCTGATCCGCCACGCCGCCCTCGGCGAGACGTGGCCGACGCGCCACGAGGGCTGGGGCCTGGTGGTGATGGGCGTGGTGCTGTGCCTGAACACCGGGCTGGCGACCTGGCAGGCGCGCTGGGCCCGGCGGCTCGACTCGCCCATCCTGCGCGCCGACGCCAGCCACACCTTTGCCGACGTGCTCACCACGCTGGTGGTGGTGGCGGGCTGGCAGACCGCGGCGCGCGGCTGGCCGTGGATCGACCGGCTGTGCGCGGCGGGCGTCGGCCTGCTGATCCTGAACCTGGCCTTCGGCCTGTTCCGCCGGGCGCTGCCGGTGCTGCTGGACGGCGCCGCGCTCGATCCGGAGGAGATCACGAAGACGGTGCAGGGCGTCGACGGCGTGCGCTCGGTGGGGAACGTGCGCTCGCGCTCCGACGGCACCCAGGCCGCCGTCGACCTGGTGGTGCGCGTCGATCCCGAGCTCTCCACCGCGGCCTCCCACGAGATCGCCGACCGGGTGGAGCGCGCGCTGGGCAGCGCCTACGCGGTGTCGGACGTGACGGTGCACGTCGAGCCCGCCGACCGGACGTCCTGAGCGCGGTGGAGGGCGAAGCCCCGCGCCCGCTGGCGCTGCGCCGCGCCGTCTCGCTGCCGTGGCTGGTCCTGTACGGCCTGGGCACCACCATCGGCGCCGGCATCTACGCGCTGACCGGCGTCGTCGCCGGGCGGGCCGGCATGGCCGCGCCGGTCGCCTTCGCCGCGGCGTCGCTGCTGGCGCTGTTCACCGCGCTCTCCTTCGCCGAGCTCTCGTCGCGCTTCCCGCGGGCCGGCGGCGAGGCGGTCTACGTGCTCGAGGGCTTCCGCTCGCTGCGCCTGTCCCGCGCCGTCGGACTGCTGGTCGTGCTGGCCGGACTCGTCTCGGCGGCGACCGTCTGCGTGGGCCTGGTGGGCTACCTGTCGGCGCTGGTCGACGTGCCGACGTCGCCGACCATCGCCGTCGTGGTGCTGGCGGCGGGAGGGGTCGCGGCCTGGGGCGTGCGCGAGTCGGTGACCGCGGCCGGCCTGATGACGCTGGTCGAGGTGGGCGGACTGGTGGCCGTGATGGTCGCGGGCGGCGCCGGGCTGGCGGACCTGCCGTCGCGCGCGGCGGAGATGGTGCCCACGAGCCTGCCCGCCTGGAGCGCGGTGGGCGCGGCGGCGATCCTCTGCTTCTACGCCTTCCTCGGCTTCGAGGACATGGTGAGCGTCGCCGAGGAGGTGGAGGACGTGAAGCGCGCCCTGCCCCGCGCGATCCTCGTCACGCTGGGCGCCTCGGCGCTGTTCTACGTGGGCCTGGCCAGCGTCGCGGTGCTGGCGGTTGCGCCCGACGAGCTGGCGCGTTCGACGGCTCCGCTGGCGCTGGTCTTCGAACGCGGCGGCGGTCGGCCGGAGATCCTGGTGGGCATCGCCGTCGTCGCGCTGGGCAACGGCGGCCTCATCCAGCTCATGAAGGGCTCGCGCGTGCTCTACGGCCTGAGCCGCGAGGGCGCCCTGCCGCCGGTCTTCGGCTACGTGCATCCGCGTACGCGGACGCCGCTGGTGGCGACCGCCGTCGCCACCGCCGTGGCGACGGCCTTCGCGCTCGCGCTGCCGCTCGAGCAGCTGGCGCGGCTGACGTCGCTGGTCACGCTGGTGACCTTCGCGCTGGCCAACGCGGCGCTGCTGCGGGTCAAGCGCCGCGGGCCGGCCCCGCCCGACGCGCGGCCCGTGCCCGCCTGGGTGCCGGCGGTGGGTCTGCTGGCGAGCGCCGGCTTCGTGGTGTTCGAGCTGTCGCGGGTGGTGTCCGGACGGCTACCCTGACCGCCCCCGCACGCCCCGCACAGGAGCCCCCCATGTCCCAGCCCGTCTCGATCGAATCCTCCGGCGACGTCGCGGTCCTGCATCTCGACGACGGCAAGGCCAACGCCATCTCGCCGGCCGTGCTGGAGGCGCTGAACCAGGCCCTCGACCAGGCCGAGGAGGCAGGCCAGGCGGTGCTGCTGGCGGGGCGTCCCGGACGCTTCTCTGCCGGCTTCGACCTGTCGGTGCTGCGCGAGGGCGGACCCGCCGCCGCCCGCGACCTGGTGACCGGCGGCGCGCGCCTGGCGCTGCGACTGGCCCGCTTCCCGGCGCCGGTGGTGGCGGCGAGCACCGGCCACGCCCTGGCCATGGGCGCGGTGCTGCTGATGGCGGTCGACACGCGCTTCGGTGCCCGCGGCGACTTCAAGATCGGCTTCAACGAGGTGGCGATCGGTATGGCCACGCCCATCTTCCTGCTGGAGCTGGCCCGCGACCGCATGTCGAAGCGCCACTTCCTGCGCGGCACGGTGCAGGCCGAGATCTACGCTCCGGAGGGCGCGGTCGACGCCGGCTTCTACGATCGGGTGTGCGACCCGCAGGCGCTCCTCGACGAGGCGCGAGCCGAGGCCGAGCGGCTGGCCAAGCTGCCGCGCGCGGCCTACCTGCGCACCCGCACGCTGGCCCGCGGCGCCGGCCTCGACGGCATCGAGGCGGGACTGGAACGCGACATGGCCGGGGCCTTCCCCGGCTGACGGAGGAACGCATGGCGGAACGGTCCGCGCTGCTCGTCGAACGGGACGGGCCGGTGGTGACGCTCGTCAACGACGATGCACCGCGCAACCGCATGAGCCTCGACTACATGGACGCGCTGGAGGCGCAGGTCGACGCGCTGGCCGGCGACCCGTCGGTGCGCGCCGTCGTGATCACCGCCGCCGGCGACGAGAACTTCTCGGTGGGCATGGACCTGAAGCAGCTTCCCGAAGGCGTGAAGCGCATGGGCAGCATCGACGCCGTGTTCGACCAGCGGCTGCGCGTGCTCGACAAGATCGAGCGCCTGGAGAAGCCGGTGGTCGCCACCCTGTTCGGCTACTGCCTGGGCGGCGGTCTCGAGCTCCCCCTGGCCTGCCACTTCCGCCTGGCCGCCGCCGCGGGCGCGAAGATCGGGCTTCCCGAGATGGACCTGGGCTCGGTGCCCGCCTGGGGCGGCACCGCGCGGCTCACCCGCTGCGTCGGACGCGCCCACGCCCTCGACCTGATCCTGCGGGCGAAGATGATCTCGGGCCCCGAGGCGCTGCGCATCGGCCTGGTGAACGAGGTGTGGCCCAACGCCGAGCTGAAGGACCGGGCGAAGGCGCTGGCCCACGAGCTGGCGGCCCAGCCGCCGCGGGCGGTGGCCGGCGTGCTGCGCTGCGTGGTGCAGGCCGGCGAGCGGTCGCAGGCGGAGGCGCTGGCCGAGGAGCGGCGCGCCGTGCACGCGACCATGGGCACGAAGGACCAGCAGGAGGGCATGCGCGCCTTCCTGGAGAAGCGCAAGCCGGTGTTCACCGGTGAGTAGCTACTCGTCGTCGAGCTGCTTCAGCGCCCGCTTCGGCGCGACCATGCGGTAGCCCTCGAGCAGCAGGCTCTCGACCGCGTCCCAGTCCGGCCGGCGGTCGAGCCGCATGCCGACCCAGCCCGACGGACCCACGTAGGGCGGCACGAAGAAGGTCTCCGGATCCATCTCCACCAGGTCCTCCTGGGCGTCGGCGGTGGACTTGATCCACAGCGCCAGGCGCCCGTCGCCGTGGTGGTCGTCGTGGAGGGTCGCGAACGTCTTCTTGCCGCCCCACCAGGTGGGCGCGCCGTGGGAGAGCTTCTCGCTCGTCTCGGGCCAGGCCTCGATGATCGCCCGCACGCGGGGCAGCGGATCGCGCCTCTTCGCCATCGGGCTAGCCGATGTGGTAGGCGCAGAGCTTGTTGCCGTCCGGGTCGCGGAAGTAGCCGCCGTAGAAGCCGCCGGTGCGCTCGCCGGCCGGACCCTCGTCGGCGGCGCCGAGCGAGATGGCCTTCTCGTACAGCTCGCGGGCCCGCTCCTGCGAGCCGGCGGCCAGCGCCACCATGGTCCCGTTGCCAGCGCTCGCCGGCTGCTCGTCGAAGGGCGTGCAGACCGCCAGCATGCCGCCGGCCCCTCCCGCCCAGACGACCATGCGTCCGTCGTTCAGCACCTGCTTGCCGTCGATCACCGCCAGCAGCGCGTCGTAGAACGCGATGGCGCGCTCCAGGTCGTTGGTTCCGAGCGTGGTGTATCCGACCATGTCGTCTCCTCCGGGCGCGGGGCCATTCTACGGCATCCGGCGGCGGCGGATGGTGTAGGGTCGTGGGCCCGCGCCGACCGAGGGAGAGAGCGATGAAGGTCGAGAACCAGGTGCATCCCACGCCCGAGAACGTCCGGGCGTTCCTGGCCAGCGAGGGGCCCGTCTGCATGGTCAACCTGCTGAAGTTCAAGGAGAAGGCCGAGTACCCGGACGGACGCGACGCCGACCTGCCCGGGCGCGACGCCTACTACCGCTACGCCATGGAGATGAAGAAGCTGGTCGAGGGCAGCGGCGGGCGCTTCATCTTCGGCGGCATCGTCCTGAACGCGCTGCTCGGCGAGATCGAGGAGCCGTGGGACGAGGTGGGCATCGTCGAGTACCCGTCGGCCCGGGCGCTGGTCGAGATCGCGTCGACGCCGGCGTTCCGCGAGATCGATGTCCACCGCACCGCCGGCCTGGCGGGCCAGCTCAACATCACCACCCGCGAGACGGAACTGGGAGACTGACCGCATGCAGACCGTGCTGATCACCGGAGCGAACTCGGGCATCGGACGCTCCGCCGCCGTGCGCCTGGCGGCGGCCGGCCACCGTGTCTACGGCGCCATGCGCGACACCGGCAAGGCCGGCAAGCTGCTCGACCTGGCCGAGCAGGCCGGCGCCGAGGTGCACCCGGTGGAGCTCGACGTCGGCGACGCCGGCAGCGTCGAACGCGGCGTCGGCCAGGTGCTGAAGGACGCGGGCCGGGTCGACGCGCTGGTGAACAACGCCGGCATCGGCTGGAACGCCACCGTCGAGGACGTGGACGTCGAGGCGGCCAAGGTCGTGTTCGACACCAACTACTGGGGAATCATCCGCTGCTGCCAGGCGGTGCTGCCCGGCATGCGCGAGCAGCGGAGCGGCTGCATCGTGAACGTCAGCTCCATCGCCGGACGCATCGCCGCGCTGGCCCAGGTGGTCTACTCGTCGTCGAAGTGGGCGGTCGAGGGCCTGTCCGAGAACCTGGCCCAGGAGGTGGCGCCCTTCGGCATCCGGGTGCACCTGCTCGAGCCGGGCGTCACCCGCACCGCCATCCTGCCCAAGAACATCGGGCACCCGGAGCCCACCGCCTACGGGGCCGCCTACCGGCGCATGCTCCAGTTCTACCAGAAGGGCATCGAGGCCAACGTGCCCGCCGACGACGTCGCCGACACCATCGTCGGCATGCTCGCGGATCCGAAGACGCCCTTCCGCGTCACCTGCGCCTGGGGCGGCAGCGAGCTGCCGTCGGGCCGGGCGCGCATGTCGGACGCCGACTGGATCGCGCTCGGCGCCCTCGAGGACGACGACGCCTACTACGCCCGCTTCGAGGAGCTGTTCGGCCTGAAGCTGTCCGACTAGGCGTCGCCGCCCAGCAGACGCTCGCGCAGCGCCCGCTTCACGAACTTGCCGTTCGCGTTGCGCGGCAGGTCCTCGTCGAGGAACCAGAAGCGGGCCGGCACCTTGAAGGCGGCGATGCGCTCGCCGGCGTGGGCGCGCAGCGTCTCCTCGTCCACCGACTCCCCCGGCTTGCACACGACGGCGACGCCCGGCACCTCGCCGAAGCGGTCGTCGGGCACCGCGAACACGGCGCACTCCTTCACCGCCGGGTGGTCGAACAGCGCGGCCTCCACCTCGGCGCAGTAGATGTTCTCGCCGCCGCGCAGCACCATGTCCTTGGCCCGGTCGACGATGGAGATGAAGTCGTCCTCGTCGAGGGTCGCCAGGTCGCCGGTGCGGAACCAGCCGTCCGGGAAGGACTCGGCGGTGGCCTCGGGCTTGTTCAGGTAGCCCCGCACGTTGTTCGGCGCGCGCACGCACAGCTCGCCCACCTCGCCCGGCGCGACGCTGGCGCCCGACTCGTCGACGACCTACACCTCGCAGACCGGCAGCGGCGGCCCCACCGAGCCCGGCCTGCCGACGAAGTAGTCGCCCGAGTTCATCGAGACCACGCCGCAGGTCTCGGTGAGCCCGTAGCCGGTGCCGGGGCGGCCCCTCTCCAGCTTCTTCTCGATCTTCTCCACCAGGTCGGGCTGCACCGCCGCGCCGCCGCCGCCCAGCGACGTCAGGCTCGAGGTGTCCCGCGACGCGAAGTCCGGGTGCTCCACCAGCTCCCGCGACATCATCGGGACGCCGGTGAAGATGTCCACCTTCTCGCGCTCGATCACCTCGAGGGCCTCGCCGGCGTTCCACTTGTACATCAGGATGAGGCGGCCGCCGCCGGCGGTGATCGGGTGCAGGCAGCAGTTGCAGCCGGTCACGTGGAAGAACGGCACGGCCAGCAGCGTGGTCGGCTTGCGGGCCGGACCCGACGGCGCCGGCTCGCCGGCCAGCTTCGGGTTCTTGCGCGCCATCGAGACGGCGGCGTTCCAGAAGGCCAGGTTCATCAGGTTGGAGACCGCGCCGCGGTGGGTCATGGCGGCGCCCTTCGGGAAGCCGGTCGTCCCCGAGGTGTAGAAGATGCAGACGTCGTCCTCCGGATCGATCGCCACCTCGGGCAGTCCGTCGCCCGACGTGGCCAGCGCCTCGCTCCAGTCGATGGCTCCCTCGGAGAGCGGCTTCTCGGCGCGCACCACCACGATCTCGAGCGGGTGCCCGGCGCGCACGGCGGACAGGTGCGGCAGCAGCGTCTCGAAGCGCTGCTCGTCGCAGAGCAGCACCTTCGGCGTCGAGTCGCCCAGGCCGTACTCCATCTCGGGTCCGGTCCACCAGGCGTTCATGCCCACCACGGTCGCGCCCAGCGACACGGTCGCCCAGTAGGCCAGCGCCCACTCCGGGTAGTTGCGCATGGCGACCGCGACCCGATCGCCCTTGCCGACGCCGCGTCCGGCCAGGTAGGCGGCCAGGCGGGCGACCTGCGCGTGGGCCTCGGCGTAGCTCAGCCGCTCGTCCCGGTAGATCAGGAAGTCGGCGTCGCCGTGGGCGGCCGACGCCTCCCAGATGGCGCGCATCGAGGGCGGCGCCGCGTCGTAGGTGCGGGTCGGCACCCCGCGCACGTCGCGGACGCTCCAGGCGAAGGGGGCTCCGGGCGAGGTCAGCTGCTTCCAGGCAGTGCGAAGGGCGTCATCCATCGAGGGGGCTCCGTGGCGTGGCGTGGGCTCGGGCCCGCGTACCCTACCCCAACTGGAGCGGCAGCCGCAGCGTGACGCAGGTTCCCCGGGGCTCCTCCTCGGAGCGGATCTCGAGCGTCCCGCCGACGGCCCGGGCCCGCTCCCGCATGTTCGCCAGGCCCCGGCCGCCGCCCGGCGCCTCCGGCAGCCCGACGCCGTCGTCGCGGATGGAGAGCGCCACGTGGGGCGGCTCCGCGTCCGGCGGGCTCACCCGCGTCTCCACCGTGATGGTGGTGGCCCGGGCGTGCTTCACGACGTTGGTGAGCACCTCCTGCACGATCCGCAGCACGTGCATCAGGCCGGCCGGGTCGAGTCCCGGGATTTCGGGCAGGTCGGTGACGTGCCACTCGAAGCGCAGCCCGCGCCGGGCGAGCCGCGGCTCGATGCGCTCGCGCACCACCGCCAGCATCGCCAGCAGGTCGGCCTCGGCCGGATCGATCGAGTGCACCGTGAGACGCAGGTCGTCGAGGGTGTCGCGCAGCGCCTCGGCCAGGTCGTCGGCGTCGAAGCTGCCGCTCTCGACCATGGCGAGCGTCGACACGAGCTGGCTCCCCAGGCCGTCGTGCATGTCGCGCAGCATGCGCTCGCGCTCGGCCCGGACCGCCTGCTCGCGCTCCGCCGCGCGCAGGCGCTCGTAGCCGCGGGCCAGCTCGCGCCCCTTCGCCTCGACCCGGGCGTCGAGCTCGCGGTTCAGCGCCCGCGCCGACACCAGGGCCTCCCGGCTCGACGACAGGTGCATGGCGAAGATGGAGATCGTCACCATGGCCGTGGCGTAGATGCTGAGCAGCTGGCCCGGCGGCTCGTCGCGGAGGGCCGACCAGACGTCGTAGCCGACGAAGGCGCCCCCGACGAGCAGCGGCGCGTAGAAGACGACCGCCCGGCGCGGATCGACCTGGGGCGCGACCCGGATCAGCATCCACACCACGTAGACCGCGCAGAGGATGGTCGGCACCGCCCAGACCACGGCGACGGCGAAGGTCAGGATCAGCGGAACGGAGAAGGCGAGCAGCGCGAACGCCGCCCACACCCCGAGCAGCCAGCGCTCCAGGCGCCGGCGGTCGAGCCCCCGCACCCGGTGCAGCGCGATCGCGTAGCACGGCATGGCCAGGTGGAAGAGCGCCGGACGCAGCGGCTCGGCGACGCGCGGGGGCAGCGGCCCGAACGAGGCGAACAGGCCCGCCGAGGCCAGCGCATTGGCCAGCAGCCCGCCGGTCAGCCAGGGGAGGTAGGAGAAGAACTCCTCGTCGCGCCAGTGCACGACCAGCAGCACCAGCGCCACCAGGATGCCGGCGGCCGAGAACACGATCGGCACGAACCGCGCCAGCACCAGCTTCCGCTGGTGGAGCGGATGCAGTGCGCTGCGCGGACCCAGCAGCGGGGCGCGCAGGAAGTCGGTCACCGCCTCGGTGGCGCGGAAGCGGATCTCGAGGCGTCCCTCGCCCGGGGAGGCGGCCGCCCCGGGCAGCGTCACCAGCAGCGGACCGCGCGCGTGGCGCGTGTCGTCCTCCCGGTACGGACCGCTGTCGCCCACGCGCTCCCCGTTCCAGTAGAGCGTGACGTGACCCGAGAACGCCGGCAGGTAGACGGCCGGCGGATCGGCCGCGTCCGGCGCGCCGACGTCGACGCCGGCGCGGTACCACCCCTCCAGGAAGCGCGCGCGGCGTCCCACGTCCCAGACGTCGGGCATGGAGACCCGCCGCCACTCGGACGGATACGTCTCGGGCGGCTCCTGCGACGTCCCCAGCCACAGCTCCATGCGGTGCAGCTCGACCACCCCTTCCGGCGGACCGTGGCCGCAGCCGGCGGCGGCCAGGCATGCGACGAGCGCGGCGAGCGCGACGGGCCCCCTCATTCGTCGATCTGCACCAGGCCCAGCTGCAACGCCTCGTAGATCGCCTCACCGCGCGAGTGCACCGACAGCTTGCGGTAGATGCCGCGCACGTGGGTCGTCACCGTGTGACCGGACACGCCCAGCAGGCGCGCGATCTCCGGCACGGTGAAGCCCTTCACCACGCAGCGCAGCACCTCGTGCTCGCGGGGCGAGAGCGGCGGGACGTCGTCTTCCTGCGGACGGGCCGGCGCGGCGGCCTCGCCAGGCTTCAGACGGCGCAACAGGTGACGGGCGATGCTGGCGCTGATCGGCGAGCCGCCGGCCAGCATCTCCAGGATCGCGGCGCCCAGCTGGTCCGCCGGGCGGTCCTTCAGCAGGTAGCCGAGCGCCCCCGCCTCGATGGCCGACAGCACGTGCTGCTCGTCGCCGAACACGGTCACCACCATGCACAGCGTGTCCGGACGGGCCTCCAGCGCGCGGCGGATCAGGTCGGTGCCGTCGCCGTCGGGGAGCCCCAGGTCGGTGATCAGCACGTCGGGGCGCCGCTCGTCGAGCGCCGCCCGGCCCTCGGCGAAGGTCGCCGCCGACGCCACCAGGTCGAGCTCCGGCCGGGCGGCCACGACGGCCGCCAGGCGCTCACGGGTTCGCGGCTCGTCCTCGACGAGCACGAGCGTCTTCGGGGGGGCGGGATCGTTCACGCTGGACACCGGAAATCTCGGCTGTCCGCGATTCTA
This sequence comes from Myxococcota bacterium, assembly GCA_050618055.1. Taxonomy (GTDB): domain Bacteria; phylum Myxococcota_A; class UBA9160; order UBA9160; family SMWR01; genus CALDCK01. The sequence goes on from JBNLVK010000152.1 coordinate 50,844, forward strand.
CCCCGGGGGCGACGTCAACCCCTCCCCCCTTCATGGGAAGCGGGACGGCCGCTTCCGGAAGGAGAATCCGCCCCGTGGAGCGAGCCCGCTCCCGCACGACGGAGGTTCCGATGTCGCACGTCGCCCGACCCATCGCTGCTGTGCTGACGAGCACGCTCGCCCTGTTCTGCATCGCCCTCGCACCGGCATCGGCCCGCTCGATCACCCTGACGCCCTTCGGCGCCGGCGGGCTGGGGGGAACCCTGAACGGCCAGTCCCTCCAGTTCGGCGCCGACGGATCCGTCTTCGAGCTGGACGCCTTCCTGCACGCGGGAGCGGGCCCCGCCCTGTCGCTGGGGAGCCTGCCGCCGGGCGGCCCCCTCGACATCGCCTTCGGCGCGTCGCTCTCGGCCGACGGCAGCGACCTGCTGCTGACCTACGAGCTCACCAACAACGACGTGGCGCCGATCGCGGGCCTGTCCTTCCTCTCCTTCGTCGACGCCGAGATCGCCGAGCCCACCACCAGCTTCTTCAACGAGGTCGCCACGGTGGTCGGCGCGCAGGCGGCGGGCCAGGGCTTCGAGATCGACGAGCCGGGCTACGTGTTCGGCGACATCGTCACGAACATCGGCGCGGGAGCCCTCGACGGGACGAACGCCGTCGGCCCCGGCGCCCCCGACGACGTCTCGATGGCGCTCTCCTTCTCCATCGGCAGCCTCGACCCGGGCGACCTGGCGCGCATCCAGATCCAGCTCTCGGAGGACGGCGACGGGCTGGGTCCGCTGCTGCTGGTGCAGAGCGACCCGCTGGCGCCGGGCACCACGCTCACCTACTCGGGCCAGAGCCGCATCGTGCGCGCCTCGGCCCCCATCCCCGAGCCCGGCAGCGCCGTGCTCTTCGTCACCGGGGCCGCGCTGCTGCTCCGCCGCCGTGGAGGTCGTCGATGATCCGCCCCGACCGCACGCTGACCGCCGCCCTGGTCCTGGGGCTCTGCGTCCTGCTGGGCGCCGCTTCGGCCAGTGCCCGCCTGTTCTTCACGTCCGGCGACCCGGCCCTCCAGGGCGCCGCCGCCGTCCCCCTGAACGCCAGCTCCGGCTTCATGACGGGCCAGCTCCAGCACACCGTGAACGCCGGCGGCCTCACCCTCGACTTCTCGACGACCCATCCCCAGGGCATGTACGGGAACTTCTTCTTCGCCGGCGACACCTTCGCAGCCCACTTCCCGGACGGAATCGTGATCGACATCGCGCCGCCGGCCGGCGCGGCGGGGGTCCACTACCTGGGCGCCGAGTGCTTCGGCACGGTCACCTTCGAGGGGGCCGCCGGCAGCGAGACCTTCAGCACCCAGTTCGGCGACTCGGACGTGTACATCGGCGCCGCCGACATCGGCGACATCTCGCGGATCGTGCTGGACGCCGGCTGCTTCGCGGCCCAGTACGACCTGCTGCACGTGGTGGCCGGCGGCGGCCCGCCGCCCACCGACGACGCCGACCTGGCCATGGGCAAGACGCCCGCCGTGGGGCGCGTCAGCCAGGCCGACGGCAGCGTCACCTGGAACCTGGGTGTCACCAACCTGGGCCCCGACCCCTCGAACGGCGCCCGCTCCATCGACTTCCTGCCCCTCGGTACCGACGTGGTCGCCGCCAACCCGCTGCACGTGATCCTGGCCGGCACGCGCATCGCCCAGCAGGGCGTCGGCAGCATCGACGAGGGCACGACCTTCCCGCTCACCCTCGAGACCGGCATCCCGCCCTTCCATCCGGACCCGACCGTCCCCACGATCTTCTCCTGCGAATCGGTGATGCGGAACGTGGCGGTCGCCACCGGCACCTCCCTCGACGCGAACCCGGCGAACAACGTGGCCGTCGCGTCGGTGGGCTTCGATACCGCGGCACGCAGCGGCTTCCCGGAGATCTGCGGCAACGGCGCCGACGACGACTGCGACGGCCGCGCCGACTGCAGCGATCCCTCCTGCGTCGCCCACCCGACCTGCCGGCCGCCGTCGCTGCCCGGTCCGCAGCAGCCCATGTGCCTGTTCGGCGGCTGCCCCTTCCCGCCGGGCGCTCCGCCGCCGCCTCCGCCGCAGCCGTGCACCGCGAGCGACATCCACGGCCGGCCCGTCGCGATTCCCAGCCACTGCTGTGCGCTGAACGGTCCGCGGGTGAACGGCCGTTCGCCGCCGGAGTGCGACGTGGTGCAGGACCCGAACTTCAAGACCGTGGATCCGCCGGTCGACGCCCTGGGCTTCGGCATCACCCAGGCCGGACGCCTGCACGACTACGCCATCACCTACGAGAACGTGGGCACCGGCGACGCGCTGGACGTCCACGTGATCGACGTGCTCGACCCGGATCTCGACGACGCCACCCTGGTGGTGCGCGACGGCGGCACCTACGACCCGGCGACGCGCGCCATCACCTGGCGCGACCCGCTGCCGCTACCGCCCCTCACGCCGCGGACGGTCGGCTTCGAGGTGGCCGTGCGCAGCAACGCGCCCGACTTCACCGCCGTGCGCAACTTCGCGACGGTGGTGTTCCCCACCGCCGATCCGCCCGAGTTCACCGACACCAACACGGTGCAGCACCTGATCGTGCCGCCGGCCAGCTTCGTGGCCGATCCGGGCGTGGTGGGCTGCCAGGAGACGGCGCCGGGCAGCGGCCTGTGGACGGTGAGCCTGTTCAACAAGGGCGACGCCTTCGGCTGGAACGCGACGGCGGAGATCGTGAACCCGCCGGCCAGCGTGGACGTGAGCGACGCGCTGGCCGCCTTCGGTGCGCTCGACGACTTCCCCGGCGCGCCGGACCGGTCGATCACGCCGCACAACACCACCTGGAGTCTGGACACCGTAGCGTTCACCAGCGAGACGCCCGGCGATCCGTGCCGCACGCTGCTGTGGCGCATCCGCTGGGAGCCGGCGCCCGGCGACCCGCCGGTCGTGCGCGACGTGCGGATCGACCCGGACGCCGACGCCGACGGCGTGACCGACGCCGACGACGTCTGCCCCGACGACTACGATCCGACCCAGGCGGACAGCGACGGCGACGGCACCGGCGACGCCTGCGAGACGGTGGTGGTGCTGGTGCCGATCGACGACCTGGCCGCCCGCGCCAAGAGCGGCAAGATCGATCTCACCTGGACGCCGCCGGCCGGCGCGGCCACCTACGACGTGTACCGCTCCGACGCGGGCGGTCCGCTGGCGCTGGTGGCGGCCGACCACGTGGCGCCCTTCGGCGTGTACGCCGATTCCGGTCTCACCGACGGGGTCGAGTACACCTACGAGGTGGTCTGGCGCGACGCCGGCGGCGCCGCGTCGGCGCCCTCGAACACGGCGTCGGCCACGCCGGGCGGCCGCAGCCGCGGCGTGCCGCCGGTCTGCGGCGGTGTGCAGAACGAGGCCGTGGTGCTGCTGGCGGTGGTCGGCGGGCGCCAGTGGTGGAGCCGAAGGCGGCGACGGGAGGCCCGCTAGACCTCCAGCACCAGCCCGGAGAAGCCGCGCACGTTGCTCGAGTGCATGCGCTCGACTCCGGCGACGCCGTACTCGGGGAAGCGGGCCAGGAACTCCTGGTGGGCGATGCGCGACTCGAGCCGGGCCAGGCTCTTGCCCAGGCAGAAGTGGGGGCCGTAGCCGAAGTTCAGGTGCAGGTCGAAGCGGCGGCGCACGTCGAAGACGTCCGGGTCCGGGTACTTGCGTTCGTCGCGGCCGGAGGCGGCGTTGATGACGAGCAGCTTGGCGCCCGCCGGGATCGTTCTTCCGTGGGCCTCCACGTCGCGCGTGAGCACGCGGCCCTGGTACTGGGAGGGCGGATCGAAGCGCAGCACCTCCTCCACGGCGCCGGCCGCCAGCCCCGGATCCTCGACCAGCAGCTTGCGCTGGTCCGGGTACTCGGCCAGCCAGTAGAAGGCGGTCGCCAGCAGCTTCGTCACCGTCTCGTTGCCGGCGGTCGCCAGCAGGTTGAAGAAGGCCTTGATCTCCTCGTCGGAAAGCCGCGAGGGCTCGCCCTTTTCGTCGACGAACTCGGCCTGGGTGAGCAGCGTCATGATGTCGTCGCGCGGGCGCCGGCGGCGCTCGGCCAGGGCCTCGTCGAAGTAGGCCATCAGGCGGGTCATCGCCTCGAGCCCGCGCTTCGAAACGCCCGGGCTGTCCGGCTCCCGGTGCAGCACGTCGTTCGACCAGCCGCGCACCGCGTCCCGGTCCTCGGGCGGAATGCCCAGCAGCGTGCTGATCACGTCCATCGGCAGCTTGGCCGTGAAGTCCTTCACGACGTCGAAGCGCTGGCGGCCCACCAGCGCGTCCAGGTAGCCCGCGGCGATCTCGCGGATCCGGGGCTCGAGCTCGGCGATGCGCCGCGGCGTGAAGGCCTTGCTCACCAGGTTGCGCAGCCGGGTCTGGCGCGGCGGATCCATGAAGATGATGAGCGGACCGCCGATCTCCGAGTCCATCAGCTCCAGCACCGTGCCGTGGGCCGAGCTGTAGGTCTTCCAGTCGAGCAGCGCCGCGTGGCAGTCGTCGAAGCGGCTGAAGGCCCAGAAGCCCAGCCGCTCGTTGTGGTAGGCGGGCTCCGCGTCGCGCAGGTGGCGGTAGACCGGATAGGGGTCCTCGTCGATCGCGTAGGAATAGGGGTCGTACTCCAAGCCCGCCTCGCTGTTCGCGCCGCGCCCAGGGTATCCTGTCCCACAGCGAATGGCCGATCTACGCATGCGCATTCCCGGCCGGCAGCTCCTGCTGGCCGCCGCCCTGGGCACGGCCGCGGCGGGCTGCGCGAGTACGCGCCCCGAAGCCGTCGACCTTCCCCTGCGCGACGTGGGCGCCTGCCACGGCGAGCACCCCGCCCCCGCCGGCGGCATCGACCTGGCCATCACCCTGGACGTCTCCCAGTCGGCGCGGCGGCCCAGCGGGCTCGACCTCGACGGCGACGGGCGCGTCGGGACGTTCGTGGACGGCGGCACCTCCGACCCGCTCGACTCGCGGCTGGCGGCGCAGGTCGCGGCAGTGCGCACGCTGGTGGACGCTCTCGCCGACGCCGACCTGCGCGTGGCGATCGTGACCATGCGGGGACGCACCGACTCGCCGACCGAGGGCCGCGAGACGCCCCTGGTGAACTGGCAGCAGGGTCGCATCCGCACCGGGCTGACCGACGACGCCGCCCGGGTCGAGCGCGCCCTCGACGCCGCCATCGCCGAGCGCGGCCAGGGGCGCACCGACTTCTCGGCGGGCCTGCGCCTCGCCGTACGCGCCCTGGTGGAGGGACCCGAGGCCGAGCCGCCGCGCCGCCGGGCGGTCTTCCTGCTCTCCGACTCCGCCGACCCCATCGTCGACGTCGCCTACCCGCTGAACCACCCCCGGCTGCTCTCGGGAGGCGTCCAGCGCATGGATCACACCATGCGCGAAGCGGCCCGTGACGCGATCGACGCCGGCGCGCCGGTCCACACCTTCGGCATCGGGCTCCCGCCCACGCAGGAGCCCAACGCCCTGACGCGCATCGCGGGGGCGACGGGCGGTCGCTACCACGCGGTGGAGGATCCGGGCCGCCTCCACTGCCACCTGATCGCCGCGCTGGCGGCGCGTTAGCGACCTAGGCGGGCACCGCCTGGGCCCGGCGACGCTGCGCCTCGAGCTTGCGCTGGTAGCCCGACTGGATGACGTCGACGACCACCAGCACGAACACCGCGAAGTAGAAGGTGGTCTTGGCCATGGGCTCGACGGCGTAGCCGAAGAGCCTGAGATGCGCCTCGTGGCCCCCCTCGCCGAGCAGCACCACGCCCACGATCAGCAGGATGAACAGGCCGAGCACCTCGTACTTGCGGTTGCGCTCGATGAACTCGGACACGCGGTCGGCCAGCAGCAGCATGGCGATGCCGGAGGCCACGATGGCCGTCGCGAGCACGGCGAACACCTTGGTGATGGCCAGCGCCGAGAGGATCGAGTCGAAGGAGAAGATCAGGTTCATCAGCACGATCAGGGCGACCACCTGGGCCGCCGACTTCTGCGAGCCCGCCTCTTCGTGGGTGAGATCCTCGATGGCCAGCAGGTGCATGATCTCCTTCAGCGCGGTCCACATCAGGAAGCCGCCGCCCAGCAGGAAGACGACGGTGGCGAAGTTGAAGGAGCCCTCGACGACGCCCTCCCAGTGCAGCGCGAAGAAGGGGCTCTGGAACGCCTCCAGCAGCTGCATGACCAGGAACAGCAGGACCACCCGCAGCGCCAGCGCGATCCCGATGCCCCAGCGGCGCACCGCCGCCTGCGACGCCGCCGGCGCCCGCTGCGACTCGATCGAGATGTAGAGCAGGTTGTCGAAGCCGAGCACGGCCTGGAGGAAGATCAGCACGCTCAGGCTGGCCAGGTTCTCGATCGTGAAGAGATCCATCGTCACCCCCCTCTCGGGGGGCGAGGCTAGACCGTCCGGAGGCGGACCGGAAGCGCGGGGGGGCCCCCCCCCCCC